>NZ_JBXAKN010000001.1:908060-1235059 GCF_058798375.1 Acidovorax sp. GW823-FHT01C06
ACGCCTTCTGCGGCGACGGCATACGCAACGGCGCCGAGGTCTGCGACGACGGCAACAACGTGACGGAGACCAGCTGCCCGGACGGCACCGCCACCTGCATGAGGTGCAACGCCACCTGCACGGCGACGCTGAGCCTCACGGGCGCCTTCTGCGGCGACGGCATACGCAACGGCGCCGAGGTCTGCGACGACGGCAACAACGTGACGGAGACCAGCTGCCCCTATGGCAGCGCTTCCTGCATGGCCTGCAACGCCTCCTGCACGGCGCCGTTGAGCCTGACGGGCGGGTACTGTGGTGACGGGGTCGTCAACGGCGGGGAGGTCTGTGATGGCACTCCGGGCTGTTCGGCCATGTGCACGCCGCTGTAGCGGCAGCCATCCGGGCACCGGCCGGTACAGAGGGTGTGCCGTCGGCGCGGCCGGGCCGGCGGTGGCCGGCGGTTCTGGGCACGCAGGGGCCGATGTCCCGAGGGTGGCGGATCCTGCGGGCGGCAGGGCGCCTACGCGTAGCGCTTGGCGCGGAGGTTTTCCTTCATCTGCTGCAGGATGGGCTGCAGCGAGCTGCCGATGCGCAGCGCCACGCAGGTCGCCAGCACGTCGATGATCAGCAGGTGCATAAGGCGCGACACCATCGGGCTGTAGCGGTCGTAACCCTCGGGGTGGTCGGCGGCCAGGTGGATCTGGCAGGTGCTGGCCAGGGGCGAGCCGCTGGCCGTGATGACGATGGTGGTCGCGCCGTTCCTGCGCGCGATGTCCGCCGCGTCCATCAGGTCGCGCGTGCGGCCCGAGTTGGAGATGATCACCGCGCAGTCGCCCGGGCCCAGCAAGGTGGCGCTCATCACCTGCATGTGGCCGTCGCTGCTGGCGATGGAGGTAACGCCCAGGCGAAAGAATTTGTGCTGGGCGTCCTGCGCAACGATGCCCGAATTGCCCACGCCGTAGAACTCGATGCGCTTGCCCGTCTTCCAGGTCGCGGCAATCGCCTCGGCCGCGCGTTCGATGGCCACGGTGCTGGCCGCGTTGCGGTACTGCAGGAAGGCGGCCACCGCGTTGTCGACGACCTTCACCAGCACGTCGCCCGTCTTGTCATCCGCATCCACGCTGCGGTGGATGAAGGGCACGCCCTCGCTCACGCTGCCCGCGAGCTTGAGCTTGAAATCGGCCAGCCCGTCATAGCCCATGCTGCGGCAAAAGCGCACCACCGTGGGCTTGCTCACGTGGGCGCGCTCGGCCAGCTCGCGCACGGGCAGCCGTGCGAACGCGCGGGGGTCGGTGAGCACCAGCTTGGCCACCCGCTGTTCGGCGGGGGCTAGCGAGGGCAGGGAGGCGGTGATGCGGTCGAGCATGTCGGTGAAGGCGTGTCAGTGGCGCCGGCAGCCGGGCGGGCCAAGGCGGCGCATCGACGGGGAGCAAGACAGGGCGGGCATGGGCGGGCTCGTGGTCGGCGCCGCCGCCGGGGATGGCGGTGTCGCATGTTCGCCTAATGTAACTTGGTTCCAAACGCCACGGGGAGGGGGCTGGCCCTGCCTTTCATCCTGCTTGCACCATGCCTGCGGGGTTCCCCCCTGACCCGGCCAGGGCCGCAGCAATAGCATCCTTGCATCACGTAATCCCGATACCTAGGAGCCTTTCATGCGCAAACCTCTGCTGAAGAACCTGCTGGCCGGAGCGGCCCTTGCGACCGCGGCCTGCGGCAGCTGGGCCCAGGGCCAGGTCAACATCATCTGTTCGGTGCAGGCCGAGTGGTGCAACCTGATGTCCACGGTGTACGCCAAGACCACCGGCACCAAGGTCAACATGACGGCCAAGGGATCGGGCGAGGCGCTGGCCCAGCTCAATGCCGAGAAGGCCAACCCCAAGACCGACATCTGGTTCGGCGGCACGGGCGACCCGCACCTGCAGGCGGCCGAGCAGGGTCTCACGCTCGAATACAAATCGCCGCAGCTCGCCCAGCTCTACCCCTGGGCGCAGAAGCAGGCCACCGATTCCAAATACCGTACCGTGGGCGTGTACCTGGGCCCGCTGGGCTTTGGCTACAACAAGGAGTTGCTGGCCAAGCGCAAGCTCAACCCGCCGCAGTCGTGGGCCGACCTGCTCAAGCCCGAGTTCAAGGGCGAGGTGCAGATGGCCAACCCGGCCTCCAGCGGCACGGCCTACACCATGATCGCCACGCTGGTGCAGATCATGGGCGAGGAAAAGGCGTTCGAGTACCTCAAGGCCCTGCACCCCAACGTGAGCACCTACACGCGCTCGGGCACTGCGCCGGTCAAGGCCGCGGCGCGGGGCGAGACCACGGTCTCCATCAGCTTCGTGCACGACGTGACCACCGAGGCGGTCAACGGCTTTCCCGTCGGGTCCATCACGCCCTCGGAAGGGACGGGCGCCGAGGTGGGCTCGATGAGCATCGTCAAGAACGGCCCGAACACCGATGCGGCCAAGAAGTTCTACGAATGGGCGCTCACGCCCGGGGGGCAGCAGTTCGGCCTGGCGGCCAAGCAGTTCCAGCTGCCCAGCAACACGCAGGTGCCCAAGGACCCGCGCATGACCGACCCGGCCAAGATGAAGCTCATCAACTACGACTACGCCAAGTACGGCGCGAGCGCCGAGCGCCGCCGCCTGATCGCGCGCTGGGAAAAAGACGTGCAGAACGCTGCGCGCTGAGGGATGGTGGTGTCGGCAGCAGCCGCGGCGGCGCACGCAACTTTTCGAACCTCAGCGCGAAGCGCCTCGGTCAACCGGCCCCTGTGGGTCTGGTGGGTCGTGGGCGTGCTGGGCTATCTGGCATTTCCCTGGTATGCGCAGCAGGATGCCAACGGCCTGCTCGCGGTGGGACAGGTCTTCAGCAGCGAACAGGCGGCCAACGGGCTGATGCAGGCGGCGTTGTTCGGCCGGTCGTGGCTCTGGCTGGGCCTGGTCGGCTTGGCCGTGGCCGGGCTGGGCGCCTGCCTTCCCGCCGGCCGCACCCAGGGTGCGGTGCTGGCCGCAGGGGGCGCTCTGGGGTTGCTGGCGCTGCTGGCGAGCGGCTTCACCATCGGTGCGCGCGGCTGGGCGTTTGAATGGATGAACACCACCCTGGGCGAGCTGGGCGCGCGCCAGCCCGGCATGGGCTGGGGCGGGTTCGTGGTGCTCTCTGCGCTGCTGGTGCTGCTGGCATTTGGCGTCGCGCGGCGTGGATTCTTCAAGGGCGACCTGTTCGTGGCGGCGGCCGTGCTCACCTGCGGCAGCCTGCTGGCGCTGTTCATCGTGTTCCCCGTGCTCAAGGCGCTGTCGGCCGCGTTTTTCCTCGAAGACGGCCCGTTCTCGCTGGCCGTGGTGTGGGAGCGCATCGCGCACGAACGCAACTTCGGCCTGTCGTGCCTGGCCGGTGGCCAGCGCTGCGGCGTGGCCTGGAACACGCTGTTCCTGGGGCTGATGACAGCCACCAGCACCACGCTCCTGGGCAGCTTCATGGCGCTGATGGCCGAGCGCGCCTCGCGCCGCTATGCGCGGCCGCTGAACATCGTGGCGCTGCTGCCCATCATCACGCCGCCGTTCGTGGTGGGGCTGGGCCTCATCCTGCTGTTCGGCCGCGCCGGGGTGTTCAACCAGTTTCTCGAATACGCGTTCGGCATCACCCCGTCGCGCTGGTTCTATGGCTGGCTCGGCGTGTGGGTGGCGCAGACTTTTGCCTTCACGCCCATCGCCTTCATGATCATGCGCGGCGTGGTGCAGGGCGTGGCGCCCAGCCTGGAGGAGGCCGCGCAGACCCTGCGCGCCAGCCCGCACCGCACCTTCATGACCGTGACCCTGCCGCTGCTCAAGCCCGGCCTGGCCAACGCATTCCTGGTGGGCTTCATCGAAAGCATGGCCGACTTCGGCAACCCCATCGTGGTGGGCGGGCAGTTCTCGGTGCTCTCCACCGAGATCTTCTTCGCCATCGTGGGCGCGCAGTACGACCAGGGGCGTGCGGCGTCGCTGGCCTGGATCCTCACGTTCTTCGCGCTCACCGTGTTCGCCATCCAGCGCGGCCTGCTGGGCAAGCAGAACTTCACCACCGTGTCGGGCAAGGGCGACGCGGGCATCGCCATGCCGCTGCCCGCCGGCGTGCGCCGCGTGGTGCATTCCATCGCGCTGCCGTGGATGGCCTTCACGCTCATCGTCTACCTGTTCGCGCTGGCCGGCGGCTTCGTGCAGACCTGGGGGCGCGACTACACCATCACGCTGGCGCACTTTCGCACCGCGTTCAGCGTGGAGTGGGGCCAGTTCGGCGTGGTGTGGGCGGGCACGGCGTGGAACTCCTTCTTCACCACCGTCAAGCTCGCGGCCATCTCGGCGCCGCTCACGGCCACGCTGGGCATCGGCATCGCCTGGCTGCTGGCGCGCACCGAGTTCCGGGGGCAGGGCGCGTTCGAGTTCGCGGCGCTGCTGGCCTTCGCCATCCCGGGCACGGTGCTGGGCGTGAGCTACATCCTGGCGTTCAACGTGCCGCCGTTCGAGCTCACGGGCACGGCGCTCATCATCGTGCTGTGCTTCATGTTCCGCAACCTGCCGGTGGGCGTGCGGGCGGGCACGGCGGCCTTCAAGCAGCTGGACCGCTCGCTGGACGAGGCCTCCGTCATGCTGCGCGCGGGCAGCGTGCAGACGCTGCGCCACGTGGTGCTGCCGCTGCTCAAGCCCGCGCTGGTCGCGGCGCTGGTGTACAGCTTCGTGCGCGCCATCACCACGGTGAGCGCGGTGATCTTCCTGGTCACGGCCGAAAACGAGCTGGCCACCACCTACATCATCGGCCGCGTGGGCAATGGCGACTATGGCGTGGCACTCGCGTACTGCACGGTGCTCATCCTGCTCATGTCCGCCTCCATCGGCCTGATCCAACTGCTCGTCGGCGAGCGCAAGCTGGGCCGCCGGGGCGCTGCACGCACGGCACCCGCCGCCGCGCACTGACACCTTTCAAAAAGAAGATACGCCATGAACAACAGCGATGCGGGCATCGTGTTCCGCAACATCACCAAACGCTACGGCAGCGACCCGTCCGCGGGCCTGGCGGTCAAAGGCATCAGCTTTGAGGTGCCGCGCGGCACGCTCACCACCATCCTGGGGCCCTCGGGCTGCGGCAAGACCACCACCTTGCGCATGATCGCGGGGCTGGAGTCGCCCACCGCGGGCGAGATCCTCATCGGCGGCAAGGACGTGACCACGCTCGGCCCCGCGCAGCGCAATGTGAGCATGATGTTCCAGAGCTATGCGCTATTCCCGCACATGAACGTGGCCGAGAACGTGATGTACGGCCTGCGCATGTCGGGGTTCTCCAAGGACGTGGCCCGCGCCAAGGCCGTGGAGGCCCTGCGTGGCGTGGGCCTGGTGGGCTATGACGACCGCCTGCCCAGCGAGCTGTCGGGTGGCCAGCAGCAGCGCGTGGCCCTGGCGCGCGCGCTGGTGCTGGAGCCCGAGGTGCTGCTGTTCGACGAACCCCTGTCCAACCTGGACGCCCGTCTGCGCCGCGAGATGCGCGAGGAAATCCGCGCGCTGCAGCAGCGCCTGTCGCTCACGGTGGCGTATGTCACCCACGACCAGGCCGAGGCCATGGCCGTGAGCGACCAGATCATCGTGATGAACCAGGGGCTGATTGCGCAGAAGGGCTCGCCGCGCGCGCTGTACGAAACGCCGCACAGCGAATTCGTGGCGGGCTTCATGGGCGAGGCGATGTTGTTCCCGGCTACTGCGCAAGCCGATGGCTCGGTCTTGCTCGGGCCGCTGGCGCTGCGCCCGCGCATGGCGGTGCACGGCGGTTCGGTGAAGGTGGCGGTGCGCCCCGAGGCCTGGCGCATCCACCGCCAGGGCGATGGCCTGTTGCCGGCGCGGCTCGCCAAGTCGGCCTACCTGGGGGCAGTGCACGAATACACCTTCGAGACGGCGCTGGGCGGCATCTTCGTGGTGTCGTCCGACCTCGACGACGTGCTCGCCGTGGGCGAGGACGTGTTGCTGAGCCTGGGCACCCACGGCGTATCGGTGGTTGGTAGTACCGATGGCGCCCTGGCCAATGCGGAATAATGACACCATGACGAACCAACTCGACGCCCTCAAACAGTTCACCACCGTGGTTGCCGACACCGGCGACTTCAAGCAACTGGCGCAGTTCCAGCCCCAGGATGCGACCACCAACCCCTCGCTGATCCTGAAGGCCGTGCAAAAGCCGGAGTACGCACCGCTGCTACAGGACACCGTGGCGCAGTTCCGGGGCCGCCCGATGCATGAAATCATCGACCGCCTGCTGGTGCGCTTCGGCCGCGAGATCCTGGCCACGATTCCGGGCCGCGTCTCCACCGAGGTGGATGCGCGCCTGAGCTTCGACACCAGCGCCACCGTCGCGCGCGCCGAGCGCATCATCGAGCTGTACCAGGCCGAAGGCATCCACATCGACCGGGTGCTCATCAAGATCGCCTCGACCTGGGAAGGCATCCAGGCCGCCGAGCAGCTCGAGCGCAAGGGCATCCATACCAACCTCACGCTGCTGTTCTCGTTCGCCCAGGCCGTGGCCTGCGGCCAGGCCAAGGTGCAGCTGATCTCGCCGTTCGTGGGCCGCATCTACGACTGGTACAAGAAGCAGGCCGGCGCCAGCTGGGACGAGGCCGCGCGTGCGGGGGCCAACGACCCGGGCGTGCAGTCGGTCACGCAGATCTACAACCACTACAAGCGCTTCGGCATCGCCACCGAGGTGATGGGCGCGAGCTTTCGCAACGTGGGCCAGATCACGGCGCTGGCGGGTTGCGACCTGCTCACCATCGCGCCCGACCTGCTGGCCCAGCTGGCGGCCAGCGATGCGCCGCTGCAGCGCGCGCTCGATGCGGACGCGGCGAAGGGGCTGGACCTGCCCGCGGTGAACTATGACGAGGCGGGGTTCCGGTTTGCGCTCAATGAAGATGCCATGGCGACGGAGAAACTGGCGGAAGGCATCCGGGCGTTTGCGGCGGATGCGGTGAAGCTGGAGAAGCTGATCCTGGCGGCTTGAGGTCAAAATTTTTAGTGCTTTAGGCGGCTGGCGCTTGTGTAGCAAGCGCCAGCCGCTATTGTTTTTATAGCTCTGTGGTTTCCATCGCCCGAATGGCAAGCACGAGAACCAGCCGCTATTAAAACAATAGCTGTTGGCGCTTATTCAGCAAGCGCCAGGCCCCCAAAACACCAAAAACCTCACCCCGCGGGCAGCCGCATTCCCACCCGCAACCCCCTCGGCACCACCCCCTCGGCCACCGTCCGGCCCCCATGCCGCAGCGCGATCTCCTCCACGATCGACAGCCCCAGCCCGCACCCGCCCGCCTTGTCCGACCCCCGCCAGAACCGCGCGAACAGATCGCCCAGGTGCTCGGCCGGCACGCCGGGCCCGTCGTCCTCCACCACCAGCAGGGCCCAGCGCCCGGGCTCCTCGCGGCCCACGCGCACCGTCACGGTGGCGCCTTCGCCCGCGTAGTGCAGCGCGTTGTCGATGAGGTTGTTGAGCGCCTCGCGCAGCAGCAGCGGGTGGCCCTGCACCGCCAGCTGGTCGTCGCCCTCATAGCCCAGATCCATGCCCTGCGCCAGGGCGCGGGCCGCCCATTCGCGGGCCACCTCGCGCGCGAGCGCCGCCAGGTCGATGGACCGCATCTCCACGCTCGATTCCGAGCGCGCCAGCTGCAGCAGCTGGTGCACCAGGTGGGCGCTGCGCTGCGCGGCCGACAGCACCTTGTGCAGCCGCTCCTGCACCGCGGGCTCATGGCTCTCGTGCAGCGCCAGCTCGGTCTGGCCGATGAGCCCCGCCAGCGGCGTGCGCAGCTGGTGCGCGGCATCGTTGAGGAAGCGCTTTTCCTTTTGCTGTCCGCGAGCCACGGTCTCCAGCAGCCGGTTGATGGTGCTGGCCAGCGAATGCACCTCCTGGGGGGCCGAGGTCAGCTCGATGGGCGGCAGGGGCGTGGTGCCCGCCTGGGGCCGGGCGCCGGCCTGCTCGATCTGGGCCTCCAGGCGCTTGAGCGGCTGCAGGCCGCGCAGCACGCCCGCGTAGACCACCGCGCTCAGCGCCAGCCCCATCAGCCCCATCGGGAACACCATCTGCTCCAGCAGCTCCTGCGCGATGCGTTCGCGCACCGTGAGGCTCTGGGCCACCTGCACGCGCAGGGTCTGCCGCGTCTGGGGCGTGCCGTAGTCCACGTCGAGCAGCGCCACGCGCACGGGGCGGTCGTCCACCCGCGCGTGGTAGAGGTACGGATCGCCCACGCGCACCTCCACCGGCGGCGGCGCGGGCAGTTGGGCATTGCCCAGCAGGAAGCGGCCGGGCGGGGACGACACCATGTAGGTGATGCGGTCGGCCGGGTCCTGCTCCAGGATGTCCTGCGCGGCCTTGGGGAAATCCACCAGCAGCCCGTCGCCAATGGGCTTGATCTGCCGCGCCAGCGCGCGCACCGACTGGGTCAGCGTCTGGTCGATGCCCTTTTCGCCGTTCTGCAGCGCGATGCGCCACGCCAGGAAACCGCCCGACAGCCACAGCACGAGCTGGGGCAGCAGCAGCCACAGCAGCAGCTTGCGCTGCAGGGAGACCCCCGGGACCTGCCGCATGTCAGTGGTGGCCCAGTGCAGGCCGTATGAAACCGGCGCGGCCGATGCCAGGGCCGCCGCGCAAGGGCCGCCCCGCCGCGCTGGCGGCGTCCCCCTTCCCACGCGCAGCGCGAGAGAAGGGGGAAGGCGCGCAGCGCCACAGGGGGTTGTTCATGGTTTCGCCAGCATGTAGCCCAGGCCCCGGATGTTGCGGATGTTCAGCGGCGATGGGTCGAGCTTCTTGCGCAGCCGGTGCACGTAGACCTCCAGCGCATTGGAGTTCAGCGGCGCGGCGGTCTGCCCGGGCTCGGGCGGGCTGGCGCGCCAGGCGGCCAGCACGTCGTCGCGCGTGACCACCTCGCCGCAGCGGTTCACGAGCAGCTCCAGCAGCTCCCATTCGCGCTGGGTGAGGTCCAGCGGCTCGCCGTCGAGGGCCGCGCTGTGGCTGGCGTGGTCCAGCGCCAGGGGGCCGATGGTGGTGCCGGGGGTCCCGGCGCTGCTCGCCTGGGTGAACGCCGGTTGCCGCGCGCGGCGCAGCATGGCCTGCAGGCGGGCCTGCAGCTCCTGCATGTTGAAGGGTTTGGTGATGTAGTCGTCGGCCCCGGCGTTGAGGCCCAGCACGCGGTCCTCCACGCCGTCGCGCGCGGTGAGAATCAGCACCGGCAGGCCGGCGATGTGGGTGCGCGCCCAGGTCAGCAGCTCCATGCCGTCGGCGCCCGGCAGGCCCAGGTCCAGGATGATGCCGTCCACCGCCTGCGCCTGCAAAAGGGCGGTGGCCTCGGCCACGCTCGACGCCGTGCAGACGCCGAACTCCAGCTGCTGCAGCTGCCCGGTCAGCGCGTCCAGCAACAGGGCATCATCTTCGACTATCAGTATCGTGGCCATGGGATTGAGCATAACAAAGCGGCTTGCCCGGCCGCGCCGGTCCGCCTGCCCGGGGTGGCGCGGGGGCGGGGCCTGCGCGCCGCACGTAATCCGGTAACAGGGTGGAGCCCTGGCGGAGAAAGCACACCCCGGGAAAGTCCTGATATGTTCATTAATTATTGTAATTAAAGTACCGACTGCGCTGAACGGCACCGGTCTGCTGCGCACCAAACGGATTCAAACATCGAGGAGACAAGGGTATGTGGAAGATGACAAAGATCGCCGCAGTGGCGGTGGGCCTGGCGGCAGCGATGTCGGCCAGCGCGGGGGAGGTCGAGGTCCTGCACTACTGGACTTCGGGCGGCGAGGCCAAGTCGGTGGCCGAGCTCAAGAAGATCATGCAGGCCAAGGGCCACACCTGGCGTGATTTCGCCGTGGCCGGCGGCGGCGGCGACAGCGCCATGACCGTGCTCAAGAGCCGCGTGATCTCGGGCAACCCGCCTTCGGCCGCGCAGACCAAGGGCCCGGCCATCCAGGAATGGGCCTCCGAAGGCGTGCTGGCCAACATGGACGCCCTGGCCAAGGCCGAGAAGTGGGACGAGCTGCTGCCCAAGGTGGTCGCCGATGTCATGAAGTACAAGGGCGCCTACGTGGCGGCCCCCGTCAACGTGCACCGGGTCAACTGGATGTGGGGCAGCTCCGAGGCCCTGAAGAAGGCCGGCGTGGCCGCCATGCCCAAGACCTGGGACGAGTTCTTCGCCGCCGCCGACAAGCTCAAGGCCGCGGGCCTGGTGCCCGTGGCCCACGGGGGCCAGAACTGGCAGGATTTCACCACCTTCGAATCGGTGGTGCTGGGCGTCGGCGGCCCCAAGTTCTACCAGGACGCCCTGGTGAAGCTTGATGACAAGGCCATCAACAGCGACACCATGAAGAAGTCGCTGGAAACCTTCCGCCGCATCAAGTCGTACACCGACCCCGGCGCACCCGGCCGCGACTGGAATCTGGCCACGGCCATGCTGATCCAGGGCAAGGCGGGCTTCCAGCTCATGGGTGACTGGGCCAAGGGCGAGTTCCTGGCGGCCAACAAGGCGCCGGGCAAGGACTTCCTGTGCGCCGCGGCGCCGGGCACGACCACGTCGTTCACCTTCAACGTGGACTCGTTCATCCTGTTCAAGCTCAAGGATGCCGCTGCCCAGAAGGCGCAGAGCGACCTGGCCAGTTCCATCATGAGCCCCGAATTCCAGGAGGTGTTCAACCTGAACAAGGGTTCCATCCCGGTGCGCGCCGGCCAGAAGATGGACAAGTTCGACGACTGCGCCAAGGCCTCGGCCAAGGACTTCGCCGACACCGCCAAGAGCGGCAGCCTGCTGCCCAGCGTGGCCCATGGCATGGCGATCGCGCCCGCCACGGAAGGCGCCATCAAGGACGTGGTCAGCCAGTTCTGGAATGACGACAAGGTGAGCGTCGCCGACGCCATGAAGAAGATCGCGACCGCCGCGAAGACCAAATAAACCACCACCACTGAGGGAATCAACATGATGAAAAGAAACCGCCTCACGGCGGTGGCTTTGGCCGCCGCATGCGCGATGAATGGAGCCATGGCACTGGAAGTTGCCGGCTTCGAGATGAACGGTTACTCGCGGGGTGGCCCCGTGTTCAACCACTCCGACGGCGTCAAGGGCAACCTGTCGCTCGGCGGCGAGCTGCAGAAGTTCCGCCTGGGCAACGAGGGCGACAACGGCATCGAAGTCAACTTCGCGCGCGGCTTCGAGACCAACGGCATCAAGTGGAAGGTGAACTACATGCCCGCCAAGTGGGGCAGCGGCGACATCAGCACCGAGCAGGCCTACGTGGAAATGAGCGGCTTCTCGTTCTCGCCCGAGGCCAAGTTCTGGGCCGGCCAGCGCCGCCTGCGGATCCAGGACGTGCACATCGTCGACTACTTCCTGCTCAACTACGGCGACAACATCGGCGCCGGCGTGACCGACGTGCCGATCGGCGGCATGAAGCTGGGTGTGGGCGTGTTCACCGGCGACAAGTTCGACGGCAACCTGCCCAACAACGTCAAGGCGCACCGCATCAACGCCGACCTGTCGGAAATCAACACCAACCCCGGCGGCAAGCTGCGCGTGCTGCTGACGGCCGTGGGCGGCAAGGGCCAGGCCAATGGCGGCTCGGGCTCGGGCGTCTCGCTGATGCACACGCAAAAGGAATTCCTGCTGCCCAGCATCAGCAATACCCTGTACCTGCAGACCTCGCGGGGCCATGCCCGCATCGACGGGGAGTTCGAGGCCATCGACGGCAGCCGGCCCGGCCGGCGCTCCACGCGCATCGCTGACTCCATCAACTGGCAAAGCGGCCCCTTCGGCGGCCAGGCGCTCATTGGCTACCAGACCAACAAGGCCGACCTGACCGGCGTGGAGACCAAGGACTTCTCGCTGGGCGGCCGTGGTTCGTACGCGTTCACGCAGAACTTCAAGATGCTGGCCGAGCTGTCCACCACCACGCGCAAGGGCACGGGCCCCGACCAGCGCCTGTCCAAGGTCACGCTGGCGGGTGCCCTGGCCCTGTCGGAAGATTTCTGGTCGCGCCCCGAGCTGCGCCTGTATGTGACCAAGGCCAACTGGAACCAGGCCGCCGCCGTGGCCAATGCGGCCACCTTCGGTGCCAACGGCAAGACTTCGCGCACGCTGGTGGGTGTGCAGTACGAGGTCTGGTGGTAAGTGATTCCACTTCGGGCCGCAGGGAGGCGCGGCGCGGGGCTTGGCCCGGCGCGGCGGCCCCTGTGGCCCGGACATGGAATGGTGAAGTGAGTTAGCGAGTTAGTCAGAGGTGACTTTGTTCTTTGGGGGGCACTCTGTGCGTGCCCCCCTTTTTTTCATATGCAGGCACATGCCAGAAATTTTTTCGCAGCCATGAAAAATGACCCCCACGCTCCGCCGCCGCGCGGGTCGCTGCCCCCGAGGGGGATGTTTCTTCACCATGGGGTGGACCGGCGATGACCAAGAATACGTTCGAGACATGGTTGCCCAAGCTGGTCGTGACACCGGCTTTTGTTCTGGGTTTTGCGTTCATCTACGGCCTGATGCTGTGGAACGGCGTATTGAGCCTGACTGTTTCGCGCATGCTGCCCAACTACGAGTGGGCGGGCCTGGCGCAGTACGAGCGCCTGTGGGAGATGGACCGCTGGTGGGTGGCCTTGAAGAACCTGGGCATCTTCGGCGTGGGCTACGTGGGCGGGTCCCTGGCCATCGGCGTGGTGCTGGCCGTGCTGCTGGACCAGAAAATCCGTGCCGAAGGCGCGCTGCGCACGATCTACCTGTACCCGATGGCGCTGTCCTTCGTGGTCACGGGCACGGCCTGGAAGTGGCTGCTGAACCCGGGCCTGGGCATCGAAAAAATGGTGCGCGACTGGGGCTTCCCGAACTTTGAATTCGGCTGGCTGGTGGACACCGAGATGGCCATCTACTGCGTGGTGATCGCCGGCATCTGGCAGAGCGCGGGCTTTGCGATGGCGCTGTTCCTCGCGGGCCTGCGCGGCATCGACGACAGCATCATCAAGGCCGCGCAGGTCGATGGCGCATCGCTGCCGCGCATCTACTGGCGCATCGTGCTGCCCGCGCTGCGGCCGGTGTTCTTCTCCACGCTCATGGTGCTGTCGCACCTGGCGATCAAGAGCTTCGACCTGGTGATGGCACTCACGGCCGGTGGCCCCGGCTTTGCCACCGACGTGCCCGCAACGTTCATGTACACCATGTCGTTCTCGCGCGGCCAGATCGGCCTGGGCGCGGCCAGCGCGACCATGATGCTGGCCACCGTGGCGGCGCTGGTCATTCCTTATCTCTACAGCGAACTGCGGACCAAGCCCCATGACCGCTAAGCCTTCTGTATTTCCTTCCGTGGGCCGCCTGCTGGTCTACGCGGTGCTGGCCCTGGCCACCGCCTTTTTCCTGCTGCCGCTGTACGCGATGCTGGTCACGTCTTTCAAGGACGCCGAGGAAATCCGCAGCACGTCGCTGCTGGCCTTGCCCGCCGCGCTGAACTGGTCGGCCTGGGGCACCGCGTGGTCCAGCGCCTGCACCGGCGTGGACTGCAACGGCCTGCGCCCGTTTTTCCTGAACTCGGTGGCCATGGCCGTGCCGGCGGTGCTGATCTCCACCGTGTGGGGCGCGCTCAACGGCTATGTGCTCAGCCTGTGGAAGTTCCGGGGCAGCGATGCGCTGTTCGGCATGCTGCTGTTCGGCGTGTTCATGCCCTTCCAGGTGGTGCTGCTGCCGATGAGCCAGGTGCTCGGCTGGCTGGGCCTGTCGAGCTCCATCACGGGCCTGGTGCTGGTGCACTGCCTGGCGGGCCTGGCCGGCACCACGCTGTTCTTTCGCAACTACTACGCGGCCATTCCGAAAGAGCTGGTGAACGCCGCGCGCATGGACGGCGCGAGCTTCTTCCAGATCTTCTGGCGCATCGTGCTGCCGCTGTCCACGCCCATCATCATGGTCACGCTGATCTGGCAGTTCACCAACATCTGGAACGACTTCCTGTTCGGCGTGGTGTTCTCGGGCACCGACTCCAAGCCGGTGACCGTGGGCCTGAACAACCTGGCCAACACCAGCTCCAGCGTGAAGGCCTACAACGTGGACATGGCGGCCGCCATCATCGCGGGCCTGCCCACGATGGTGATCTATGTGCTGGCCGGTAAGTTTTTTGTGCGCGGGCTCACTGCCGGCGCCGTCAAAGGTTAAGAAGGTAAGTAGAGATCATGGCGTCATCACTCGACATCGCAGGCATCAACAAGCGTTTTGGCAAGGGCGACAAGAGCGTGGAGGTGCTGCGCAAGGTGGACATCCACGTCGCGCCAGGCGAGTTCCTCATCCTGGTCGGCCCCTCGGGCTGCGGAAAGTCCACGCTGCTGAACATCATTGCGGGCCTGGACGAGCCCACCGAAGGCGAGATCCGCATCGCCGGCAAGAACGTGGTGGGCATGCCCCCGCGCGACCGCGACATCGCCATGGTGTTCCAGAGCTACGCGCTGTACCCCACGCTCTCCGTGGCCGACAACATCGGTTTTGCGCTGGAGATGCGCAAGATGCCCAAGGCCGAGCGCCAAAAGCGCATCGACGAAGTCGCGGCCATGCTGCAGATCAGCCACCTGCTGGACCGCCGCCCCAGCCAGCTCTCGGGCGGCCAGCGCCAGCGCGTGGCCATGGGCCGGGCGCTGGCGCGCCAGCCGCAGCTCTTTTTGTTCGACGAGCCTTTGTCCAACCTGGATGCCAAGCTGCGCGTGGAGATGCGCGCCGAGATCAAGCGCCTGCACCAGGCCAGCGGCATCACCAGCGTGTACGTGACGCACGACCAGGTCGAAGCCATGACGCTGGGGTCGCGCATCGCGGTGATGAAGGGCGGCGTCGTGCAGCAGCTGGGCACGCCCGACGAGATCTACAACCGCCCGGCCAACACCTATGTGGCGACCTTCATCGGCTCGCCCACCATGAACCTGCTGCGCGGTGGCGCGCAGGCCGGCGGGCAGTTTGGCATCGTGGGCGCTGCGCTGGACCTGGCACCGCCCGCGGGCGCCGCGGAGATGCTGCTGGGCGTGCGCCCCGAGCACCTGCAGCTGCAGGACGGTGCGCCCTGGCGCGGGCAGGTGAGCGTGGTGGAGCCCACGGGCCCCGACACCTATGTGATGGTGGACACCGCCGCAGGCAGCGTCACGCTGCGCACCGACGCACAGACCCGCGTGCAGCCGGGCGACCAGGTGGGCCTGACGGTGGCACCGGCCAACGCCCACTGGTTCGATGCGAAGTCCGAAGAGCGATTGACGGGCTGAGAAGGACGAGCCTCCCGCCGCTGGGTCGCCGCAAGAAGGGGCTTTGGTCTTTGCCTGAAGAGGTAATTCAGGTAAAAAGAGGCTCCAGCGCTTGTCCATAAAGCGCGAATAGCTATATAAATAATAGCATTCATGATCCACGGGCCGCCGTCTGCCGCAGGGCAGCGGGGCGTGTGACCTTTGGTCTCCATCTTTTTCCTATGCACCCTCAGCGCCTTCTCGCCGACATCGGCGGCACCAACATCCGGCTGGCCTGGCAGAACGAGCCGGGCGGTCCCTTGAACGACACGCGGGTGCTGCCCTGCGCGCAGTTCCCCACCGTGGATGCCGCGCTGGCGGCCTACCTGAAGGAAGTGGGCGTGCCCGCGCCGCGCGAGGCGGCGTTCGGCATCGCCAACCCCGTCACGGGCGACGCGATCCGCATGACCAACCACAGCTGGAGCTTTTCGCAGCGCGCGGTGCGCGAGGCGTTTGGTTTCGAGCGGCTGGTGGTCATCAATGACTTCACCGCACTGGCACTGGCGCTGCCCCTGCTCACGCCCGACCTGCTGCGCCCCGTGGGCGGCGGCGAGGCGGTGCCGGGCGCCGCGATAGCGCTGCTGGGCCCGGGCACGGGCCTGGGTGTGTCGGGGCTGGTGTTCCCGCCCGGCTCCAGCAACGGCGTGCCCTTGTCGGGGGAGGGCGGGCATGTGTCGCTGGCGGCGCAGACGCAGCGCGAATTCGATGTGCTGGCCATCCTGCAGGAGCGCTACGGCCATGTGTCGGCCGAGCGCGCCGTGTCGGGCGCGGGGCTGGTGGACCTGTACCACGCGCTGCGCCGCCTCGCGCAGCGGGGTGGCAAGGAGGTCAGCTCGGCCGCCCAGGTGACCGAGCTGGCACTGCAGTCCCACGACGCGCTGGCGCTGGAGGCGCTGGATCTTTTCTGCAGCTTTCTGGGCAGCGTGGCGGGCAACCTGGCACTCACCCTGGGGGCACGCGGGGGCGTCTTCATCGGCGGGGGCATGGTGCCGCGCCTGGGCGCCTGGTTCGACAAATCCTCCTTCCGCGCGCGGTTCGAGGCCAAGGGGCGGTTTCAGCCGTACCTCGCGTCGATACCCTGCTGGGTCATCGATCCGAGCGCCACGCCCGCGCTGCATGGCGCGTCGCGCGCGCTGGACATCGCGGGCTCCGGAGGATGAGCGGCCCCGCCTTGCAGGTCAGCGGTGTGCACCATGTGGCCATCATCGCCAGCGACTACGCACGCTCGCGCCGCTTCTACACCGAGGTGCTGGGCCTGCCGGTGGTGAACGAGGTGTTCCGTGCCGAGCGCGAGTCGTACAAGCTGGACCTGCAATTGCCCGATGGTTCGCAGGTGGAGCTTTTTTCCTTTCCGAACCCGCCGGCCCGCCCGTCGTATCCCGAGGCCTGCGGCCTGCGCCACCTGGCCTTGCGCGTGGCGGATATGGACGCCAGCCTGGCGGCATTGGCCGCGCATGGCGTGGCGGCAGAGCCGGTGCGCATCGATCCGTTCACGGGCGCGTCGTTTACTTTCTTCGCCGATCCGGACGGTCTGCCGATCGAGCTGGTGGGGCCGGGGCCCGTCAGGCGCTAGACCGCCGGGGCCGGGAGCAAGAAAGGCCCCGCAGGGCCTTTCTTTTCCATGGCATCACATCTCTTCGCTCCAGCAATGCCCGTCGCGCGCGATCATGGCGCTGGCGGCGCTCGGGCCCCAGCTGCCCGGTGCGTACGGCCGCGGGCCCGCGGGGTCGTTCTTCCAGTGCTGCAGGATGGGCTCCACCCAGCGCCAGGCTTCTTCCTGTTCGTCGCTGCGCACGAACAGGTTCAGCCGCCCGGCGATCACGTCCAGCAGCAGGCGCTCGTACGCGCCCACGCGCTCGGTGCCGAAGCGCTGGTCGAAGTCCAGGTTCAGCGCCACCTGCGACAGCGCGGGTTCGGTCTGGTGCTGGGCCGCGCCCTGGGCCAGCAGGTGCAGCTCCAGGCCGTCCCTGGGCTGCAGGTTGATCACCAGCCGGTTCACCGCGCCCGAAGGCATCTTGAAGATGGGGTGCGGCACGGGGCGGAAGTTGACGACGATGTGCGCATCGCGCCCCGCCAGGCGCTTGCCGGTGCGGATGTAGAACGGCACGCCGGCCCAGCGCCAGTTGCTGATCTCGGTGCGCAGCGCCACGAAGGTCTCGGTGGTGCTGTCGCTGGCCACGCCTTTTTCCTGCAGGTAGCCCGGCACGTTGTGCCCGTGGGTCTTGCCCGCGGCGTACTGGCCGCGGATCACGTGCTGGCCAATGGTCTCCATGCTCCAGGGCTTGAGCGACTGCAGCACCTTGAGCTTCTCGTCGCGGATCGCATTGGCGCTGGAGTTGATGGGCGGCTCCATGCCGATGGCGCACAGCAGCTGCAGCGCGTGGTTCTGCACCATGTCGCGCAGCGCGCCGGTCTGGTCGTAGAAGGCGCCGCGCGTTTCCACGCCCAGCTCCTCGGCGATGGTGATCTGGATGTTGGCGATGTTCTCGCGCCGCCACAGTGGCTCGAACAGCGCGTTGCCAAAGCGCATCGCAAACAGGTTCTGCACCGCGGGCTTGCCCAGGTAGTGGTCGATGCGAAAGACCTGCTCTTCCTTGAGCACGCGGCGCAGCGTGTCGTTGATGGCCTGGTTGGATTTGAGGTCGTGGCCCAGGGGCTTTTCCAGCACCACGCGGGTGGCGGGGCCGTTCAGGCCCACGGCGGCGATCTGTTCGCACACGTTGGTGAACAGGCTGGGTGCGGTGGCCACGTACATCACCACGGTATCGGCGGCGCGCTCGTGCAGCAAGGTGGCCAGGCGCGCGTAGTCCTGCGTTTGCGACAGGTCCATGCGCAGGTAGTGCAGCAGGGCGCCGAAGCGTTCGAACTCGTCCGGGGTGGGGCGCTTGGCCAGATCCACGCTGTCAAAGCGCGACTGGATCAGGCTGCGGTATTGTTCATGGCTCAGCTCGTCGCGCGCCACCGCAATGATGCGGCCTCCCTCGGGCAGCGTTCCGTGCCGGAACGCCTGGAACAACGCCGGCATGAGTTTGCGCCACGCCAGATCACCTGTTCCACCGAACAGGACAAGGTCAAAACTCATGGGGTCTCCATATCAGGGTGTTGTTGTGCGTCTGAGGCTGGAAATTGTAATCTCGTTACATTGGGTTGTGTAGCTGTAGAGGCTGTAAACGTTTTTTGACAGTTCGTGCGCAGAAAAGTATCAGAAAAATTGTGTAATCAAGTTACTATCTCGCCGGTTTTCACCTCCCCGATATCCTGAATCCACCATGCCCTCCCTCCGTTGCGACCAAACCCTAGAGTGGCCTCAGTTGCAGGCCGCGTTCACCGCAGATGGCAACCGTCTGGACCTGCGGGAGGCCTTTGCCAGCGATGCGCAGCGGTTTGGGCACTTCAGCCAGCACGCGCCCGAGGTGTTTGCGGATCTTTCCAAGAACCTGTGGGACGCCGCCACCGAGGCGCTGCTGCTGGACATGGCCCGTGCCTGTGGCCTGGAACAGCACCGCGACGCCATGTTCGGCGGCCAGCCCATCAACAGCACCGAAGGGCGCGCCGTGCTGCACACGCTGCTGCGCCGGCCCCGGGGCCTGGCGCTGCCCGGCGACGGGCCGGACATCGCGCAGAAGCTGGCCCAGGTGCACACCACGCTGGATGCCATGCTGGCCTATGCCGACACGGTGCGTGCGGATGGCGCCATCACCGATGTGGTGAACATCGGCATCGGCGGTTCGGACCTGGGCCCGCACATGGCCGTGCTGGCGCTGGAGCAGTGCCGCGCGCGGGGCAAGCGGCTGCACTTTGTCTCCAACGTGGACGGCCACGAACTGCACACGGTGCTGCAGTCGCTCAAGGCCGAGAACACGCTGTTCCTCATCGCCTCCAAGACCTTCACCACCGCAGAAACCATGACCAACGCGCGCTCGGCGCTGGCCTGGTTTGCGGCGCAAGGCGGTCAGAATGTGGGGCGCCACTTTGCGGCGCTCACCACCAATGTCGATGCCGCGAAGGCGCTGGGCATCACCACCACCTTCGGCTTCTGGGACTGGGTGGGCGGGCGCTATTCGCTGTGGTCGGCCATTGGCCTGCCCATCGCGATCGCGATTGGCTCGGCGGGCTTCCGCGATCTGCTCGCCGGAGCGCACGCCATGGACGAGCACTTTCGCACGGCGCCCCTGGCGCAGAACCTGCCGGTGCGCCTGGGCCTGCTGGACATCTGGTACCGCAACTTCCATGGCTTCACCAGCCGCTGTATCGCGCCCTACCACGCGGCATTGCGCCGCCTGCCGGCCTATCTGCAGCAGCTCGAGATGGAAAGCAACGGCAAGCGCGTGGGGCTGGACGGCCAGCCGCTGCCCTATGCCACGTCGCCCGTGCTGTGGGGCGAGCCGGGTACCAACGGCCAGCACGCGTTCTTCCAGATGCTGCACCAGGGCACCGACGTGCTGCCGCTGGAGCTCATCGCCGTGCGCCAGCCCACCCATCCCCTGGAAGGCCACCACGACAAGCTGCTGGCCAACGCCCTGGCGCAGGCCCAGGCGCTGATGGTGGGCAAGGACGGGGAGGACGGCCACCGCCACTTCCCGGGCAACCGGCCCAGCACCTTCCTGCTGCTGGATGCGCTCACCCCCGCGTCGCTGGGCGCGCTGATCGCGCTGCAGGAACACCGCGTGTTCGTGAGCGGCAGCCTGTGGGGCATCAACAGCTTCGACCAGTGGGGCGTGGAACTGGGCAAGGTGCTGGCCAAGGACATCGAGGCGCGCCTGGCCAGCGGCGATGCCGCAGGGCTCGACGGCTCCACCGCCGGCTTGCTCGCCCGGCTGCGCGCCGGCATTTGACAAAGACCGGTGGCGGCCGTCCTGCGGCGGCGCGACCACGGGCACTGGCGATTTTTCGAGGAGACACCATGACCGCACCCCGGCCGGATTTCCGGTCCGCCGACTTCCTGCGCGCGCACATCCGCCAGACCATGGCGTTCTACGAGCCCGTGGCCACCGACGCGAGCGGCGGCATGTACCACTTCTTCCTGGACGACGGCACGGTGTACGACACGCGCACCCGCCACCTGGTCAGCGCCACGCGTTTTGTGGTCACCCATGCCATGCTCTACCGCACCACGGGCGAGGCGCGCTATCAGAGCGGCATGGTGCACGCGCTGCAGTTTCTGCGCACTGCGTTCCTCGACCCCGCCACCGGCGGCTACGCCTGGCTCATCGACTGGCAGGGCGGCCGTGCCACGGTGCTGGATGGCACGCGGCATTGCTACGGCATGGCGTTCGTGATGCTGGCCTATGCACGGGCATTGGAGGCCGGAGTGCCCGAGGCACGCGGCTGGCTGGCCGATGCCTTCGACACCGCCGGGCAGCACTTCTGGCAGCCCGCGCAGGGCTTGTACGCCGATGAGGCGTCGCCCGACTGGGTGCTGGCGGACTACCGGGGCCAGAACGCCAACATGCACGCCTGTGAGGCCATGATCTCGGCTTTTCGCGCCACCGGCGAGCAGCGCTATATCCAGCGCGCCGAACAGCTCGCGCAGGGCATCTGCCAGCGCCAGGCCGCGTTGTCGGACCGCACCTCGGCCCCTGCTGCCGAGGGCTGGGTGTGGGAGCACTACCACGCCGACTGGTCGGTGGACTGGGACTACAACCGCCACGACCGCAGCAACATCTTCCGCCCCTGGGGCTACCAGATCGGCCACCAGACCGAATGGGCCAAGCTGCTGCTGCAACTGGACGCCCTGGCGCCGGCGGACTGGCATCTGCCCTGCGCGCGCTTCCTCTTCGACACAGCGCTGGAGAAGGGCTGGGATGCCGTGCACGGCGGCATCGTCTACGGCATGGCGCCCGACGGCAGCATCTGCGACGACGGCAAATACCACTGGGTGCAGGCCGAGAGCATGGCGGCTGCGGCGGTGCTGGCTGTGCGCACCGGCGACGAGCGCTATTGGGACTGGTACGACCGAATCTGGGCGTATTGCTGGGAGCACTTCGTGGACCACGAACACGGCGCGTGGTTTCGCGTCCTCGACGGTGCCAACCGCAACCACACGCGCGAGAAGAGCAACGCGGGGAAGGTGGACTATCACAACATGGGGGCGTGTTATGACGTGCTGGGGGCGATGAAAACGGGTGATTGAGCCGTGGGTGGGCTTCGTCGCCTCGGCTGGCACCGCACGCGGCTGCGGCGGCGCATGCATGGCGGGTCGGTTATGGTGCACAGGAACGATCCCGCCAAAAGGAGCAGTTCATGAACAGGTCGCTCGCCCGAATCCACTTCGGGCTGTCAATCTTCTACGGCATCGGCGCGGCGCTGCTTTGCGTCATTTACTTGGCCGGTGACAACGCGAGTGGAAGCGGGGTGTGGATTCTTGCGGGCATCTTCGGCACGCCTTTCGTGCTTCATTGCGCCGCATTGCGTGGTGTCCGCTCCGGCCATTTGTGGGGTCGGAATTTATCGCGAACTCTCGGAATCCTGCTGCTTTTTGCATTCCCCATCGGAACGGTTCTGGGTGTGCTGATCCTGATGCGGACGCGGCAGACGGACTGGGAGCAAGGATTGAAAAGTCGCGCTGGCCCCCGCCCGGTGCTCACCCGGTAAGTTCAGCCGCCGCGACGTCTACTGCGCTCAACTTTGAATGGGCGATGTGCCGCGAGGCCCCGCCCCTCGCGCCTTCGTCTGCCCGGTTCAGGCCTTGAAGCGGTTCACCGGAAGACCGGTCACCGTGACCCGTACGCTCAAGAGCGACCCCGCAGGAATCGCCGCCTCCTGTTCCTCCACCGGCCTTCCCGCCCGCGCCGACGTGATGTACAGCGTCCGCAAATCCGCCCCTCCAAAACACCCCATGGTCGGGCACTGCACTGGCACTTCAATGCGCTGCAGCACTTGCCCCGCTGGAGACAGCTGCAGCACACACGCCCCCTCGTACATCGCCACCCAGTAGTTGCCCTCCACATCCACCGCCGCGCCATCCGGCCGGCCGCCGTAGGGCTGGCCTTCCACCTTGCGGCCGAACTGCACCCAGGGCTGTCGGTTGGCGATGGCGCCCGTCGCCACATCGAAGTCAAACCGGTCGATGCGGTGCTCCGGGGTGTTGGACCAGTACAGATACCGGTTGTCGGGGCTGAACGCGAGGCCGTTGGCGGTGAAGTTGTCGCCCGCCATGTAGTGCACGCGGTAACCACCCTCGGCCACCTCCAGGCGCCAGAGCGCGGCGTCGGGGGCCGTGCGCGGGCTGATGACCGACCCCGCCCAGAACCGGCCCGCCGCATCGCAGCGACCATCGTTCAGGCGCAGCACGCGGGTGTCGTGGCGGGCGGGGGGCAGCAGGGCCAGCAGGGTGAACGCGCCGGTGGTGGTGTCCAGCAGGTAAAAGCCGTCCCGTAACCCGATTACTATTTTTTTGTCGGCGGCGGGCGCGCAGCAGCCGGGTTCGCTGGGGGTCTTCCATTGCCGGTGGCGGCCGTTCCCCGGGGTCCATGCGTGCACCGCCAGTCCCTGTATGTCACACCAATAGAGGCATTTTTCCTCGGGGTCCCAGAACGGCGATTCGCCCAGTTCGGAGGGCGCAAGGGGCAGGCACTGCAAGGTCATGGGTTGAAATGGGATGGTTATCGAGTTACATTCTAGGGCCTCAAACAGTGGCCTGCCCCGGAACAGGTGCCCAGGCCCAACCCACCGATGGAGCATCCCATGCATTCAGTCGTAGCGCGCGTGACGGCCCGCATCATCGAGCGCAGCAAGGACACCCGCGCCGCCTATCTGGCCGGCGTCGAGGCCATGATCCAGCGCAAGCCCGCGCAAGACCGCATGGGCTGCGCCAACCTGGCCCATGCCTACGCGGCCCTGCCCGGCGCCGAAAAATTCAAGGTCACCGTGGAGAAGGCGCCCAACATCGGCGTCGTCACGGCCTACAACGACATGCTGTCGGCCCACCAGCCGTACCAGAGTTACCCCGCCATCCTGCGTGACGAGGCCGCGCGCCACGGCGCCACCGCGCAGGTGGCGGGCGGCGTGCCCGCGATGTGCGACGGCGTGACGCAGGGCACGCCCGGCATGGAGTTGTCCCTGTTCTCCCGGGACGCCATTGCCATGGCCACTGCGGTAGCGCTGTCCCACGATGTGTTCGACGGCGTGCTTCTGCTGGGCGTGTGCGACAAGATCGTGCCCGGCTTGCTCATCGGCGCGCTGCATTACGGGCATCTGCCCTGCGTGTTCGTGCCCGCGGGCCCCATGGGCACGGGGCTGTCGAACAAGGACAAGTCGAAGGTGCGCGAGCAGTACGCGCAAGGGCTGGTGGGGCGCGACGAACTGCTCAAGGCCGAGTCCGCCGCGTACCACAGCCCTGGCACCTGCACTTTCTACGGCACGGCCAACAGCAACCAGATGCTGCTCGAGGCCATGGGCCTGCACGTGCCCGGCGCGGCCTTTGCACCGCCCGGCACCGAGGAGCGCGAAGCCTTCACGCGCCAGGCCGTGCGCACCGTGCTCGACATCGGCAAGCGCGGCCAGCGCTTCACGCCCATCGGGCGGATGGTGGACGAGCGCTGCATCGTCAATGCCATGGCGGCCTTGCTGGCCACGGGGGGCTCCACCAACCACCTGATCCACTGGGTGGCCATTGCGCGCAGCGCGGGCATCCTGATCGACTGGTCGGACTTTGACGAGCTGTCGTCCGCCGTGCCGCTGCTGGCCCGCGTGTACCCCAATGGCGATGCCGACGTGAACCAGTTCCAGGCCGCGGGCGGGCCCGCATGGATCCTGCGCGAACTGCTGCAAGGGGGCTTCATGCACCCGGGCGTGGGCAGTGTGAACGCGGGCGGCATCGCCGCGGGCGGGCAGGGCGCACCGGCGGTGTCGGGCGACGAGACCGTGCTGCGCCCGGTGTCCCATCCGTTTTCCCCCACGGGCGGCCTGCGCCTGCTGCAGGGGCGCCTGGGCCGCGCGGTGATCAAGGTCTCGGCCGTGCCCGAAGACCGCCACGTCATCGAGGCGCCCGCGCGCGTGTTCGATTCGCAGGAGGCCTTGCTGGCCGCGTTCAGCGCGGGCGAGGTGCAGCAGGACATGGTGGCCGTGGTGCGCTTTCAGGGCCCGCAGGCCAACGGCATGCCCGAGCTGCACAAGCTCACCCCGCCGCTGGCGGTGCTGCAGAACCAGGGCTTCAAGGTGGCGCTGGTGACGGACGGCCGCATGAGCGGCGCGTCGGGCAAGGTGCCCGCCGCCATCCACGTCACGCCCGAGGCGCTGGCCGGCGGCCCGCTGGCCAAGGTGCTGGATGGCGACATCGTGCGGGTGGATGCCGTGGCCGGCACGCTGGATGTGCTGGTCGATGAGGCCACCTGGGCCGCCCGCCCCCTGGCGCCCTACACCGCGCCCCCCGCCACCGGCTTCGGCCGCGAACTCTTCACCAACTTCCGCCGCCACGCGGGCGGTGCGGAACAAGGCGCCTGCACATGGCTGTAGCAGGATGCACCCCCTGAGTCGCTGCGCGCCTTCCTCCTCCCTCCCTGCGCGGGAGGGGGACGCACCCGGTGGCCTGGCAAAGCCCGTTCCACGGGTGCACTGGCATCGCGCCGCGCTAGTTTTGTAGGCCGCTTGCGGCATCCGACACCGAACACACCAAGGAGCACAAACCCATGAATCCTCTCGACATCGCCAGCCATGGCCCGGTCATTCCCGTCATCGTGATCGACCGCGTGGAAGACGCGCTGCCTCTGGCCGAGGCCTTGCTGGCCGGTGGCGTGAAGGTGCTGGAGGTGACGCTGCGCACCGCCGCCGGCCTGCCCGCCATCGCCGCCATCGCGCGCCAATTGCCCGAAGCGGTGGTGGGCGTGGGCACGGTGCTCAACGCCGACGATGCGCGGCGCGCCAGCGAGGCCGGGGCGCGTTTTGCCGTGAGCCCTGGCTACACGTCCGAGGTGGGCAGCGCCTGCAAGGGGCTCAACCTGCCACTGCTGCCGGGCGTGGCCACGTCCAGCGAGATCATGGCGGCCTTGGCGGACGGGTTTTCGTTCCTCAAGCTGTTCCCGGCGGAGGCCGCGGGCGGCATCCCGCTGCTCAAGTCCTGGGCCAGCCCGTTCGGCCAGGTGAGCTTCTGCCCCACGGGGGGCATCACCCAGGCCACCGCGTCCAACTACCTGGCGCTGCCCAACGTCCGCTGCGTGGGCGGCTCGTGGCTGACGCCCGCCGACGCCGTGCGTGCGGGCGACTGGGCGCGCATCACCCAGCTGGCGCGCGACACGCATGCGTTGCGCAAGGCCGCGTGAGCACCAGGATTCATGCTCAAATAGGCCGTCAGCGCTTATCCGGCAAGCGCTGCAAGCTATAAAAAAAGAAGCAAAATTTGCCCTGTGGCCCGGCTGCCAGGCGTGGGGCCGCCGATGGAGTGGTGGGACGTGTGGACTGGATGCCCTGTGCGCCCCTATCATGGCGCGGGGCTTGGCCCTGCCACAACGGCTTCACGTTTCAAAGAGAGGGAGTTCTGTATGGATTTTGTTTCGGCTGTCAAAAGCTGCCTGACGCAGTACGCGGGTTTCTCGGGTCGCGCCGTGCGCTCCGAGTTCTGGTGGTTCTTTCTGTTCCAGGTCGCGGTGATGGTGGTCGCCAGCTTCCTGGGCGACGTGATCTCCGGCATCGTCTCCCTCGCGCTGGTGCTGCCCGGGCTGGCCGTGGGCGCGCGCCGCCTGCATGACATTGGCCGCTCGGGCTGGTGGCAGTTGCTGACCCTGACCGGCATCGGTGTGCTGGTGCTGATCTACTGGTGGGTGCAGCCCAGCGAGGGCTGATCCCGCGCCAGGCAGGCCCGCGTGGCCTGCAACCCGCGAAGCCCGCTTGCCTTACGGCCGGCGGGCTTTTTTGTTGGGGCCGCGCTTGTGGGCACATGGGCATCGCCCTGGTTTTTCTGGAGGGAGTCCGCCGCCCGGATCGTGAATAAAAGTGGCCTTTGCGCTTGATATACAAGCGCGAGCTGCTATTAAATTTGATGAATTCAGGAAAAAATCGGGGACCAGGGATGTTGTCGTTGTACGACATCCCGCGCCGGATCCGTCCAGGAGGCTGCTTTGATTTTTAAAATAGTAATCATTCTTACTTCCATTCTGAAAAATCATGGCAATCCAACATGGGCAGACGGCGGTCTGCATGGGCATCGCGCTGGCCTTCGGTTTGGCCCCCACCTGGGCGGCGGCACAGGGCGCGGCGGCCACGCTGTCCGAGGTGCGCGTCGACGCCAGCGCGGAGAAGGAGACGGCCACCGGCCCGGTGGTGGGCTACCGCGCGCGCAATGCAGCCACCGCCACCAAGACCGACACGCCGCTGTCGGAAACCCCGCAGTCCGTCACCGTGGTCACCCGCGACCAGCTGGTGGACCAGGGGGCCACCACCTTCCAGGAGGCGCTGCTGTACGCGGCGGGCGTGCGCAGCGACGCCTACGGCCTTGACAGCCGTTCCGACAGCGTGCGCGTGCGCGGCAGCTCGCCAGACACCTACCTCGACGGACTGCGCCAGAACTACAACTGGTACACCAGCAGCACCCCCGCCGAGCCCTACACGCTGGAGCGCCTCGAGGTGCTGCGCGGCCCTTCGGGCATGCTGTTCGGCGCAGGCACGGTGGCCGGCGTGGTCAACATGGTGAGCAAGCGCCCCCTGCAGGAGGCGCAGCGCGAGGTGGGCGTGCAGATCGGCAGCTGGAACCGCAAGCAGCTGCAGGCCGACCTGACCGGCCCGCTCACCCAGGACGGCGAATGGTCGTACCGCCTGGTGGCCGTGGCGCGCGATGCGGACACGCAGACCGATTACGTGCAGAACGACCGGCGCCTGATCGCGCCCTCGCTCGCCTGGCGGCCCAATGCCGCCACGTCGCTCACCCTGCAGGCCCATTGGCAGCAGGACCGCACGGGCAGCACGGCGCAGTTCCTGCCCTGGTCGGGCACGCTGCTGCCCAACCCCAATGGCATGCTGCCCATCAACCGCTTCATCGGCGAGCCCGGCGACTACTACGACAGCGACCGCGAATCCATCGGCTACCTGTTCGAGCACCGTTTCAACGATGCCTGGACGGTGCGCCAGAACCTGCGCCTGGCGCGCAACGAGAACCGCGGCGGCTACCACTACGCCGATTTCTTCACGGTCCCCGGCGGGTTCGGCTGGGACCCCGTGAACCAGCGCCTGACGGGCCGCATCTACGGCAAGAACATCACGCGCACGCGCATGGCCGCGGTCGACACCCACCTGCAGGGCAACCTCACCACCGGCGCGCTGAGCCACCAGCTGCTGCTGGGCGTGGACTGGAACCGGCAGACCGAGAACAAGAACGAGGCGGACGATGCCTACAACACGCCCATCGACGCCTATGCGCCGGTGTACGGCCACCGCCTGAACCCCACGCTCATCGCCAGGCCCGAGAACGTGCAGCGCCAAAGCGGCCTGTATGTGCAGGACCAGATGAAGTGGGGCCCGTGGATCTTCATCGCCGGCCTGCGCCACGACCGCGCCGTGAACGGCCTGGCGGGCCAGACGGATGACCGCACGAGCGACACCACCAAGCGCCTGGGCGTGATGTACCAGCTGGCCGGGGGCTGGACGCCCTACATCAGCTACGCAGAGTCCTTCAGCCCCGTGAGCGGCACCAACGCCTATGGCCAGCGCTTCAAGCCGCTGCAGGGCGAGCAGATCGAGGTGGGGGTGAAGTACGCGCCCGCGGGCAGCTCCACGCAATTCACGGCGGCGGTGTACGACCTCAAGGAAAAGAACCAGAAGGTGGCCGACCCGACCAACCCCGACAACTCGCTGCAGGTGGGCCAGACCCGCAACAAGGGCCTGGAGCTGGAGTACAAGGCCCGCGTGGCCACGGCCTTCGACCTGACGGCCCATTACAACTACACGGACGTCGATCCCCTGCTGGAAGGGCTTCCCCGCCACCAGGCCGCCGTGTGGGGCGTGTACCGCTTCTCCATCGGCGGTGTGCGCGGCTTCTCGGCGGGCGCGGGCTACCGCTGGCTGTCGTCGTTCCGCGACGGCACCGGCCCCGAGGTTCCGTCCGCCGGGGTGGTCGATGCGCTGCTGGCCTACGACACCCAGGACTGGCGCTATGCCCTCAACATCAGCAACCTCGCCGACAAGAAGTACATGAGCACCTGCCTGTCGCGCGGCGACTGCTGGTGGGCCACGCGCCGCAACGTGGTGCTGAGCGCGACGTATAGGTTTTAACCCCCCTGAGCCGCTTCGCGTCTTCCCCGAGGGGGACGCCGCCCATGCAGCGGGGCGGCCCTTGCACGGCGGCACTGGCACGGGACAGTGCCCATGCGAAGGCCGGGCCCCTTGCTCTGGGTTGGCGCGGTGCAGTGAATCGCGGTACAAATGTCGAAAGAGCGGCCCGTGCCACGACGTGCTTCGCGTGTTCCAAGTAAAAAACCCCGCAGGTCTTGCGACCTGCGGGGTTTTTTGTGGGCTACCGGGCAGAACCTGGGTTCCACCCGGAGCGGCCGGCCATTACATGCCCATGCCGCCCATGCCACCCATGCCGCCCATGTCGGGCATGCCGCCGCCGGCACCGGCCTCGTCCTTGGGTGCTTCTGCAACCATGGCTTCGGTCGTCAGCAGCAGCGACGCCACGGAGGCAGCGTTCTGCAGGGCCGTGCGGGTGACCTTCGTGGGGTCCAGGATGCCCAGCTCGAGCATGTCGCCGTACGTGTCGTTCGAAGCGTTGAAGCCGTAGTTGCCCTTGCCGGCCAACACTGCGTTCACCACCACCGAGGCTTCGCCGCCGGCGTTGTTCACGATTTCGCGCAGGGGCGCTTCGATGGCCTTGAGCACCAGCTTGATACCGGCTTCCTGGTCGGCGTTGTCACCCTTGATCGAGTCACCCACGGCTTGCTTGGCACGCAGCAGGGCCACGCCACCACCGGCCACAACGCCTTCTTCCACAGCTGCGCGCGTTGCGTGCAGCGCGTCTTCCACGCGGGCCTTCTTTTCCTTCATTTCGACTTCGGTGGCAGCGCCGACCTTGATCACGGCCACGCCGCCAGCCAGCTTGGCCACGCGTTCTTGCAGCTTTTCGCGGTCGTAGTCGCTGGTGGCTTCCTCGATCTGCACGCGCACTTGCTTGACGCGGGCTTCGATGTCACCCGCAGCGCCGGCGCCGTCGATGATGATGGTGTTTTCCTTGCCCACTTCGATGCGCTTGGCCTGGCCCAGATCGGCCAGGGTCACCTTCTCGAGGGTCAGGCCCACTTCTTCAGCGATGACCTTGCCGCCCGTCAGGATGGCGATGTCTTCCAGCATGGCCTTGCGGCGGTCGCCGAAGCCAGGTGCCTTCACAGCCACGACCTTCAGGATGCCGCGGATGGTGTTCACGACCAAGGTAGCCAGGGCTTCGCCTTCGACTTCTTCGGCAATGATCAGCAGCGGACGGCCGGCCTTGGCCACTTGCTCCAGCGTGGGCAGCAGGTCGCGGATGTTGCTGATCTTCTTGTCGAACAGCAGCACAAAGGGGTTGTCCAGAATCGCGGATTGCTTTTCTGGGTTGTTGATGAAGTAGGGCGACAGGTAGCCGCGGTCGAATTGCATGCCTTCCACGACGTCCAGTTCGGAGTCGAGGGACTTGCCGTCTTCCACGGTGATCACGCCTTCCTTGCCGACCTTGTCCATGGCGTCAGCGATCAGCTTGCCGATGGTTTCGTCGGAGTTGGCGGAGATCGAGCCCACCTGGGCGATTTCCTTGGAGGTGGTCGTGGGCTTGGAAGCCTTCTTCAGCTCGGCGACCAGGGCCGTCACGGCCTTGTCGATACCGCGCTTGAGGTCCATCGGGTTGATGCCGGCGGCCACGTACTTGAAGCCTTCGCGCACGATGGCCTGGGCCAGCACGGTGGCGGTGGTGGTGCCGTCACCAGCGTTGTCGCTGGTCTTGGAGGCCACTTCCTTCACGAGCTGGGCGCCCATGTTCTGCAGCTTGTCCTTGAGTTCGATTTCCTTGGCCACGGACACACCGTCCTTGGTCACGGTAGGGGCGCCGAACGAGCGCTCCAGCACCACATTGCGGCCCTTGGGGCCCAGGGTCACCTTGACCGCATTGGCCAGGATGTTCACGCCTTCAACCATGCGTGCGCGGGCTTCGCCGCCGAAAACTACGTCTTTTGCTGCCATGTTTGGCTCCTACAAGATTTGAATCAAAAATGCTTCTAGCGCTTATTGGTAAAGCGCTAGCAGCTATGAAAAAGTGAGTAAACCGAAGGAGAAAGGATTACTTCTCGACGACTGCGAACAGGTCGTCTTCCTTCATGACCAGCAGTTCGTCGCCCTTGACCTTGACGGTCTGGCCCGAGTACTTGCCGAACAGAACGCGGTCGCCGACCTTCACGTTCAGGGCGATCAGTTCGCCCTTGTCGTTCTTCTTGCCGGGGCCAACGGCCAGCACTTCACCTTGATCGGGCTTTTCAGCGGCATTGTCAGGGATCACGATGCCGGAGGCGGTCGTGGTTTCGCTTTCGATACGCTTGACGATCACGCGATCGTGCAGAGGGCGAAGGTTCATTGCATTGCTCCTGTTTTCAGTGAAAAAAAGCTGACTTACCAGCACCCGGGGGACCAGGCGCTGCGAAATTTCCGGCAGGCGGTGCGGTGTTAGCACTCGTCTGTGGTGAGTGCTAATGATACGGGCATTTGTGGCGGTTTCAAGACGCCGCGCACATTTCGGCTGTCTGTTACTGCGGATGTTGCGGAACGCCACTCTACTTTCGTTGTTCCGCCATTCAACTTTAGATTTTGACAACCCGCGACCGAGAACCCGAGGAGCACCTCGCATGAACGCCATTTAGCTGAGCACCAGCCACAGAGGTTTGAACTGGAAGTGAGCAATAACGCACTTTGCCATTGACCACTGCGGTCGTACTTCAAGGTCAGCTACAGGCTGTACCAAGTCATTCGCGTCGACAACCTGAGCGACGGCTTCGTATTGAGCGGTCAATCGACGGGCAGCCGCACCGACGGCCACTGCTCCGCCGAGACCGAGCGTTCGATCGTTGCCGACGGGGATACCGGTGCGAGTGACCGGTTTGGTGTGTGACCGGCGCGTGTCGACCCAGAGGAACCATGCGCCGTCGTGAACCGAAGGTTGTCCTCTGTCTTTTCCTTGGTTGCCTTCCCGTGGCTTGCACCTCGTTGACTGCCCCCCTCGGGTTCGTGACGACTGCGATCGTGCACATGACGGGGCGCCGCGCCCATATTATGGTGAGCTGTGTGATGTCATCAGTTCTGAGGACAGACAACGGCCCGGCGCGATGGCAGCATCGCGCGCACCACTCGCCTGTGCGCAGGCGCATGGCTGAAGAACTATCAAAACAATAGCTGCTTGCGCTGAATGGATAAGCGCTGGAGGTCAAAACATGCCAAGAAACCTGCTGTCCGCGCGCCACCGTGCCGCCTTGTGTCTGGCCTGGCTGCTGGGGGGCTGGCTGCTGCTCCAGGCGGGCGCTGCGCAGGCGCAGGCTGTGGGCTGGGCCAGCGGTGCCAGCCTGGCTGCCGCGCGCAGCGACCACAGCACCACCGTACTGCCCAATGGCAAGGTGCTGGTGGCCGGTGGGCAAGTGGCAGGCAACGCGCGCACCGCCAGCGCCGAACTGTACGACCCTGCCACCGGCGCCTGGGCGGCCACGGGCGCCATGGCTGCGGCGCGCCAAGGCCACACCGCCACGTTGCTGCCCAGCGGCAAGGTGCTGGTGGCGGGGGGCATGGATGGCGCTGTCCTGGCCAGTGCCGAGCTGTATGACCCCGCCACTGGCACCTGGGCCGCCGCTGGCGCCCTGGGCCATGCCCGCCGCGAAGCCACCGCCACGCTGTTGGCCAATGGCAAGGTACTCGTGGCGGGGGGATGGCCCCCCGGCCCAGCCACCAGCCCGGCGGAGCTCTTCGACCCCGCCGCGAACGGCGGCTTGGGCGCCTGGTCCGACACCGGCGCCCTGGCCCAGCCGCGTTTTGAACATACAGCCACCTTGCTGCCCGATGGCAAGGTGCTCGTCGCAGGGGGCACGGCCAATGGCAGCGCCGCTTTGAATAGCGCCGAACTCTACGACCCCGCCCTGGGCACCTGGACCACCGTCGGCAATACGCTGGCCACCGCGCGCTATGACCACACAGCCACCTTGCTGCCCAGCGGCCAGGTCCTTGTGGTGGGCGGAGCCGACAGCCTGGCCCTGGCCCTGGCCCAGGCCGAGCTGTACGACCCCGGTGCCGGCACCTGGACCGCCGTAAGCCCGCTGACCACGGGGCGCTTCAGCCACACGGCCAGCCTACTGCCCGACGGCACGGTGCTGGTCGCGGCAGGCTCCAACTTGATCCATGGGCTGCTCGGCAGCGCCGAGTTGTTCAACCCCGGCACCAACAGCTGGACTGCGGCCCCCGCGCTGGCCAGCCCGCGCCTCTACCACACGGCCACGGTGCTGCCCGATGGCACGGTGCTCGCCGTGGCTGGCGCCGGCGCCGGCCCGCTTCTGGCCAGCACGGAGGTCTACACCCCCGCCAGCGGCGCGTGGAGCGCGGCGGGCAGCATGGGCATGGGGGGCAGCGTCACGCGGGCCTCGCTGCTGCCGTCAGGCAAGGTGTTGGCGATTACCAGTTTGTCGACCTCCGCACGGCTGTATGACCCCGTGGGCAACAGCTGGAGCCCTGCCGCCAACCACCTCACCAGCCGCGAAATGCCCACCCTGACCTTGCTGGCGTCCGGCCAGTTGCTGGTGGCCAGCGGGACAGGTGCCAGCGCCGAGCGCTACGACGAGAACACCAACACCTGGACGGCCACCGGCCCCATGAACGCCGCACACAGAGGCGGGGGCGCCGCGCTGCTGGCGTCGGGCAAGGTACTGGTGGTCGGCGGGGCCAACGGGACAGGCCCATCCAGCAACACCGTGGAGCTCTACGACCCTGCGACCGACACCTGGGCATTGCGCGCGCCGATGCTCTCGGTCCGGCACTACTTTGGCAGCAGCGTGATGCTGCCCGATGGGCGCGTGCTGGTGGCGGGCGGGTTCACCAACGGTGGCCGCACCGCCCTCGCGGAGATCTACGACCCCCAATCAGACACCTGGACCGCCACGGGCGCGCTGGCCATCCCGCGCAGCGACCACACCGCGACCCTGCTGCCCTCGGGCAAGGTGCTGGTGGCGGGCGGCGCCACCGGCCCCTTCAACAGCCCCACCGCCGAGCTGACCGCCGAGCTGTATGACCCGGCGACCGGCACCTGGTCGCCCGCGGGCACGCTGGCCGCAGGTACCGGCGGCAGCGATCCAACGGCCATGCTGCTGCCCGGCGGCCAGGTGCTGTTGGTTGGGGGCTACCTCAGCGGGGCACGGAGCGGCAGCCAGCTGTACGACCCCGCTGCCAACACCTGGGCCAGCACGCCACCGCTGATCACGGGCCGTGCGCAGCACGCCAGCGTGCTGCTGCCTTCGGGCCACGTGCTGGCCGCGGGCGGCATTGGTTCCGGTGGCAATTTGGCCAGTGCCGAACGCTATGACCCCGCTGGAGGCACCGTGCCAGCGGCCCGCGTGCCCCAGCTTGCCAGCGGCCCGGCCCGCCTGGTGGACGGTACCGCCTTCACCCTGGGCGGCTTGCGCCTGCACGGCGACAGCGAGGCCAGCGGCGGTGGCACGGGCGCATCGCCCACGCCGCTGCCGCTGGTGCAGCTGCGGCGGCTGGACAACGGCGCCACGCGCTGGCTCACGCCCACGGCATCGTCGGCCACCACGGTGGACGTGGCCGCGCCGGGCGTGTTGCCGCGTGGCCGCTACGCGCTGCGCGTGTTCGTCAACGGCATGGTGTCCGACGCGTTGCCGACAAGCACCCATGCCACGCCCGCGCTGGCCCTGGCCGCCAGCGCCAACCCCAGCCCCGGAGGCGCCAGCGTCACCTTTACCGCCACGCTGTCCGGGGCGGACAGCCCCACGGGCACGGTGGCGTTCAGCGCAGGCGGCGTGCCGCTGTGCGCGGCCGCGCCCCTCGTCGGCGGCGCTGCCGTCTGCGCCGTGAACACCCTGCCCATGGGCACGCAGGCCATCACCGCCAGCTACGGCGGCGACGCCAACAACACGGGCGCCCTGGCGGGCATCACGCACACCGTGAGCCCGGTCAGCCTGCCGCTGCCCGGCGGCGGCATGGGGCAGCAGGTGGTGGTGGGCATCAGCGGCGGCCCGGCGGGCTGCGTGGTGGGCAGCCTCACGTTGAGCGCTGCCACCGCAGGCGACAACCTGCCCGCCAACGCCACGGCCCCGCTGGGCGTGCTGCGCTTTGCCGCCACGGGCTGCGCGGGCGCCACGCTGGCGGTGCAGATGGACTACCCCGCAGGCAGCCTGGCGGGCCTGCAGCCCCACAAGTTCGGCCCCGCCAGCGTGGGCGCCCCGGCGTCCACGTGGTTCCCTCACGGTAGCGTGGCGGGTAACCGGCTGACCTTCACCGTGACGGACAACGGCGTGGGCGACGGCGACACCACCACGCCGGGCGCGATCACCGACCCGCACGCGATGCTGCTGTTTGCCGCGCCACCCGTAGTGGGTGCGCAGGCCATCCCCACGCTGTCGGAGTGGGGCGTGCTGCTGCTGTCGGCGCTGCTGGGCGCCCTGGGCTGGCGTGGGCGGCGGCGCCTGGGGGTTTGAATGAAACTGGCCTCCAGCGCTTTTCCAATAAGCGCAAACAGCTATTGATTCAATAGCATTCCGCTTTTTTCGGCCTCCAGCAGGCGCGTGAGCAGCGGGTGCATCACCTTGCGCGCGCCGTAGATCAGGTGGAACTGCTCCTGTGCGTCGGGGCTGGTGCCCACCTGCACCAGTCCATGGGTCTTTTGCAGGTGCGCGCCCACCGACACGGGGGCCGGCATCACGCCCATGCGCCGGTTCCTACGTTTGCTTCGCCCTGGCCATCGGAAGGTGCCACCAGATGGATTGGCGATGGCAGAAAACCCCCGTCACTACAGGGAGGTCCAACTGCGCAGCTTGCCGGGGTTGAGCAAGCCCTGCGGATCGAAGCGGCGCTTCGTGCCCACCACGGCAGGATCCAGGTTGTTCTGCTTGCCGTCCTCCACGATGTACACATGCGGGTTGTTGATCTGCACGCCGTGGTCGCGGTAGATCTGCATGATCTGGTTCAGGCGCTCTTCGGTGCTGTAGCGGATGAGCTGCAGCCCGCTGCAGTTGAACGCGCCTTCCTTGGTGCGCAGGAACTCCAGGTGCATCATCACCTCGCCGCCGAGGGCCTTTTCCAGCGCCTTCACCTGCTCCAGCCGGGTGGCGGGGTTGAAGCCGCTCTGGATGTAGGTGAGCGTCTTGTCCACCTTCAGCGCGTGCAGGGTGGTGTGGTTCCAGGTGTACTCGAGCAGGGTCTTGTGGCTCTTTTCCACCTCGTCGGCGGTCTTGCGGTAGCTGACGGTGCCGCCGGACCGGGTGGCCATGTCGCGCATGCCGTCTTCGGAGTGCGGGGCCACCAGCAGCATCACCGCATGGCAACCCGCGGGCAGGTGCTCGGCCAGGCTGGTGAAGTAGGCCGGGATGGGCGCGGCCAGAAAGCACACCTCCTTTTTCTCCAGCCCCGGCGCGGCGCCAAAGCGGTCGGCGAATTCCAGCGCGGCGTCGAAGTCAGTGAAGGTGACGATGCACTCCGTCCACGCCACGGCGGGGGTCAGCGCCACCTCCAGCTCCAGCACGATGCCGTTGGTGCCGTAGGTGTGGTGCAGCAGCATGGCCTCGGGGCCGCGCAGCTCGATGACCTGGGGCTCGGGCTCCACCGTCATGGCGCGCACCGCCAGCACGTTGCCCGGCGCGGCCAGCGGCCCGTGGTTGATCGACCCGGCCCCGCCAAAGCCGCCGCCGAACAGCCCGCCCAGCGTGGCGCTGCGGTAGGTGGAGGGCAGCCAGCGCAGCTCCTGCCCCAGGGGCTTGGCCTGCGCGTCGAAGTCCGACAGGCGGATGCCCGCCTGCGCCCGGCCCACGGCGCCGCGCACCCAGCCAAAGCCGTTGTAGCCCGACAGGTCCAGGATCACCCCGCCATGCAGCGGCGTGCTCTGCCCGTAGTTGCCGGTGCCGCTGCCGCGCACGGTCAGGGGGATCTGCGCGCGCGCACAGGCCGCCACCACCTGGCGGATCTCATCCTCGGTGCGCGGGCGCACGGCCACGTCGCCGCGCTTGCCGGCCAGATCGCGCTTGAGCACGGGGCTGAACCAGGCGAAGTCCTGCGACAGGCGGCCCACGCGCAGCGGGTCAGCAATCCAGTCCAGGCCGGGCAGTTGTTCGGGCAGTTGGGGGGCGGTTACGGTGGTCATATGTGTCTCTCCTGTCTGTGCGGCGGGTGGTGGCGGGCAATGCGCGGCCCCACCACGCGTGCGCGGTGTCAAAAAATGAAGGCGGTTCGGTCGGGGGGTAGGGTCAGTCGTGCGAGTTTTCGCTGGCGTGCCAGCTGCCCAGGGCCAAGCGGGTGCCCCAGGCCATCAGCGCGAACAGCGCCACGCCGGTCAGCGATATCAGCAGCAGCGCGGCGAACATGCGCGGGATGTTGAGCTGAAATCCCGCCTGCAAAATCTGGTACGCTAGGCCCGCGCCCTGGCCGCCCGTGCCGGCCACGAACTCGGCCACCACGGCGCCGATCAGCGCCAGCCCGCTGGAGATGCGCAGCCCGCCGAAGAAGTAGGGCAGCGCGCTCGGTATGCGCAGGCGCAGCAGGGTCTGCATGCGCGTGGCACGGTTGAGCTGGAAGTAGCTTTGCAGGTCCGGCTCCACGCTGCGCAGGCCCAGCGTGGTGTTGCTGATGATGGGGAACAGCGCCACCAGCGCGGCGCAGATCACCATCGACGCGGTCGGGTCCTTCACCCAGATGATGATCAGCGGCGCCACCGCCACGATGGGCGTGACCTGCAGCAGCACGGCGTACGGGAACAGCGCCGTCTCGATGCGCTTGCTCTGCACGAACAAGAACGAGATCAGCACCCCGGCCACCGTGGCCACGGCAAAGGCCAGCACGGTGATCTTGACGGTGACCCAGAGCGATCCGCCCAGGGCCGCCCAGTCGGTGAACAGCGTCTTGAGCATGAGCAGGGGCGAGGGCACCAGGTAGGGCGGCAGCTCCATGGCCGTGACCAGGCCCTGCCATAGCGCAATGAGCACCAGGCCCACCAGCACGGGGTAGACCACGCGCTGCACGCGGGGCTGGGCCATCAGCGGCACGCGCGGTGCTCGCGGCTTGGGGGCTGAGGCAGCGCGCACGGGTGTGCTGCGTTCAGCCGCTGAGGGCGCGGCGATGGGCGCTGCAGGGTAGGGGGTGCTCATGCTGCGGTCTCCTCGGTGTCGGCGCTGGCGCGCAGCAGGCTGTCCTGCAACTGCTTGGCATAGCGGCTGAATTCGGGCGAGACCATGAAGTCCGCCGTGCGCGGGTAGGGCGCGGCTATGCGGAACTCCTCCACCACGCGGCCGGGGCGCGCGGCCATCATCACCACGCGGCTCGACAGGAACACCGCCTCGTGGATCGAGTGGGTCACGAAGATCACCGTGAGCTTCTTCTTGCGCCACAGGTCCAGCAGGTCGGCGTCGAGCTTGTGGCGCGTGATCTCGTCCAGCGCGCCAAAGGGCTCGTCCATCAGCAGCAGGTCGGGCTGGGTCACCAGGCCGCGCGCGATGGACACGCGCATCTGCATGCCGCCCGAAAGCGCCCGCGGCAGTGCGTTGGCAAACTTCGACAGGCCCACCAGGGCCAGCGCCTCGGCCACGCGGGCATCGGCCTCGGGGCGCGGCACGCCCGCCAGGTCCAGCGGCAGGCGCACGTTGGTCTGCACGCTGGCCCAGGGCATGAGTGTGGGCGACTGGAAGACGAAGGCCATCTTCTTGCCGCTTTCGTCCAGTTGCGCCACGGGCTTGTGCCACAGCTGCAGCCGGCCATCGGTGGGCTCCAGCAGGCCGGCCACCATCTTCAGCAAGGTGCTCTTGCCGCAGCCCGAGGGGCCGAGCAGGGTGACGAACTCGCCCTCTTCGATGGTCAGGTCCACCGGCAGCAGGGCCTGCGTGCCGTTGGGGTAGGTCTTCTCGGCCGACAGCACCTGCACGGCAGGGGTGCTGCGCGGCGCGGGCGCCAGGGTGGGGGAATCAGCGGGGGCGGTGGGGGTCATGGTGCGCGCCTTTCGATGGATGCGCCCCGCCGTAAGCAGCGGGGCGCTGTTTCAGGGCAGTAATGGCGATCCGAGGGTCAGGGCATGACCTTCAGGTCTTTGGTGAAGGAGGTCGTGTAGGTATCGGCCAGCTTCACCTTGGCCGGATCGATCAGCTTGGCCTCCACCAGGAAGTCGTAGCTCGCCTTGGCGCGCGCATCGGTCATCACGCCGATGCCCATGGTGGCTGCGTCGCCGCCCGTCACCATGCCCATCTCCTTGAGCTTGGCCACGCTGTAGGCCAGCTGCTCATCGGTCATGTTCGGGTTGTCCTTCTTGATCAGGGCATTGGCCGGGGCCGGGTCGGCCAGGTAGCTCTTCCAGCCTTCCATGGTGGCCTTCACGAAGGAGGCGACGGCGGTGCCGCGCTCCTTCACGGTCTTGTCCATGCAGCTCACCGTGGTGGCATAGGCGGGGTAGCCCTGGTCGCTGAACATCAGGGTGTTGGCCTTCACACCGGCCTTGGCGATCGCGAAGGGCTCGGACGTCAGGTAGCCCTGCTGGGCGGTGTTCTTGTCGGCCACGAAGGGCTGGATGTTGAAGGTGTAGGGCCGCGTCTGTGCATCGTTGAAGCCGTACTTGGCCTTCAGCCACGGCCAGTAGCCGCGCTGGGCCGACGAGGCGATGAGGATGGTCTTGCCCTTGAGGTCCTCGAACTTCTTCACGTCCTCATGCGCGATCAGCACCTGCGGGTCTTTCTGGAACACGGCCGCCACCGTGGTCACGGGCACGCCGCCTTCGCGCATCTGGATCATCTGCAGGTCGCTCGATCCCATCACGCACTCGGCCTGGCCGGCCGCCATCATCTGCACGATGTTGACCTGCGGGCCCCCCATCTTGATGGTCACGTCCAGCCCGTACTTCTTGTACAGGCCCGTGGCCACCGCCTGGTAGAAGCCGCCGTGCTCGGCCTGCGCATACCAGTTGGTCATGTAGGTGAACTTTTCCTGCGCGTGGGCCTGCATGGTGCCGGCGGCACCCACAGCGAGCAGCGCGGCTGCACCAAGTTTGGAAAGGCGGGAGGCGGTCTTCTTCATCATGGCAGTGCTCCGGTAGGTGGTGGAGGGGAACAGGGACGAAAACGGGGGATGGATGCGGCTGCGTTCGCAGGTTTCAAGCCAGGGCGGTGGAGTGCTCCACATGGCCGGTGTGATTGGCGCGGCCCCAGGTGGCTTCGGGGCGGGCGGCCCAGCGCAGTTGGTGCAGCTCGGTGATGGCGGCGGCCCAGCTCACGGCCAGCGAGTCGAGGATGGCGTGACCCTGCTCGGCCGTGGCGGGCAGCGGGTCGCCGATGATGCCGCTGGGCCCGAAGTCGCGCGCGCTCCAGGCGCAGGCGGGTCGGCCGTCGGGCGACAGAAGGGGCGAGTCGAACACGGGCGGGTAGTTCACCACCGCGCGCTCCATGTGCACGGTGTCGGGCGCCAGGGCCAGCATCAGCGCCGTCTCGGCATGGCCGGCGTGCATGGCCAGCTTCTTCTCCTGCTCCGACAGGTACTTGCCCGCCACGTGCGGCACGCGCCAGGTGAAGCTGGGCACCACGATGAAGTCGCCATGGCGCAGGCGCAGCTCGCGCGCGCACATCTCCATCACCTGCGGCTGGCCGCCGTGGCCGTTGACGAACAGCAGCTTGCGAAAGCCCGCGCGGTAGACCGACTCGCCCACCTCGTTCATGGTCGCCAGCAGGGTCTCGCCGCTCAGGGTGACGGTGCCCGGAAAGTGAAGGTGCTCCTCCGACTTGCCGTAGGTGATGGGTGCCATGGCGAAGGCCGGCACCTCGGCCGGCAGGCGCGCCAGGGCATGGCCCACCACGCCCGCGCTGATCACCGTGTCCACCGCGCAGGGCAGGTGCGGGCCGTGCTGCTCGGTGGCGCCCGTGGGCAGCACGATCACGGTGTTCTCCTTGTCCGGCAGGTCGGCGATCTCGGTCCAGCTCAGGTAGGGCAGGTAGCGGTGGGGCGGGGTGTAGCCGTGCAGCATGGGGCGGGTCTTTCGTGGATGGAGGGATGTGCGGGAGGTCAGCGCAGCGGCAGGTAGGCAGTCGCTTCGACCTCGATCAGGATGTCGGCCGTGGGCAGCATGCCGGTGACCTCCACCACGGTGGAGGCCGGCGGCTCGCCGGGGAAGAACAGCTTGCGCACGCGGCTGTACTGGGGGAAGTGGTCCAGGTGCTTGAAGTACTGCACCAGCTTGAACACGTCGGACATCTGGCCACCCGCGGCCTCGATGGTCTGGCGGATGCGGTCGAGCACATACCAGCTCTGCGCCAGGATGGGCCCTTCCTTGATGTCGCTGCTGAACTCGCCCGTGCGGCCGATCAGCGTGGCCGCCTCGTCGGGGATGTCGGCGTAGCCGCGCACGATGCGGCTGGCCGCAGGGTCCACGGCAATGATCCCGGACAGGAACACCAGGTCGCCCGCGCGCCGCCACGCGGCGTAGCGGGCCAGGGGCTGGGCGATGCCCGGGGTGGCGGGTGCGGTCATGCAAGGCTCCGTACAGGGATGGGGGAAGGAGAAGGCGTGGCGCCCGCCACATGCCAGGCAGCGCTGGCGTGCCCGCCGGCCACGCGGCCATTGCGCAGCACCACGCGCTGCTGCGTGCGCGACGGAAAGCCCCAGCCATCGGCCTGCTGGAAGACGATCAGGTCGGCCGGCATGCCGGGCTGCAAGGGCAGGGCATCGGGCCCGCGGCGCAGCCAGTCGCTGCGGCACAGCGCCTCGGACCAGCGGTCGAACGGCGCGTCAAGCTGCGCGGCCAGCACGCCGGTGGCCAGTGCCTCCAGCGGGTCCAGGCTGCCCACGGGGCAGAACGGGTCCTGGATGTTGTCGCTGGCCACCAGCACCGGGATGCCGCGCGCATGCGCCTCCTTGATGAGGGTGATACCGCGCCGGCGCGGCGTGCGGCCGGTCACAGCGTCCTGCAGCAGCAGGTTGGTGATGGGCAGCGTGACCAGGGTGATGGGGCATTGCGCCACGGCATCCAGCGTGGCGAGGGCGGTGGCCTCGTCCTGAGCGGCCAGCGCGCAGGTGTGGCCGCAGACCACATGGCCGTCGAAGCGCAGCTCCTTGAGCAGTGCTGCCGTGGTGGCCAGGCCCTGGGCGCCGGGGTGCAGTTCCTCGTCCACATGCAGGTCCACGTTCAGGCCATGGTGCTGCGCGGCCTCGAACAGGTGGCGCAGGGCCTGTCGGTCCCAGTTGGTGGAATGCACGAAGCCCCCCAGCAGCGCGCCCGGGCCGCTGTCGGCCACGGTGGCGGCCAGCCGCATGGCGGTGGTGCGTTCGGTGTACAGGTGCAGGGGGATCAGGGCCACGCGCTCCAGCAGCAGGCGGCCCGCCCATTCGTGCGCAAGGCTGCGCAGCACGTTCCAGGCGAGCGGTTGTGCATCGGGCTCCCACCAATCGCAGTGGGTGCGCAGGTGCACGGTGCCGGCCTCGTACGCCCATTGCAGGGCGCGGCTGGCACGGGCGCGGATGTCGGCCTCGGTCCAGCCCTGGCGGTCCACCATCATGGCCTCGATGGCGCCCAGCAGGCCGGGCTTCACCGTGCCCATGCGTGGCAGGGTAAAGGCCTTGTCCAGGTGGGTGTGCGCATCCACCAGGCCGGGCAGCACCAGGGCGCCGGCCAGGTCCCAGGTGGCGCCTGCGGGGGCAGCTTGCGCGGGGCGGTGCGGCTCGATGGACTCGACGCGGCCCTGCACCAGGTGCACATCGGCCAGCGCGGGCTGGCTGCCCTGGGCGGGCCACTGGCGCGGCAGCAGCCAGCGCGGCAGCCGCGCGCGCAGCAGGTGGTCGGGGGCGTTGGATGCGTGCATGGACAAGATCCCCTCAGGCAAAGCGCGCCATGGCCTGGCCCACGCGCGCCTTGAAGGCGGCCAGCCGCGGCGGCGTAGCCACGTTCATGTGGTAGTAGGCGTGGTAGTCCACGCGCGCCTTGCCGCCGGTCAGCAGGCGCATGTAGCGCGTGACGGACTTGCGTGGCGGATCGCCCATGAGCAGCGCCGTCCAGCGCGGGCGGCCATAGGTCACCACGGCCGAGATGCGCTGGATGTGCGTGAGCGAAGGCTTGACGTTGTGCGGGTCGCTGATGTCGAAGGCCACGCCGGGCATCAGCACCCGGTCGAAAAAGCCCTTGAGCATGGCCGGCATGCCGAAGCACCAGGTGGGAAAACAGAACACCACCGCCTCGGCCCACAGCAGCCGGTCCACATAGCCCTGCACGGGCAGGCGGTTGCTGGGCACCTCGTGGTAGCCCAGGCGCTCCTCGCGGCTGAGCACGGGGTTGAAGTCCTCGGCATACAGGTCGCAGTCGTCCACCGCGTGGCCGGCGCCGCGCAGCTGCTGCACCACCTCGGCATGCAGGGCCGCGTTGTAGCTGGTCTCCACCGGGTGGCAATAGATCACGAGGATGCGCATGGCGGGGGCTCCTTCTTCAAAGGTCGAGCGTGAGCGTGGGCCCGTGGCTGCGCGCGCAGCACACGGCCACATGGGTGGCCTGTTCTTCAGGGCTCAGGCAGCTGTCGCGGTGGTCGGGTGCGCCGACCAGCCAGCGCGTGGCGCAGGTGCCGCACACGCCCTGCTCGCACAGCGTGTCGATGGCGATGCCGGCAAGCTGCAGCACATCGGCCATGCTTTCGCCGGGCTCCACGGGCAGCCGCATCTGGCTGCGCGCAAGCACCAGTTCAAAAGTCTGTTCCGTGGCGGGCAGCGGCGCTGCCGTGGCTGGGGTTTGCATGTTTGACCACTTGATTTGATCGATTGGTCAAACTATTGCAAATGCTGTGCCAGCAGGGCTTTCGGGCCGTTGCCTGGCTTGCCCTGGGTCAAAGCGCTGTATTGGCGCTGCTGCTACGCCCGCAAGCGTGCAGGCCTGTTCACTCTGGTGCGAAATCGGGTGCCAGGCCGCAGCCCAGCAGCACGAAATTGGTGAGTTCGCGCACGATGGGTTCGCGGTCGATGGTCTCTTCGGGCGCCAGGCCCAGCATGATGTGCACCTGCACGCCGTAGTCGGCGTAGTGCTGCGTCATGCCCCAGATCTGCATCAGCAGCAGGCGCGCGTCCAGCGGGCGCATGCGGCCCTCGGCGATCCAGCGGTCGATCAGGTCCACCTTCTGCTGGGTGGACTTCACGGCCACGGGCCAGTACCGGCCCAGGTTGCGCCCGCCGCCCAGCACCTCGGTGGTGAAGATGCGTGACAGGCCCGGGTTGTCGAGCGCGTAGTCGAGCTTCTTGCGCACATAGGTGCTCAGCACCTTCTTCGGGTCGTCGCTCTGGCTGTCGAACTGGAAGGCACCCGACCAGCCGTTGAGCACCGAGTACAGCAACTCCTCGTACAGCTCTTCCTTGCTGGCGATGTAGTAGTGCAGCTGCGGCTTGGTCAGGCCCGCGCGCTCGGCGATGGCCTTGGTGGATGCGCCCTTGAAGCCGTGGCGGCTGAACTCGGCAATCGCCGCCTCGCGGATCGCGCCCAGGATGCGCTCGCGCCCCTGCTTGGAGCGGCTGAGCAGAGCGCCAGAGACATTGCTGCTGCCATCGGCTTCGGGTTCGGTCATGGACGGGGCTTTGGGCGGCATGGTGGGCGATTGTCGCTGGTTGCTCAGAGCTTCCAGAAGCCCACGTGCGAGGCACTCGCTTCCGCGATGAGGGCCGGGCCTATGCATTCGATGGCGTGCGGCGATGCGGCGAACACGTCGCGGCACGAGAGTTCGGCATCGCGCTGCTCGGCGCGTTCCCCACGGAACCCGCGCAACCGCACCGCGTCGATGCCGAACACCACGCGGCCGATGCCCGACCAGAAGATGGCGCCCGCGCACATCACGCAGGGCTCGGCCGATGAGTACAGCGTGGCCTGGGCCAGCGCATCGCGCCCCACGCGCGGGCTGAGCTGGCGCACGGCATTGGTCTCGGCATGGCCGGTGCAGTCGCCGGTTTCAGTGGTATTGCAGTAGGCCTCGGCCAGCAGCCTGCCATCGGCGCCGATCGCCACCGCGCCAAAGGGCCGGTTGCCGCGTGCACGGGCCTTGTCGGCCAGGACGATGGCCTGGCGCAGGTACTTGCCGTCGCGCTCGTCGATGGTGGCCTCCTGCGGCAGCAGTGCGGCGGGTGCTGCGCTGCCGTTCATGCCACCACCTTGCGGTCGGCCAGGGCCGGCAAAAAGGCCGGGTTGAACACGCGCTCGGGCGCGGGCTTGCGCGCCAGGTTGAACACGGCCGCCACCTCCTCGATCTGGTGCGCCAGCACGGCGCCCTGCACGCCACCCAGGCCCACGGCCTGCGATTCGGCCGTCTGCAGGTACTGGCGCGTGATGGCCCAGCGCTCGCGCTCCACGTCCATGTTCAGAATGGCCTCGCGCGCCTTGATGGCGGCAAACGCGGCCTCGGGGTTGGCCAGTGTCTCGCGCAGGGCGCGGTTGCTCGCGCGCAGGAATGCCCTGGCCACCTCGGGCTTCTCCTGCAGCAGCTTGCCGGCCAGCACGGCGTTGCCATACAGGTTCAGGCCCGCCTTGTTGTATTCGAGCACCGACAGTTCCTTGGCCGGCACGCGCGCGAACAGCGACACGGCCGAGTCGTGGAAATAGGTGGCCGCATCCACATCGCCGCGCACCACCACGTTGTCGCGCGCGCTGAAGTCGGTGGTCACCCAGTCGAACAGCGCGGGCCCGGTTTTGAGCGCGCGGGCCACCATGGGCCAGCTGCGGCGCGTGGCTTCCACGGCGGCCGCCGCCACCTTCTTGCCCTTGAGCGACTGGAAATCGGTGGTGATGCCGCGGTCCTTGCGGCCGATGATGACGAAGGGCGCGCGGTTGTAGTACTGGTAGATGGCCTGCACCGGCGTGTCGGCGTTCTGCGCGTGGAACTCGGCCAGCGAACTGATGTCGCCCAGGCCGATGTCGTAGGCACCGCTGGCCACGCGTGTGATCGATGCCACGGAGCCTGCGCCCACGTCGATGGTCACGTCCAGGCCCTCGTCCTTGAAGTAGCCCTTGGCCTGCGCCAGGAAGAAGGGCGAGGTCTGGCTCGTCACCCGAAAGTCCAGCGTGAACTTGAGCGGGGTGAGTGATGCGCCCTGCGCATGCACCACGGCAGGGGCACCCAGCGTGGCGGCGATGGAAGGGGCGAGGGTGGTCAAGAGAAAGCGGCGGCGTTGCATCAACATGGTGGTGGCCCAGGTTCGGTGGAATGCCCTGTACCCACAGGCGTGTGCCGCCGCGGGACCGGGTCGAACTGAGCAATTTCCGGGCGCTACCACCCGCAAGGGATGGCAGCGCTGAACGCTTCTACTCGGCAGGAGCTGATGCAGAAAGCGTGCCCGGTGTCGCGAAAGCGCTGCGCCGTGCTGAGCGCCAGGCACGTTTTGCCCAGATCTTGCCTTGGCGCAAGCCGCTGCGGGGCCCCCTGTGCGATGGACCTGGCAAGCGCTGGGCACGCATTTGCGGTGCGCAGGCTTGGTGCGCCGCTGCCCGGGTTTGGTGAATGCCCGGGCCTTGGGCCGCATGGCGCGGTGCGGCTTTCCTATGGAGTGCGCGACGGCATTGCTGGCCTGCTGTTTGCTAGCATCCGGGGTAAGAGTAGAAGCGTTCAGTCCAGACCATCCGCATTGCGTGGACCGGCCGGCGGGTCATTGCTCTTGAAGCCGGTGGCGGCTTGCGTGCGGTGCGTGGTGCCTGTTGAAGGCCCGCGCAGCCTGCGGGCCGTTGCCATTGTCCCCTTCAAGAGCCACATGGCGCCGTGCCGCAACTTCACTCCTTGCTGCGGCCTGCCGTGTGCCTTGTTGCCATTGACGACTCAACGAGGAAATCACGCCATGCACAGCACTGCCGCAAACCCCACTACATCCCCCGTCTACGAACCGACCGTCGCCCCGGACGTGCTGGGCGAGCTCGAAAAAGAATCGCGCATGGGCGGCGCGATGGACGGCGAGACCTCCACGCGCGAAGTGCGCTGCATCGACATCTCCGACTTCGACAACCGCAAAGAGGAAATCGCCGAGCAGCTGTGGAGCGCGTCGGTCGACATCGGCTTCTTCCAGGTAACGAACCACGGCATCCCCGTCGAGGACATCCGCGCCGCCTTCGCGCGTGCCGAAGCCTTCTTCGACCAGCCCCAGGCCACCAAGGCCCAGTGGCCCCTGTCGCGCAACTCCGGCTGGGAGCACAAGGCGCAGATCCGCCCCTCCACGCGTACGCCGGACCAGAAGGAGTCCTACCAGGTCACGCGCCCACGCATGGCGGGCCTCTGGCCCACCGAGGCCGAGCTGCCCGGCTTCCAGGCCGCCACGCTGGCATTCGAGCGCCAGTGCTGGGAAGTGGGCATGCGCCTGCTCTCGTGCTTTGCCTACAAGCTGGGCTTTGATGCGGACTTCTTCACCCGCGCCCACGACCCCGACCTGCCCACCTACCAGAGCACGCTGCGCATGCTGCACTACTTTGCGGTGGATCCGGCGCTCAAGGACGAGCTGGGCCTGTGGCGCGCCGGCGCCCACACCGATTTTGACTGCCTCACCCTGCTGTTCCAGCGCCCCGGCCAGGGCGGCCTGCAGGTGCTGCCCGGCAAGGAGGCCGAGGGCCGCCAGTGGACCAGCGTGGAGCCAGCCGAGGGCGTGATCACCTGCAATATCGGCGACATGCTCACGCGCTGGAGCGACGACCAACTGCCCAGCAACTTCCACCGGGTGCGCAACCCTCTGCCGCACGAGTACCAGGGCGCGCGCTACAGCCTGGCTTTCTTCTGCCAAGCCAATGAGGACGCACTCATTGAAGGCCCGGCGAAGAAGTACCCGCCCATCACGGGCGCGGAGTACCTGCGCCAGCGCATCAGCGCGAACTTCTCGAATAGGTACTGACCACAACGCCGTGGGCTGTGTTGAATCGTCGCGGGGCCTCAAACGCGTCTCGGAAAATTTGATCCAAATACCTTGCTCCGCTTGCTGGATTGCCTGGTCTTGGACCAACGCCGTCAGCGTATGGAAATCACTTCCGCTTCGTATACATCAATCTGCGGAGCCTCCTCACACAAGCTTGCCATCGAGTGTGCGAAATCGCGCGAGGCTTCTACTCGGAAATGGGCCTGCAACGCGGCCAGGTCGCTCCAGCGCTCAATGAACACAAAGCGCAGCGGCTGCTGCACGTCGCGGCTCACCTCGTGGGACACGCATCCCGCCTCCATCCGGGAGCGCAGGACATGCTCCAGGGCCAGCCGCTCAACGGTGTCCTCCGTGTCCTTGCGTGCGATCACATGGCCGGTAACGATGATCATGGTGTGCCTTCCTGTCGTCGGTGGTTGAAATGATGATGCCGCGCTAGCGCGCGCTGGCGCCGCCGTCGATAGGGATGATGGCACCGGTCATGTAGCTCGAGGCGGGTGACGCCAGCAGCAACGCAAGCCCCTGGATCTCGTGCGGCTGGGCGATACGGCCAAGCGGGATGTAGGTGCGCATGCGTTCGGCGCTTTCCAGCAGGCGCAGGCGTCCTCCGTTGATGCCGGTGGCAAATGGGCCGGGGGCGATGGCGTTCACCAGGATGTTGAAGGGCGCCAGCTCGATGGCCGCCTGGCGCACGACGTTGTTCACCGCAGCCTTGGAGGCCACGTAGGCATATCCGGAGTGCGCCTCCGCCCGCAGCCCCGCGATGGACGAGGTCACGATGATTCGCCCCTGGCCCCGGGGCTTCATGTGGTGGGTGGCCGCGCGCAACGTGGCCAGCACGCCGCTCAGGTTCACCTGGAGCACCCGCTCCCAAGAAGCCGGGTCCACGTTCTCCAGGCGCCCAGGCTTCACCAGGAATCCGCGCCCGGCGCTCATGCCCGCGTTGGCGAACACGCAATCGATGGGCCCCTCTGCCGCCATCGCGTCGATGTTGCGGTCCACATCGGCGCCATCGCTCACGTCGATCACCCGCTGCTGCACCTTCGCGTGCGTCTTGCGCAGGCGGTGCACCTCGGCGTCCAATGCCTGGGCGTCGCTGTCGGACAGCACGACTTCCGCGCCCGCGTCCAGCAGGGCTTCTGCGATGGCCAGCCCGAGGCCACTGGCGGCACCGGTCACGAGCGCACGTTGGCCGGTCAGATCGAACAAGGAAGGCAACAAGGCCATGGCGGCTCTGCTGTGCATCAACGCTCCACCTGCAGGGGAATGAGGTGGTCCCAGCGCTCGGCAGCCTCGATCATGTAGTGCACGCTCAAGGTGACGCGTTGAAAGAACCACTGCCCATCCAGATGGATGTACTCGTCGTCAAAGCGGCCCACCACGTAGTAGCTCTTGCCGTCCCGCACGGGCCGACCGTCCAGGTAGCTGGACCCCGTGCCCCGGTCGCCCTGCACCTGCACGACATGGCTATGGATGAACTGCCGGGCCGATTGGACCGGAAACGCAGCGAAGAACGCACGGATGTTGTCCCGGCCCCGCACCTCAGGACGCCCGCCGTAGGCGACGTAGGCATCGGGGGCAAACAATTCGTAGAGGCGGTTCCCCGCATCCTCATTCACCATTTCGTGGTATCGGGCGCGCAGCGCGCGGATGGCTTCAATGCTCTCCATGCGTTCAACGCGTTCCGTGAGCGCTCGGACAAGGTCCTGCGAGGCTGAAAGGTCGGCTGGTGGGTGGACTGCGGTCACTGAAGACTCTCCTGGTGAATGTGGTGGAAATCGCCCATGATCTTTTGGCTGCGGTCCCTCACGGACGCACCCGTGTGGGCATGGGGAATGACGTAGAAGCGGCGCGCATGAATCGCCTCGACCGCGGCGCGCGCTACATCCTCGGCACTGATGGCAGAAGCGGCCATGCCAGCACGCACCGCCAGTCGTCGTCCGTGGCATTCCAGGCTGTCCCGAGCACCGCCACGCCGGCGTTGTTGAATAGCCAGTCCACACCGCCCCACCGGTTCCAGCTGGCCTCGGCCAGCCGCTCCACGTCCGTGGCGTCGGACACGTCGCAACACTGTGCCAGGCAGGCGGCGCCTGCCGTCTCCACCAGCACCTGCGTGTGCGCCAGGATCTCTGCCTCGATGTCGGCCGCCACCACCGCCATGCCTTCGCGGGCACAGGCCAGCGCGAGCGCGCGTTCGATACCGCTGCCCGCGCCGGTGACAACGGCTACCTGGGGCGTCGGCATCAGAGACTCGCTCCGGACTTGCGGATCACCTCGCCCCACTTGGCGGCCTCGGCGGCCACGAAGGGGGCAAACTGCTCGTGCGGCATGCCCATCTTGACGCTCGAAACCGCGTCCAGCGACGCCGTGACCTCGGGCGAGTTCAGTGCCTGGCCCACCGCATCGGACAAGCGCTTGACGATGGGCGCAGGCGTGTTGGCTGGTGCAAAGACACCGCCCCAGTTCATGGCCACCACGCTGGGGATTCCGGCCTCGGCCATGGTGGGCACATTGGCGAGCACGGTCAGGCGGCTGGTGCTGGTGACGACCAGCGCGGCAATTTTCCCGTCCCGGATCTGCGCCCGGGAGGTCTGCACGTAGTCGAACATCACATCGAGGTTGCCGGCGATCAGATCGACCATGGCCGCCGTGCTCGACTTGTAGGGGATATGGTTGAAGCGCGCGCCGGTCTGGGTTTGCAATAGTTCCAGGCAAAGGTGCGCTGACGTACCGTTGCCACCAGACCCAAAGTTGAGTTTTCCTGGTTTCTGCTTGCCGAACGCGATCACATCGGCCATGGTGCTGAACTTCAGGCCTGGATGGGATACCAGAACGTTGGCGTTCCCCGTCAGACCGTGGATGGCCACGAAGTCCTTGACCGGGTCGTAGCGGATGTTCTTGAAGAGGGCGGTGTTGGTGCCCTGCGTGCCCTGCGTTCCGATCAGGAGGGTGTACCCGTTGGGCGCCGCACGGGCCACGAATTCGGCGCCGAGGGACCCGCTCACACCGACCCGGTTGTCGATGACCATGGGCTGGCCCAGGTTGTCGCTCAGCGCCCGTGCGATCAAACGGGCCTGGACATCGACCACGCTTCCCGCGGAGAAGGGCACGACCAGTGTGATGGGGCGCTGCGGGTAAGCGTTCTGTGCAAATGCCGAGGGCGAGAGTGCCAAAGCACCCATGGATGCCGAGAAGTGGCGGCGGTTCATCATGGTCTTGTCTCCTTGTTGTGTGTTCGGCAGTGCCGCGTGTGAATGCAGCACCTCTCGTTTCGCCCTGCTTCAAACCATCGCGAACCCGCCGGATGCACCGATGGTCTGCCCCGTGATGAACAGCGCGCGGTCTGACGCCAGGAACGCGACGATGCCGGACACATCCGTTGGGCGGGAGAGGCGCCCCACGCCCTTGGAGATGGGGTATGCATTGAGCATCTTGCCCAGCAGCTCGTTGTTTTCCACCGTGGCGTGGATGTTCAGCGGGCCGTCCTTGATCCCCTCGTGGGACACGGCGCCAAGGGCCACCGAGTTGACCGTGACGGCGTGGCGGCCGTGCTCCCTCGCGAGGGCCTTGGCGAACCCGGCAATCGCCGCCTTGGCGCCCGAGTAAACGGCCATGTTGGCCTCGCCGATGCGGCCTGCTTCCGAGATGATGTTGATGATGCGGCCCGTCTTGCGCCCGACCATGCCGGGCAGCACGGCGCGGCAGCAGTGCATGGTGCCGTAGACGTTGAGGTTCACGATCTTGGCCCAGTCCACCACGGGTGTATCCACGAAGGCGGGTGTGCGGCCACCTTTCTCGCGGCGCTCGGGAATGATCCCCGCGTTGTTCACCAGCACGGTGATGGGCGCGCCGAAGTGCTGGGCAGCACCTGCCACCATGGCATCGACCTCCTCCAGTTGGGTGATGTCCGCAGGCGCTGCATAGGCCTTTCCGCCAGCGGCGTTGATTTCATCAACCACCGCTTGGGCACGCTCGGCAAAAAGGTCGTTCACCACCACGCGCGCCCCTTCGGCTGCGAGTTCGATGCAAATTTGCCTGCCCACGCCTTGTCCGCCGCCAGTGACGAGAGCGACCTGTCCGTTCAATCCGAGTTCCATGGGATTCCTTTCGTGCGTGTTGTCTGAATGAAGTCACCAGTGCGGTATTGCACTAGCGTCCTTTGAATTGGGGTTCGCGTTTCTCGACGAAGGCGCGCATGCCCTCGATGCGGTCTTCGCTGTCCACGATCATTGCGGCCGCGTAGCGTTCGTACTCCAGGCCCGAGTCCAGGTCGGTCTGCATGCCGCGGTTGATGGCGCGCTTGGCGAAACGGACTGCCAGCGGGGGGTGTTGCGCTATGCGCTGGGTCAGTTCCAGCGCAGCCGTCATCAGCTCGGCCTGCGGCACCACACGGCTGACCAGGCCGTAGCGCAGCGCCGTCTCTGCATCCACCAGGTCGGCCGTCAGGATCAGTTCCTTGGCCCGGGCTTCACCCACCAGCCGTGGCAGCCGCTGCGTGCCACCGGCCGCCGGGATGACTCCCAGCTTGATTTCTGGCAAGCCGAAGCGCGCGTGGGAGGCCGCGATGCGCAGGTCACAGCACAGCGCAATCTCCAGCCCGCCGCCCAGGGCCACGCCGTTGATGGCAGCGATGACGGGCTTCTCGAACTCTTCGATGTTGCGAAACAGTTCGTGGGTCGCCTTCTGGCGCACGAAGTATTCCGTGCCGCGCACCACATCGGTGGCGCGCTCCTTGATGTCGGCGCCCGCGCAGAACGCCTTGTCGCCGCTGCCGGTGATCAGAACCGCGCGCACTTGGTCGTCGTTGCGGGCCAGTTCGAAGAAGGCGCGGGCGAGGTCGGGCTTCATCGTGCTGCCCAGCGTGTTCATGCGGTCGGGCCGGTTGAGGGTGATCACGGCCACGCGGTCGCGCACCTCATAGAGCAATGTGCCCAGGTCCCGGATGTCAGGGGTAGTCATTGGATTGCTTTCCACAAAGAAGTGTGCGGCGCCGTCAGGCCGATGCCGACAGCACGTGGGCGACGGAGACCGAGCCGAGCCCGATCATGTGGGCCATGCCCCAGCGCGCGTTGGGGTGCTGGCGACCCTCCGCCTCGCCCCGCAGCTGGCGCGTGATTTCTGCCAACTGGCCGATGCCCGTGGGCCCGAGTGGGTGGCCCATGCCGATCAAGCCGCCCGATGCGTTGATGGCGCAGCGGCCACCGATGTGCGAAGTGCCACGCGCCAGATAGCGGGCGCCCTCGCCTGGCTCGCACACACCGATGGCTTCGCTGTACAACAGCTCTTCCACGGAGAAGGCGTCGTGCAGCTCCAGAAGATCGAGCTCCTTGGGCGCAATGCCCGCTTGTTCAAAAGCAGCCTCCGCGCTGGTGCGGACCAGCTCCACGGCGCTGTCGCCGTACTGCACCTCGGGGCGCTCGCTGCCTGCCACGGAAGCCTTCACGCGCACGCAGCGCCGCGCATCCAGTCCCAGCTTTCGGATGGCGTTGCCAGAAACCAGCATCACCGCCGCGGCCCCTTCGCCGCGTGGACAGCATTGCTGCACCGTGAGGTCGCCCACCACGCGCGGCGATGCGAGCACCTGCTCCAGCGTCCGGGGCTTGCGAAACTGAGCAAACGGATTGCGCGCTGCGTTGCCGTGGTTCTTCACCGCCACGCCGGCCATCTCCTCCACGGAGGCGCCGCGCTCGCGCAGGTAGGTGCGCGCCATCATCGCGAACTTCACCGCCGGAATGGTGGCGGTCTCGCTGAGCCTTTCCAGTCCGTCCTTGTTGGCAGCGCGGCGCCCGTCACCGTGCTTGTCCACGCCCACCGCCAGCACCACATCGCTCATGCCGCTAGCCACTTCCATGCATGCCTGCCGGAAAGCGAACGATCCAGAGGCCGACGCGTTTTCCACCTGCGTCACCGCCAGACCCGTGGATCCCAGGTGGCGCAGCATCACGCGGCCGGCGGCCATGCCAATCGAGGTTGTGCCCACGTAGGCACTCTGCACACGGGCCCAGGAAACACCCGAGTCCTCGAGTGCGGCACGCACAGCCCTGAGGCCCAGCTCGGTGTAAGGTGTCTCGGTGGGGAACTGATAGGGGTGCAGACCGACACCGGCGATGAACACACCGCCATGGGCATCCAGCCAGTTGCCTGAAGTGGATTGATTGGTATTGCTCACTGCACGGCTCCTTCATTCGCGGGCACAAAGCGGCAGGCGTAAACACCTTCTTCCCGCTTCACCTCGGCAACGGCACGAACCGCCATGCCGTGCTTCAGCGCCGTCTCGTCCCCAACGGCCATCACACCTTCTTCGACGATGCCGGGCGCGATGCGGATGTCTCCAGCAATGCTGGGCGCCGCCATGCCAGGCAACAGCGGCACGTGCAGGGTCACGAACTCCAGCAACTCTCCTCCCCCCGGGCGCGTGACGCGTTGCGCTCCGCTCAGCGGGTCTCCGCAGTGCATGCATCCCGGTGCGTTGGCAGGAAAACTCATCCCACCGCAGGCGCCGCACTGCGCAAAGAAGAAGTTGAGCGAGTGGCCGTCATCAGCCAGCTCATACAGAGTCGGCTGCAACGGCTTCAAGGAGGTCTTTGAATCGGTCATAGAAAGAAGGGGGTGAAAGGGAAAGGTGGGGGGGCGGGCATGTAGTGCCCGCGACCCCGTCAATCGAGCTTGGCGCCCGACTGCTGAACAACCGCACGCCACCGGGTCATCTCCGATTTCACGAAGGCACCCAGCTTGGCGTCGCGCAGGCCGGCGAGCGGGACACTGCCGAATTTCTCGGTGGCTTGCAGCATTTCGGGGTGAACGATGGCCTTGGCGATCTCGTCGCCCAGGCGCTTCACGATGTCCGGCGGCGTCTTGGTCGGAACGAACACCGCGCCCCAGGCCGTGGATTCCGCTTCGGGAACGCCCAGCTCGCCCACGGTGGGCACGTCGGGGGAGCTGGACAAACGCTTTTTGGAGGTGACCGCCAGCGCCTTGAGCTTGTTCGCCTGCACCTGGGGCAACACCACCGCCGGGTAGTCGAACATCAGGTCGATGCTCCCGGCCATCAGGTCGCTCAGTGCCGGCGCGCTGCCGCGGTATGGCACATGGGTCATCTTGATGCCCGCGGCGGTCTGGAACAACTCGGCCGTCAGGTGGGTGCCCGTGCCTGGACCGGCGGAGCCGTAGTTGAGCTTGCCGGGATTGGCCTTGGCATAGGCAATCAGCTCGGGCACCGTCTTGAACGGGCGTGAGGGGTTGATCACCAGCATGAGCGGCGTTTCCGACATGGCATGCACGGGCACGAAGTCCGTCACGGGGTCGTAGCGCACGTTCTTGTACAGCGCCAGATTGGCGCCATGCGTTCCCTGCGTGCCGTAAATGATGGTGTAGCCGTCTGGCGGCTGGCGCGAAGCCGACTCCACACCGATGGAGCCACCGGCACCGGGACGGTTGTCCACCACCACCGACTGTCCCAGCTGTGCGCTGAGCAGCTTGGCCAAAAGCCGCGACGTGTTGTCCGTGATGCCCCCGGGTGGGAACGGCACCACGAAGGTGATGGGCTTGCTCGGCCACGTATCTCCTGCTGCATGCAGGACGCCAAAGGCCAACGAGGCAATGACAAAAACAATCAGTTCTCGGAAGGTTCTACGCATGCTTGTCTCCATTTTTGTTGCCACTTCATTGCGGCTGGTCGTAGAATACTTCAATATTTCGTAGAAATGCAAGAAATCTTGTGAGCTGCATTCAAAAGAAAATTTGAATCTCATAAGGAATGGCCTGCTGCAATCGCGCTCACCTCAAAGTTATGATTCGTTGACATCTACGAAATACCGGAGAACTTATGCCAACCATTGTCCCCGCCGCTTCTCGCACCATGGCCCTGCTGGAGGTCTTTGCCCGGGAGCGCCGCGAACTCTCCAATTCAGACCTTGCGCGCCTGATGGACCTTCCCGAGAGCAGCTGCTCCGATCTGCTGCACACGCTGCATGAGTTGGGCTACCTGATGCGGACGGCGCGAACCCGACGCTTCTATCCAACGGCCCGTCTGCTCACGATTGCCAAAGGCATCGCTGCGGGTGATTCGCTCTACGCCGTGGCGTCCGAAGCGTGCGAGTTGCTGCGTGACAAGACGGGAGAGACAGGGATGTGCGGCCGCGTGGAGGCGGGCGTGGTCAAGGTACTGGCGTTTGCCGAGGGAACTCATCCGCTGCGCTATGTGGAAAACGTGGGCAACAAGATTGCGTTGCACGTGTCCGCGCTGGGCAAGGCGGCGCTGTCGCTGGGTACACCCGAAGAAGCCGCACGCCAGCTGCGGCTCAAGCCGCTCAAGCAGATCGCCCCCGGGTCCATCACGGACCTCGCAGCACTGGAGGCACAGATCGAACAAGCACGCCAGCAAGGCTGGATCTGGGTGGAAAACGAAGGCTTCGACGGCCTGGCCGCCATCGCCGTCGCTGGCTACCTGGGCGATGAACCCCTTGCGCTGTCGATCGCCGGCCCCACCGAACGCCTTCGCCGTACCAAGGACGCCTGCCTGCAAGCCTTGCAAGAGGTGCAGGCACTTGTGTTCCACCCCCAGAACGCGGCTCCCACGCTGCGCGCCACGGCATCCGGCCGGCGCGGCGCGGGCGCCAAAGACACCACCGCCTCCTAGCGGCGGATCCATGCATTCAACCCAGGAGACCTAGCCATGTATGCAACGATGAATTCCGAACAAGAAATGCTGCGCGACAGCGTGCGCCGCTTCATGAAAAGCGAAGTCGCTCCCCGCGTCGCCCAGCACGACAGGGACAAGACCTTTCCCTTCGAGCTTCTCAAGGAGCTGTCGCAGTTCGGATACATCGGCGGCAGGCTGCCCGAGGCCCTGGGCGGCATGGACATGGACCAGATGACCTGGGCGATGCTCATGGAAGAGGCGGGCTACACGTGGCTGTCGTTGCGCACGATGGTGAACATCACCAATGCGGCCATCAACAAGCTGGCCGCAGAGGCGAACGAGGAGCAGCGCGAACGCTTCCTGAAGCCTTTGCTGGCATCTGACCGCCGCGTGTTCAACGCCATCAGCGAGCCAGGCACGGGCTCCAACATCGCCCAGGTCCAGACCCGTGCAGACCTGCAGGGGGACCACTACGTCCTCAACGGCCGAAAACTGTGGATCACGAACGGGGCATTTGGCGACTTCGGCATCGTGGTCGCGCGTACGTTCAGCCCCGACTGCCAGGGGCAGCTCTCCACCTTCCTTGTGGAGCGCGAGGTGTCTCCGTATGAAGTGCGCAACATCGACACGATGGTGCTGCGCAGCACCGGCACGGCGGAGCTGGCATTCGACAATGTCAAGGTGCCCCGCGAGAACCTGCTGGGCGAGGAAGGCAAGGCGCTCAAGAAGATGCTCATCGGCCTGGACGGCGCCCGTGTCAACATTGCCATGGGTGCGGTCGGCGCCGCGCAAGCGGCCCTCGACCTCTCGATCGACTATGCCCGCACCCGTACACAGTTCGGCAAGCCCATCGGCAGCTTCCAGCTGGTGCAAAAGCTCATCGTGGACATGACGATCCGGGTGGAAGCCGCACGCGCACTGAGCCTGCGTGCCGCTGCCGCGCTGGATGCCAATGCCGATGCGCGCACCGCCTGCTCCATTGCCAAGCTCTACGCCACCGAGGCTGCGCATGAAGTGGCCAGCATGGCACTGCAAGTGCATGGCGGGCTGGGTTACGCCACCGACTACCCCATTGAGCGCATCTTTCGCGACACGCGCGGCGGAACGATTCCCGAAGGCACCACCGAAGTGCAGACCTTGATCGCAGGTCGGGAAATCCTGGGCATCTCGGCGATTGCCTGAGCCTCCACGCCACCCCAATAACGACCAGGAGACAAGATTGACAGACCTTTCACGACTGATCCGCCCTCGCTCGATTGCCCTCGTGGGCGCCTCGGACCGCCCGCAAAGCATCGGCGAGCGCACGCTGACCAATCTGCTGGACCATTCCGAGTTCGACGGAGACATCTACCTCGTCAACCCGACCAAGGCGGAGATCCGCGGGCACCGTTGCTGGCCCAGCGTTGCGTCACTGCCAGCCACGCCCGACGTTGCTGTGATCGTGGTGCCCGCATCCGGCGTGCTGGCCGTGGCGGAGGAATGTGCCAACCGGGGCGTCCTTTTTGCCATCGTGTTGACATCGGGCTTTGGCGAGGCAGGCGAAGAAGGCGAACGCGCTCAGGTGCGCCTCAAGGAAATCGCCGACGCGGGCGGCATGCGCCTGTACGGGCCGAACTGCCCGGGCCTCACCAACGTCAACCACCGCCTGGGACTGACTTTCTCGCCATCCTTCCCGCACGACCTCGTCAAGGGTCCCATTGGCCTGGCCACGCAAGGTGGCGGCCTGGGGCGCAACGTGATGCAGGCCATGGACCGCGGCATTGGCATTGGCCTGTGGGCCTCCACCGGCAACGAGGTGGACTTGCAGGTGGCCGACTTCATCCATTACATGGCCGATGCACCCGACATCAAGGTGATCGTGACCCTGCTGGAAGGCATCAAGGATGGCGCGAAGTTCGTGGCTGCCGTGAACCGCGCAGCCGCCAATGGCAAGCCAGTCATTGCGCTCAAGGTCGGCAAGTCTGAGTACGGGCAAAAGGCGGCGCAATCGCACACAGCGTCCCTCACGGGGTCGGCCGAGGTGAACAGCGCGGTGTTCAGACAGTGCGGTGTGATCGAGGTCGATGACATCGACGAGCTTGTCGATGCAGCCTGGCTGTTCGCACGCGCGGAGCCGCCCCCAAGCGAAGGGGTGGCCATCTACACCTCTTCGGGCGGGACGGCGGCGTTGACGGCGGATGCTGTGGGCACCGCAGGCCTGACCCTCGCTCAGTTCACCCCGCACACGCGGGAGGTGCTGGCCTCGCTGCTGCCCGACTTCGCGGCCCTGGACAACCCGGTGGACACCACCGCCGCCGTGCTGAGCGATGCGGCGCTGATCGAAAAATCGCTGAGCGCGGTGGCCGTGGACCCGAACCTCGGCTGCGTGATCGTTCCGATTGCACTGGACTATGGCGACACCACGATCCAGCTGGCGCGCACCATCATCGCGGCGCAGAAAGGCTGCGCAACACCCATCATTCCCATCTGGATGAGTGACCGCATGGGGGAGGGGTATCGCATGCTGGTCGAAGGCGGTTTCGCGCCGCCGCGTTCGGTGGGCAAAGCCATCAAGGCCATTCAGCGCTGGGTTGAATATGGCCGCTGGAAGCGCTCGCGTGGCACCCAGCCGCCCATGCAGCCTGTGGTCGTTCTGCCGCCAGCCGCCGCCACCCTCAGCCTGTCTGAAGCGCAGGCCAAAGGCCAGCTGCAGGCTGCGGGGATCGGCCTGCTGCCCAACATGCTCGCGTCCACTATGGAAGAAGCGTTGGTGACCGCCAACGCCATGGGCTACCCCGTCGTGGCCAAGATCGCCAGCGAGCAGATCGTCCACAAGTCGGACATCGGCGGCGTCAAGGTGGGGCTGCAAAATGCCGACGAACTGCGCCAGGCCTGGGCGGACATCATGGACGCCGCGAAGCACCACCGGCCCGACGCGCACATCGACGGCCTGCTGATCGAGAAGATGGCGCCCCGCGGCGGGCTGGAGCTGATGGTCGGCGTTACGCGCGACCCGGTGTTCGGCCACGTGATGACCTTCGGCCTGGGGGGCATTTACGTGGAGATCCTGCGCGATGTGACACGCCGCATGTTGCCGCTCAGCGCCAGCGAGGCCGCGGCGATGGTGCGTGAGATGCGGTGCTTTCCCCTGCTGGAAGGTGCGCGCGGCCGCCCAGCGGCGGACCTGGAGGCGCTGCAGACGCTGCTGCTGCGCATCTCGGACTTCGTGATGCACAACGCTGGCCGCATCGAGGAAATGGACCTCAACCCGGTGTGGATTGGCGCCCGCGGAGAAGGCGTTTTGCCGCTGGACGCCGTGATCATCGAAAGAACCGCCGAAGGAGCGTCCGCATGACGGCCACCGCCGCCCGGCCGCCGTTGCAGTGCATCACGGTGGTGGATTTCAGCGAGCTGCTGCCGGGGCCGTTTCTGACGCAGAACCTGGCGGAGATGGGCGCACGCATCATCAAGATCGAGCGCCCGCCGCATGGCGACAACGCCCGTCACCTGGGCCAGGGCGCTTTCGAGGCCGTGAACCGGGGCAAGCAGAGCCTGTTGGTGGACCTCAAGGACGAAGCCCAGCGCGACAAGGTCCGCGAGCTGATCGCGTCGGCCGATGTCGTGGTCGAGTCCTACCGCCCTGGCGTGATGGCGCGCCTGGGCTTGGATGCCGCTTCGCTCTGCCAGGCGCATCCGCAACTCATCTATGTGTCTCTCAGCGGCTACGGCCAGACCGGTCCCTGGGCCGACCTGCCGGGGCATGACATCAACTACCTGGCTGCCGCGGGGGTGCTGGCCGTCTCGGGTACGCCGGACGGCGCACCCGCGCAGAGCTTCGGCCTGCCCGTGGCCGATCTGTGCGGAACCATGTACGCGCTGTCCGCCACACTCGCCGCGCTGTTTCAGCGCCAGGCCACCGGCCGGGGGCAGCATCTGGACGTGGCGCTGGCCGATTGCGCCTTGCACTGGATGAACCCGCGGCTGGGCGCCTACCGCTCCGCAGGCGCAGGCACGCTGCAAGCGCAGCGCGAGGCAACGCTGGTGAAGGCGGCTTACGGCGCCTTCCGGTGCAAGGATGGCCGCTACGTGTCGATTGCTGCGCTGGAGGATCATTTCTGGAAGCGCCTGTGTGCGGTGCTGGACCTGGCTCCCTTCGACGGCGCGAAGTACGCCACCCACAAGGCGAGAAAATCTGTGGCGGATGCGATCAACCTGCGCATCGAGCAGGCCATGCAGCACCTGGATTCGCACGAGGCCTTTGAACTGCTGTGCCGGCACGATGTGCCCGCCGCGCCAGTGGTGCCGCCCGCAGAGTTGGCCGCCCAGCCGCACTTTGCCTCACGCGGCAAATTCGCTCCCGGCGAAGACTTGCCCTTGGTCAGGTTCCCCGTTCCACTCGAGGGAATGGGCGGTGCGGACCTTGCAGGCGCACCGCAGCTCGGCAGTTCAGGCTGGTAGGCCATGGGCAGCGTCTTGCACACGCGGATCACCCGGCTGCTGGGGATCGACCACCCCATCCTGGGCGGCGGCCTCATGTGGCTGTCCGACGCACGGTACGTTGCCGCGCTGGTGAATGCGGGCTGCATGGGCTTCATCACGCCCCGGTCGTACGCCAGCGAAGCGGATTTCCGCGAAGCCCTTGCGCTGTGCTCGGAACTGACCCATGGCAAACGGTTTGGCGTCAACCTCACGCTCTCGCACCGGCCCGAAGCCAACACCATGATTCCGCGCTGGATGGATGCAGCCCTGACGCACGGCGTGAGGATCTTCGAGACAGCCGGACATGCACCGGCGGACCTCATCACCGCTCTTCACAAGGCAGATGCCATCGTCGTTCACAAAGCCTCGAACATCCGCCACGCTCTTTCGGCGGAGCGCGCTGGCGCCGATGCCATTGCCCTGGTCGGCATGGAGGAAGGCGGGCACCCGGGCATGAATGAGCTGCCCACGATGCTCATGGGGGCGCTGGCATACGGCCAGTTCAGCGTGCCGGTGGTGCTGGGCGGCGGCATCGGCCGCGGCAGGCAATTGGCTGCGGTGCTGGCCCAGGGGCTTGACGGCGTACTCGTCGGCAGCCGCTTCCTGGTGTGCGAGGAAATCCAGGCGCACCCCCGCTACAAAGAGCATCTGCTGACCTGCGACGAGCACTCCACGGTGCGGCTGCTGCAATCGCTGGGCACCACCTGGCGCGTGCTGCTCAACGACACTGCGCGCCAGGTTCAGGCCATCGAACGGGCAGGCGCCACCGAACACGCCGCGTTCGGCGACCTCATCAGCGGAACGGTCGCGCGCGACCGCTGCTACGCCGAGGGCGACTGGCGTCATGGCATGGCCTCCCTGGGGCCAGCCATCGCATTCGCCAAGCGTATCGAGCCGCTGCAGGCCATCGTGAACGGCCTGGTGGACGAAGCAGTGCAGGCCATCACGGCCCTGCGCACAGTGCATTCACTGGATTCAATGGAGCAAGAATGAACCGACTGCCTTTCATGGAGCGGCTGGTGGTGCCCGTCATTGCGGCCCCCATGCTGCGTGTCTCGGGAATCGAACTGGTCTCCGCTGCCTGCGCCGCTGGCGTCATCGGCGCATTTCCCACGGCCAACTGCACGTCTCTGGACGAGTTCGAGACCTGGCTTCAGCGGCTTCAGCGCGAGGCCGAAGAACAGCCCAGCCGGGCGCCCTATTGCCCCAATCTCATCATGCGCCGCGACCCCGCACGCCTCAAGGCCGAAGCGGACTTGATCGTGCGCCACGGCGCAGAGCTGGTGATCACCAGCGTCGGGTCGCCCGCGTCGGTGATTCCCATCTTGCACGACGGCGGCTGCCTCGTGTTTGCCGATGTGGCCTCGCTGCACCATGTAGAGCGTGCTCTGGAGGCGGGCGTCGATGGCTTGGTGCTGCTCTCGTCCGGCGCGGGCGGGCACACCGGCTGGGCCAACCCGTTCGCTTTCGTGCGCGCCGTGCGCCAGCTGTTCGATGGCCCCATCGTGCTGTCAGGTGGCCTGTCCGACGGTGTGGCGTTGCGCGCAGCGACGGTCCTGGGTTGCGACCTGGGGTGCGTGGGAACGCGATTCATCGCCACCAAGGAAAGCCTGGCTGGGGGAGACTACAAGCAGATGCTTCTGGAAAGCTCCATGGACGATGTGCTTGCGACGCGTGCCTTTACGGGGTTGCCCGCGAACTTCTTGAAACCGTCCATCGTCCGTGTCGGGCTCGACCCCGATGGACTGGACGAGACGGTATCCGTGCAGGAGGCCCGCAAGAAATTCGGAGGCGGATCTGAAGGACCCGTCATCCAACGGTGGTCGGATCTGTGGAGTGCGGGGCATTCGGTGTCGGGTGTGACGTCCCTGCCGACTGCCGCCGAACTGGTTCAGTCCATGAATGTGGAGTATCGGTCGTTCAAATAGCAGGACTCAGGCTCGAGGCCCTCCGAGGTCAGGCCTCCAGTCGTGCAATGCGCGACACCGCATCAGGCTACCCCACATGGGCACGCAGCCAGGCCACGATGTCGGCAGTCACCTCATCACGATTCGTCTCATTGAGGATTTCGTGGCGGGCAGCCGTGTACAGCTTGACTGTCACGTCGGTGATGCCTGCATCGCGGTAGCGCTGACCCAGCAGCTGAATCAGCGCACCGCCCCCCGCGAGCGGATCTGCGTCGCCAGAGGCAATGAAGATTGACAGGTCACTGCGGATACCTGCTAGCAGCGCTGGATCCGCCAGCCGGGAAGCCGGAGCGAACAGCGACGGGATCACATCGTCCGGCACATCCCACCCACACCACGGATCCGCTACATAGGCATCGACCTCCGCACCGTCCCGCGAAAGCCATTCGTATCCCGTACGGTGCTCAAAACCTGCGTTGAATGCCTCCAATCCGGCAGGCGCGTCTGCGGGAGCATTGGCCATCGCTGCGGCGAGCGCATCCAGCGCGGTTGAACCTGAGAGCAACACACCTGACCAGGTCGATGCGTGATCCAGGATCGCCGCCTGCGCCGCAAACGAACCCATCGAATGCCCAAACAGAAACAGCGGCAGGCCGGCGTGCTGCGTGCGCAGCAGTGCGCCGTACTGGGCCACATCGGCAATGAGCCCGCTGAAACCTGCGGCGCCAAAGTCCCCCAACCTGCCACCAGCGGTGCGCCCGTGCCCGCGATGATCCACGGCATGGACGATGAAGCCGGCAGCGTTCAAGGCCTTCGCAAAGCGGTCGTAGCGCTCGCCGTGCTCGGCTAGTCCGTGAGATATCTGCACGGCGCCCACGGGTTTGCCGGGGGTCTCGGCCCAGGTGTAGGTGATGACCGGGATGCCGTCTGCGCTAGACAGAAAGGAGGAGGATGTCGATGTGCTCATCGGGTCATTCTGGCATGGTGATCTGATCCAGGTGTTTCGGGCACATCACCTGCAGCCAGCCCTGCCTTTCCGTCACCATTCAACTGTTGTCTTCCGGTGAATTCATGGTCACCATTCACTTCAGCCAGCCCAGCATCCACTACCCGAACATGCCCCTTCCCCCTGTCCTCGACCGTTTCCTGCAAGCCCAGGATCCCGTCTGGCCCCGCGTGATCGCCGAGCTGCGGGCGGGCAAGAAGCGCACGCACTGGATGTGGTTTGTGTTCCCGCAGATCAAGGGACTGGGGCATAGCGACGTGGCCCAGCGCTATGCCATCCAGTCGCTGGCCGAGGCGCAGGCCTACCTGGCGCATCCAGTGCTTGCCGGCCGGCTGCGCGAGTGCTGCCAGATCCTGCTGGGCCTGGGGACGTGCTCGGCGCTGGATGTGTTTGGCACGCCGGACGATCTCAAGCTGCGCTCCAGCATGACGCTGTTTGGCGAAGTTTCTGCGCCGGGCAGCGTGTTTCACGCCATGCTGCAAAAGCATTTCGACGGGTGCAAAGACCCGCGTACCATCGAATTTTTCGATTGAAAATGGCATCTACCGCTTGTCCCATAAGCGTTGTTTGCTATTGATTTTGAATATTGCTCCTCTCTTTCTGGAACATGTGTGGCGCGCGTACGCATCCGATAGCCCGCGGACAGCGGTCGCACGTTCCAGCGCTGCTGCACTGCCCCTCAAGCGCCCCTGGGCAAAAACAGCGCGAACAGCATGGCAATGGCACCAGGGCCGATGAGATACAGCACGCCCTGTCCGCCCCACGTCGTCTCTACCGCAAGGAAAGCAGCGCGCCGAGAATGGGGCCTTCCATGGTGCCGATCCCTCCCCGCCAGCGCCATGAAGATCATTTAGGCCGTCCACTGCGCGCTGAAATAGGTTTTGGGCGGAGACATGAGGACTCGGCATCTTGAATGCTCCGATGGCGTGGTGCTGCTTGGTGTGACTAGCTGGCGCTGGCACTGGGGTACGCCGGAGGCTGGTCATGGCGCTGCGAGTGACATGTGGTCACCGGGCAGAGGGCGTCGGAGGCGGGCGCGGTGTGCCGAGTATCTCCAGCGCCTCTCTCGCGATCGCCAGCGACAGCTCTTCCTGCAGGATGCCGGCCTTGAGCACCAGGTGCTGCAGGCGGCGCTCTCGGCTCGCTTCCTTGCCCATGAAGTCGCGCTGTTCGATGCGCTGGTAGACGGCCAGCTTGTCCTCGTGCATGGCCTGCAGGCGGGCGATTTCCTTTTCCAGACCGGTGGGGCCGACGGCGGCCTCGGCGCGCAGGCGCACCATGAGTTCGTCGCGCAGGGGCGTGGGGTCCTGTTGCTCGGCGATCCAGCGGCGCAGTTCCTTGCGGCCCGCGGGCAGCAGGCGGAACTGGCGCTTGCGGCCGCGGCCCGTCTCGGCCGGCAGGGCCTCGATCCACAGTGCTTCTTCGAGCCGCGCCAGCTCGCGGTAGATCTGCTGGTGCGTGGCGTGCCAGAAGTAGCCGATGGACTTGTCGAAGCGCTCGGCGAGTTCCGAGCCCGAGCAGGGGTGCTCGACCAGGGCGGTGAGAAGGGCGTGGGGCAGGGACATCGGAAGAGGGCGCCGGAGAAAGCTGCGTAGTTCGCCATCTTGCCTGAATCGGGACTGCTCTCCATTGTTTACGCAACCAGTTGCATAAATGCGTGATGCTGGCTATATTTATGCAACTGGTTGCATAAACAAGGAGACCCCCGATGAACGCCGTCCCGAAACCTTCCCCGGCTCCACAGGCTGCTGGTAGCGGCAGTCCCTATCCCCACCTGCATGCCCCGCTGGACCTGGGCTTCACCACGCTCAGGAACCGCGTGCTCATGGGCTCCATGCACGTGGGGCTGGAGGAGGTGGCCAACGGCTTCGAGCGCATGGCGGCCTTCTATGCCGAGCGGGCGCGTGGCGAGGTGGGGCTCATCGTGACCGGCGGCATTGCGCCCAATGAGCGCGGCCGGCCCATGCAGGGCGGGGCCATGCTGGTCAACGAACACGAGGCCGGGCAGCACCGCAAGGTGACGCAGGCCGTGCACGCCGAGGGCGGCAAGATCGCCATGCAGATCCTGCACTTCGGCCGCTATGCCTACCACCGCGACCTGGTGGCCCCGAGCGCGCTGCGCGCACCCATCAACCCCCACGTGCCGCACGCGCTCACGGCGGAAGAGGTGGAGCAGACCATCGAAGACTTCGCGCGCTGCGCCGCGCTGGCCCAGCACGCGGGCTACGACGGGGTGGAGGTCATGGGCTCCGAGGGCTACCTGATCAACGAGTTCATCGCAGCGCGCAGCAACCACCGCGATGACGAATGGGGCGGCAGCTATGCCAATCGCATGCGCTTTCCGGTGGAGATCGTGCGGCGCACGCGCGAGCGGGTGGGGCCGAATTTCATCATCATCTACCGCCTGTCCATGCTCGACCTGGTGGAGGGCGGCTCCACGCTGGCCGAGGTGATACAGCTCGCCCAGGCCATCGAGGCGGCGGGCGCCACCATCCTCAACACCGGCATCGGCTGGCACGAGGCGCGCATCCCAACCATCGCCACCAAGGTGCCGCGCGCGGCCTATGCGTGGGTGACGAAGCAGGTGATGGGGCGGGTGGGCATACCGCTCATCACCTCCAACCGCATCAACACGCCCGAGGTGGCCGAGCGCCTGCTGGCCGAGGGCTGCGCCGACATGGTCTCCATGGCGCGGCCGCTGCTGGCCGACGCCGATTTCGTGCGCAAGGCACGCCAGGGCCGGGCCGACGAGATCAACACCTGCATCGCCTGCAACCAGGCCTGCCTGGACCACACTTTCGGCGGCAAGATCACCAGTTGCCTGGTCAACCCCCGTGCCTGCCACGAGACGGAGCTGGTCATCGCGCCCACCGCCGCCAAGAAGCGCATCGCTGTGGTCGGCGCCGGCCCTGCCGGCCTGAGCTTTGCCGTCACGGCCGCGCAGCGGGGCCATGCGGTGGTGCTGTTCGATGCGGGCAGCGAGATCGGCGGCCAGCTCAACATCGCCAAGCAGGTGCCGGGCAAGGAGGAGTTCTACGAGACCCTGCGCTACTACCGCCGCCAGCTGGAGCTGCATGGCGTGGAGGTGCGCCTTTCCACCCGCGTGGCCGCGCAGGAGCTGGTTGGCCAGGGCTATGACGAGGTGGTTGTGGCCACGGGCATCCGGCCGCGCACGCCCGACATCGACGGCATCACCCACCCCAAGGTGCTGAGCTACCTGGACGTGTTGCGCGACAAGCAGCCCGTGGGCCAGCGCGTGGCGGTGATCGGCGCGGGCGGCATCGGCTTCGACGTGGGCGAGTACCTCACGCACGAAGGCGAGAGCGGGGCCCTGGCGCCCGCCAAGTTCAACGACGAATGGGGCATCGACACCGCCTATGCCCAGGCTGGCGGCCTGCGCGCCGCGCAGGTGGAGGCGCCCGCGCGCCACGTGCATCTGCTGCAGCGCAAGGCCAGCAAGGTGGGCGACCAGTTGGGCAAGACCACGGGCTGGATCCACCGCACCTCGCTCAAGGCGCGCAACGTGGGCATGAGCTCGGGCGTGGCCTACGAGCGCGTGGACGACGCCGGTCTGCACATCACCATCGACGGCCAGCCGCGCGTGCTCGATGTCGACCACATCGTGGTCTGTGCCGGCCAGGAGCCGCTGCGCGAACTGTACGACGTGCTGCTGGCCGCGGGCCAGAGCGCGCACCTCATCGGCGGTGCCGATGTGGCCGCCGAGCTCGACGCCAAGCGCGCCATCCTGCAGGGCACGACGCTTGCAGCCTCGATCTGATTTCTTTGAAAACCACCCCAGGAGACATCCCATGACTGAAGCCTTGAAGAACATCCACCCCGCCGTCGCCCGCTCGCTCGACACCTGGCACCACATGGTGGCCAGCCGCGACCTGTCGAACCTGCTGAGCATCGTGCACCCGGACGCGGTGTTCCGCTCGCCCATGGCGAACACGGCCTACACCTCGGCCCCGGCGCTGATGCTGGCCCTGTCCACCGTGATCCAGGTGTTCGAAGACTTCACCTACCACCGCCAGCTGGCCACCGACGAGGGCCTGAACATCGTGCTGGAGTTCAGCGCGCGCGTGGGCGACAAGCAGCTCAAGGGCATCGATCTGGTGCGCTTCAATGAAGAGGGGCAGATCACTGAGTTCGAAGTCATGGTGCGCCCCCTGAGCGGCCTGCAGGCGCTGGGTGCCGAAATGGGCGCGCGGCTGGGTGACAAGCTCCCAGCGTTCAAAGCCAAGGCCTGATGCGTTCATAAAAAGAAGAGACAGGAGACAAGCCCATGACCGCCACCGCGGCGCCGCTGCCGCGCATGGCCGACGCGCTGGTGCGCGGGCAGGCGCTGGAGCCCGTCGAACACCGCAGCCACCCCGTGGCGGTGTACCAGTACACGGGCGGCACCACCGGGCGCAGCAAGGGCGCAGTGATCACGCACAGCAACATCCTGGCCACCTTGCGCATCACGCGCGATTTTCTCGACGCCTACGATGGGCCGAAGCAGGGCGAGACCATGCTCACCGTGCTGCCCATGTACCACGTGTTCGCCTTTATGGTGAACTTCCTGGTGTTCTTCGAGGTCGGTGCACGCAACCTGCTGGTGCCCAACCCGCGCCCCATGTCCAACCTGCAAAAGACCTTCGAGCAGTTCGACGTGCAGTGGACTGCCGGGGTGGACACGCTGTTCGCCGGCCTGCTGGCCGAGCCCTGGTTCCAGGCCAGGCCACCGAAGCTGCGCTACACCTTCTCGGGTGGCACGGCCCTGCGCACGTCGACCGCGCAGGCCTGGCAGGCGGTGGTCTGCCCCATCCTGGAGGGCTACGGCATGACCGAGACATCGTGCATCGTCTCGTGCAACCCGCCCTCGGCTACGCCGCGCCTGGGCACCGTGGGCGTGCCCATGCCGGGCTGCCGGGTGCGCATCGTCGATGACCAGGGGCGCGATCTGCCCCAGGGCGAGCGCGGCGAGTTGCTGGTGCAAGGGCCGCAGGTGGTGGCCGGCTACCTGCATGCGCAGGAAGATAGTGCCAGCGCGATCCGGGACGGCTGGCTGCACACGGGCGACATTGCGCAGCTGGAGGAGGGCGGTTTCATCCGCATCGTGGACCGCAAGAAGGACATGATTCTGGTGTCCGGCTTCAACGTTTACCCGAACGAGGTGGAAGACGTGCTCGCGGCCCACACCGACATCGCCGAGGCCGCCGTCATCGGTGTGCCGGATGCCGGCACCGGCGAGGCCGTGCGCGCCTTCGTGGTCGCGCGCAACCCGGCGCTCAACGCAGAGGACGTGGAGCGCCACTGCCGCACCCAGCTCACGGCCTACAAGGTGCCACGCCAGATCGTTTTCCGCGAGCAATTGCCCAAGTCGCCGGTGGGAAAGATCCTCAGGGCGTCGCTGCGCGAAGAGGCCTGAAAGGGGTCTGAGCAACGGCCTGGTCTGCAGCGGTGAGGCCAGGCCTTGCAGCTGCCGAACAGTCGGTGGAATGATGTTGGTGGTGCCAAGAACGATCAAGCCCTTGCGAGCAGTGGGGCGGGCCGAAGCGGTGATCCCCGGGGGGAATGCCGTGTCCCGGTGTGATCTATTTCTCCGCACATGGGTCACGTGGCAGCGCAGCAATGAACACTGAATCCATATCCTTCATCACAATAGCTGTTGTCTATTGACAAAATATTACAAATCTACTGACCATAACGCAGATGAACATTGGGGGACTGCGATGGGTTTTCAGAACATGACGATGCGGGCGAGGTTGGCACTGTCGTTTGGCTTGATGGTGGTGCTTATCGTGGTCCTGTCCGCGTTCGCCATCAAGGACATGAGCAGCGCCAAGACGCAATTTCATGACTTCGTGACCGGTATCGACGCACGGGCACATCTGGCCCAAGGAATACGGAGCGCCGTCGACGCGCGCGCCGTGGCCGCCCGGAACATGGTGCTGGCGACCAAGCCTGCAGAACGCGACGCGGAAAAGGCGGCTGTCGTCAAAGCCCACGAAGACGTCCAAAAACGCCTGGCCCTGCTCAAACAGGCGGTAGAAGGCCCAGGCATTCCAGTCAACGTCAGGACGCTGGTGGCCGAACTCGCAAAGATCGAGCAGTCATATGGGCCGGTGGCCCTGTCCATCGTCGATTTGGCGATGGCCGACAAAAAGGACGAAGCCATTGCGAAAATCAATGACGAGTGCCGGCCGCTTCTCGCCGCCCTGATTGCCAAGACCGACGAGTACCAAAAGACAACCGATGAGCGCTCCAAACAGCTGGTGGATTCCTCCGAGGCCGATTTCGAATTCCAGCGCCGGCTCTTGATCGGCCTGGCATTGCTGGCCACCGTGATGGCGGTGGCATGCGGGGTGGCCATCACCCGCGGAGTGCTGAGGGCCCTGGGTGCCGAGCCCGATGCACTGAGCAGTGCCGCCAGCAAGGTGGCGGGCGGCAACCTGTCCAGCATTGCGGGGGCGAGCGCAGCCCCCGGCGGCAGCGTGCTGGCATCGCTGAGTGCCATGCAGCAGAACCTGGCCAGCATCGTGAGCAAGGTACGGGGCGCCACCGACTCCATCTCCACCGGCACGAGCGAGATCGCCATGGGCAACGCAGACCTGAGCCAGCGCACCGAAGAGCAGGCCAGCGCTTTGCAGCAGACCGCCGCCACCATGGAAGAGTTCACCTCCACGATCCGCAACAACGCCGAGAACGCCAAGATGGCCGATCAGCTGGCCATCAGCGCATCCGCCGTGGCCACACGGGGCGGCGAGGTGGTCTCCAAGGTCGTCACCACGATGCGGGACATCAACGACAGCTCGCGCAAGATCTCGGACATCATCGGTGTGATCGATGGCATTGCCTTCCAGACCAATATCCTGGCGCTGAACGCCGCGGTAGAGGCAGCCCGCGCCGGCGAGCAGGGCCGAGGCTTTGCTGTGGTGGCCACCGAGGTGCGCAATCTCGCGCAGCGCAGCGCCAGCGCCGCCAAGGAGATCAAGGCGCTGATCAACGAAAGCGTGGAGAAGGTGTCCGTGGGCACGGGCCTGGTGGATCAAGCCGGGCAGACCATGGTCGAGGTTGTGGGCGCGATCAAGCGGGTGACGGACATCGTGGGCGAGATCAGCTCCGCCAGCTCCGAGCAGAGCACGGGCATTTCCCAGATCGGCCAGGCCGTCAACCAGATGGACCACGCCACGCAGCAGAACGCGGCTCTGGTGGAGCAAAGCGCCGCCGCCGCCAAGAGCCTGGAGCTGCAGGCCCAGCAACTCACCGAAGCCGTGAGCACCTTCCAACTGGAGGATGCGCCTGGAGCTACGCTGAATCGTCCTTGGGCACGCGCCGTTCCCCGCGCCGTTCCGCGCGCGCTTCTCGAACAAGCTTAAGCGGCAGAAGGTGAGAGGTCGTTGTGACCGTTCAGCAAAGGCGCCTTGAGAGCCCGGGAGCCGCCACGCGCCCTGTCGCGAGGAATGGCCTCCTGCTAAAACCTGGGCGCTTCATGTCGGCCCTCGCTGTGACGGCGCTTACTACATATCCGCGCTGAAGAATGACATGGGCATTCAATCGGACCGTCCGTAGCGTCCGCTCACCTCAACGCTCAGCATTGCCTCTACCCCATGCAGTCGGTCTGTCAGTTACTGGACGCGGCAAAGCTGGGTGCCGAATCTCGCATAGAACCATGCGTGTGGCATCAGCACGTCGATGATCGAGAGATCGTTGGAGCCTGCGCACCGCGCTGGCGCAAAGGTATTTGAGGTCCGGCTAACTGGAGCTTCACCCCGAGCGCGATGGGCTCTTCGCTTGGTACAAGAGCTGCGCTGCTTGAAACGGCGATCGGTTCGGGACGGTCATCTACTATAGGACACAGATCGTCCGATATGGCGATGTCTACACCTCTGCTCAACTCAAACGCTGATCCAGCATCAATTCCAGGTTCTGAACCGCGGCCCCTGAAGCCCCTTTGCCCAGGTTGTCGAACACCGCGGTCAGAAGCACCTGTCCATGGCGGTCGTTGGCGAAGACCCCCAACTGCAGCTGGTTGGTGCCATTGAGGGCCTGCGGATCCAGGTGCTCGGCCGCCTCGGCCTGGGCAAGGTCCATGACGTCGACATGCGCCGCGCCAGCGAAGTGGCGCGCGAGGCAGGCGTGCAAGTGCCTGCCCGTCGTGCCCGCAGGCAGCTGCCGCAGCAAGAGGGGAATGGTGAGCGCAATGCCCTGGCGAAAAGAGCCATAGGCGGGCAGGAAGAACGGGCGCTCAGACAGGCCTGCATGCAGGGCGATCTCGGGCGTGTGCTTGTGTTCCAGCTGCAGGCCGTAGATCTGGAAGGCCGGCGCGTTGGCGGTGTGGGCGCCTTCATGCTCCTCCACGCGCGCCCGGCCGCCACCTGAATAGCCAGAGACTGCGTGGATGGTGACGGGGTGGTCCGCAGGCAGCAGGCCCGCCTGTACCAGAGGCCGCAGCAGGGCGACGGCACCGGTGGGATAGCAGCCGGGATTGCTCACGCGCCGGGCGCGGGCGATTCGCGCGGCCTGCTCTTTGTCCATTTCGGGAAATCCGTAGACCCAGCCGGGGGCGGTGCGGTGCGCGGAACTCGCATCGATCACGCGGACCGAGGGGTTGACGACGGCGGCGGCCGCTTCCCGCGCCGGGGCATCCGGCAGGCAGAGGATTGCGACGTCGCAGCTGTTGATGGCCTCGGTCCGCCGGGCCGCGTCCTTGCGCTCGCCCTCGGGCAGCGTCAGCAGGCGCAGGTCTGTGCGATGGCGCAGGCGGTCGTGGATCTGCAGCCCGGTGGTGCCCTGGTCGCCATCGATGAAAACAAGGGGAGCGCTCATGGGGTGTTCCTGGTGTGTGAATGTGGGTACGGAATCTTCAACGGAGGCATAGAATTTGAAAAGTTGAATTTCACAAACATCAGCATCAGTTTTACTGAACGTCATGCGCGAACTCAATCTGGACCGTCTGCGCACGCTGGTCACCATTGCCGACCTCGGCTCGTTCGCCGAGGCCGCCCGCGTGTTGCACCTTGCCGCGCCCACGGTCAGCCTGCATGTCGCCGACCTGGAGGCGCAGATAGGCGCGCCCCTGCTCGTGCGCAAGCGTGGCGAAGTGAAACCCTCCGGCGTGGGCGAATCCCTGGTCGAGAGGGCGCGCCGCCTGCTGGCGGATGCCGAGGAGGCGCTGGACGTCGTGCAGCGGCAGGTCCAGGGCCTGTCGGGCCGCGTGCGGCTGGGTGCCTCCACCGGTGTCATTGCGCACCTGCTGCCCCGGGCGCTGGAGGTGGTCGGGCAGCATCACCCCGGCATTGACGTGCAGGTGGCGGTGCTCACTTCGCAGGAGACCATGGCGCGCTTGGCCAACGGCTCGCTGGATGTGGGCCTTGTCGCGCTCCCGCAGGGCGCCGTGCAAGGTGTCAAGGTGCTGCCGTGGCGGCGTGACCCGGTGATGGCGTTTGTTCCGGCCGCATGGCCCGCACCCCGGTGTGCGACGCCGCAGTGGCTGGCGAGCCAGCCGCTGATCCTCAACGACGTGGGCACCAGCCTGTCGCGCCTGGCCAGCGAGTGGCTCGCCCTGGCGGGCAGGCATCCCAAGGCGCGCATCCAGCTCAACTACAACGATGCCATCAAGAGCCTGGTGGCGGCGGGTTATGGGGCCACCCTGTTGCCGCACGAGGCGTCCGCGGCCGTGCCACTGGACCCGCACATCCGCATGCTGGCGCTGCGTCCCGCACTGTGGCGGCCACTAGGCATCGCGCACCGGGCAGGGGCTGTGGAGCGGGCGACCCAGCATGTGCTGGACGTGCTGTGGCAGCAGCGGCAGGCGTGAAGGCGCAACGAAGGCGTGTGGGCGGCCTGGGGAGCATTGGCGTCGCGGCGCGCCGGCAAGAACCCCTACCGAGAAGATCTGCTGGTGGCGCCCGCCTCTGCATGGCCTCGTGCTACGGATTGAGTAGCGGTTTGGGGGGCCCTGGGGGCGGTCTTCACGCTGCACGCCTTCGGGGCCCCGGCGGCGGGTCAGGCCACGGCATCCGGCGCAAGCGCGCTCAGCACCATGCGCACGATCAACGCTTCGGCGTTTTCATAGTCGCGTTCGGTCAGTGACGGCTTGCCCAGCAACAAGGCGAATTGCGCTTCCTGTTCCGCATAGGCCTGCGTCACGGACCAGATGATGAACATCAGATGGGTGAAGTTCACCTTGGCGATGCGGCCTTCGCGCGCCCAGCGCTCGAAAGTGCGCACCTCGGTCTTGAGCAGCGGGCCGACGCGCTCGCGGATGGCCTTGCCATAGCGTGGTGCGCCGGCAATCACCTCTTTGGTGAATACCTTGGCTCCCTGGGGGTGCACGCGCGAGTATTGAAGCTTGGCGCGGATGTAGCGGCGCAGGGCCTGCTGGGGATCTTCGCTGTGCGAAAGGTCCTCCATGCCGGCCAGCCACTGGGTGAGCACGTCGTCCAGCACACGCTGGTACAGCGCTTCCTTGCTCGGAAAGTAGTACAGCAGGTTGTGGCGGCTGATGCCGATGGCGGCCGCTATGTTCTCCAGCGAGGCGCCTTCGAAGCCGAATTGCGCGAAGTGGTTCTCGGCCTCCGCCAGGATGCCCTGCTCCTTGAGCAGGCGGGATGCCGTGGGCGCGCGGGTGGCGGCCGTGTCGTCGGGGGCGGGGGATCTCGGTGCCTTGGCCCGCGGGGGCGCGGCGGGATCTGGAGGGGACTGGCGGGCGTCTGTCATCGCACCATTGTGGAACAAGCGAGGCCTCGAAGACTGGCAATTGGCTGGCATGGCGCTTGCTCTAGGGATTTTACCAATTGGTAAATTTTTACGGGTTGGTAAATTGACCCACATCGCAGGGCACCGCGGCAAATAAAGCGGCGGGCACCTGCACCCCACAGCGAGGACCACGATGAAACCTCCGAAGTTCGCGGGCGCAAGCATTCTGGCTTGCGCTGCGTTGGCTGGCACGCGGCATGCCCGCCACAGGTGCCACAAAGCCCCAGGGCGCGGGGCGGCCCGTGCCGCGCATGCCTGGATCTCCACCCCGAACCTTCCGGAGCAAGACTGATGGACACACCCGCAAGCCGTGCCTGCGGCATACATGCCGCGCGCCTGAACCTGGCCGACTACGCCCGCAACTTCAGCGACGCGCACCCGCCGCTCACCCGCCCGCAGGCGCTGATCGAAGCCGAACGCTGCTACTACTGCCACGACGCTCCGTGCGCCACGGCATGCCCCACGGGCATCGACATCCCGTCCTTCATCCATCGCATCGCGCAGGACAACAACCGGGGCGCGGCCCGCGCCATCCTGCAGGCCAACCCGCTGGGCGGCATGTGCGCCCGCGTGTGCCCCACCGAGGTGCTGTGCGAGCAGGCCTGCGTGCGCAACACCAACGAGGACAAGCCGGTGGAGATCGGCTCGCTGCAGCGCTACGCCACCGATGCATTCTTTGCCAGCCCGGGCGCACCGTTGTTCCAGCGCGCAGCCTCCACCGGCCGCCGCGTGGCGGTGGTGGGCGCAGGGCCGGCTGGCCTGGCATGTGCCCACGGCTTGGCCGTGCGCGGCCATGACGTGGTGCTGTTCGAGGCGCGCCCCAAGCTGGGCGGCCTGAATGAATACGGCCTGGCCAGCTACAAGACGACCCACAACTTCGCGCAGAAGGAAGTGGAGTGGCTGCTGTCCATCGGCGGTATCGAGGTGCGCACGGGCCAGCAGCTGGGCCGTGACATCACGCTCGACAGCCTGCTGGGCGCCTACGATGCGGTGTTCCTGGGCCTGGGCCTGCAGGGCGTGAATGCCCTGGGCATTGCCGAGCCTGCGGCGACAGGCCTGCGCAATGCGGTGGACTTCATCGCCGAGCTGCGCCAGAGCGGCGACCTGTCCACCCTGCCCGTGGGCCGCCGCGTGGTGGTGATCGGCGGCGGCATGACGGCGGTGGACGCCGCCGTGCAGTCGCGCAAGCTGGGCGCCGAAGAAGTGACCATCGTCTACCGTCGCGGCGCAGAGGCCATGTCGGCGTCCGCTGTGGAGCAGCAGTGGGCGCAGACGAATGGTGTGACCATCCGCCACTGGGCTGCACCGAAAGAGGTGCTGAGCGAAGGCGGTGTTGTCAAGGGCGTGCGTTTTGCCGCCACGGCGCTGAGTGGCGGCAAGTTGGTGGAAACCGGCGAGACCTTCATGCTGGAGGCCGACATGGTGCTCAAGGCCATCGGCCAGACCTTTGTGGCCGAGCCGGTGGGTGCCTCCATCGCGCTGGAAGCCGGGCGCATTGTGACGGACCTGGAGGGCCGCACCAGTCTGGCGCGCGTCTGGGCCGGAGGCGACTGCCGCGTGGGTGGCCGCGACCTCACGGTGGAGGCGGTGGAGCACGGCAAGGTCGCCGCTGTCTCCATGCATCAAGCGCTGAGCGTGCCCGTGGCACTCGTGGCCTGACGTCGTCAACTGCAACTCACGGGAGCACCCCATGGCAGACATTCGCAGCAATTTTCTGGGCATCCAAAGCCCCAACCCCTTCTGGCTGGCCTCCGCACCGCCCACCGACAAAGAGATCAACGTCACCCGCGCCTTCGAAGCCGGTTGGGGCGGCGTGGTCTGGAAGACGCTGGGCGAAGACCCGGCCGTGGTCAACGTCAACGGCCCGCGCTACTCCACGCTGATGTCGCAAGACCGCCGCGTGATCGGCCTGAACAACATCGAGCTCATCACCGACCGGCCGCTGCACACCAACCTGGAAGAGATCAAGCGCGTCAAACGCAACTGGCCCGACCGCGCCATGATCGTCTCGCTCATGGTGCCCTGCGAGGAGCAGAGCTGGAAGAGCATTTTGCCGCTCGTCGAGGACACCGGCGCCGACGGCATCGAGCTCAACTTCGGCTGCCCGCACGGCATGAGCGAGCGCGGCATGGGCGCCGCCGTGGGCCAGGTGCCCGAGTACATCCAGATGGTCACGGCCTGGTGCAAGCACTACAGCCGCCTGCCGGTCATCGTGAAGCTCACCCCCAACATCACCGACGTGCGGCACCCGGCGCGCGCGGCCAAGGCGGGCGGGGCGGACGCGGTGTCGCTCATCAACACCATCAACTCCGTGATGGGCGTGGACCTGGACCGCATGGTGATGAGCCCCAGCACCGACGGCTGGGGCTCGCACGGGGGCTATTGCGGCCCGGCCGTCAAGCCCATCGCGCTGAACATGGTGGCAGAGATCGCGCGCGACGCGCAGACCGCCGGCCTGCCCATCAGCGGCATCGGCGGCATCACCACCTGGCGCGACGCGGCCGAATACATCGCCCTGGGCTGCGGCACGGTGCAGGTGTGCACGGCGGCCATGGTCTACGGTTTCAAGATCGTGCAGGACATGTGCGACGGGCTGTCGAACTTCATGGATGAGCACGGCTACGCCACGCTCGACGACTTCAAGGGCCAGGCCGTGCCCACCGTCAAGGACTGGAAGAACCTCAACCTCAACCACATTGAGAAAGCCGTCATCAACCAGGATGCCTGCATCCAGTGCGGCCGCTGCCATGTGGTGTGCGAAGACACCTCGCACCAGGCCATCACCTTCACCAAGGACGGTGGCGTGCGCAAGTTCGAGATCAACGAGGCCGAATGCGTGGGCTGCAACCTGTGCGTGTCGATCTGCCCCGTGCCTGAGTGCATCACCATGCGCGCGCTGGAGCCCGGCGAGGTGGATGTGCGCACGGGCAAGACGGTCACCGGTGAATACGCCAACTGGACGACGCACCCCAACAACCCGCAGCGCGTGCCGGCGGCGGCATGACGCTGGAGGCGCCCGATGTGGTGCGCGTTCGCAACGCGTGCTGCGCTGCATCTGGTGCGGTCCTTGCGTGATCTATAGCATCGCTCGCTTCCTTTGGCCCGCATCTGAATGCACCGGGGCGCCGGACCAGACAGCGGGTTGTGTGCAACCCCAATGAGGTCTTTGACAGGAGTACAGGCATGACGAACAGTACCGGTGGCGCTGCCCATGTGGCGGGGCTGATGCCCGGCGCAGCATCCAACACGCTGGCCAACGAAGATTTGCTCCCCACCACCGCCGCGCAGCGGCACTGGACCTGGAAGGACTTTGCCGCGCTCTGGGTGGGCATGGTGGTCTGCGTGCCCACCTACACCATGGCCAGCTCCATGCTGGACCAGGGCTTCTCCTGGCAAATGGCCGTGTGGCTGGTGTTCCTGGCCAACTGCATCGTGCTGGTGCCCATGGTACTCATCGGGCGCGTGGGCCCCAGGTACGGCGTGCCGTTTCCGGTGCTCGCCCGCGCATCGTTCGGCGTGAAGGGCGCCAACCTGCCCGCCGTGCTGCGCGGCCTGGTGGCCTGCGGCTGGTTCTCCATCAACTGCTACTTTGGTGCGCTGGCGCTGCATGGCTTCCTGAACATCGTGGGCATGAACCTCGCGGGGCCGGCCGATGGCCAGACCATCAGCACCTCGCAGTTCATGTGTTTCCTCGCCTTCTGGGCGGTGCACATCTGGTTCATTTGGCGAGGGCCGGAATCCATCCGCAAGCTGGAGGTGATCGCCGCGCCGCTGATGATCGCCGCCTCCATCCTGCTGGTGGTGGTGCTCATGGTGCGGGTGCCCTCGGGCCAGCTCTTCAACCTGCCCGCCAAGGTGGTGGAAGGCGGGCCCAAGACCTGGGCCGCGCTCACCGGGCTGGTGGGCTTCTGGGCCACGCTGGCGCTCAACATTCCGGACTTCACGCGTTTCGCCAGATCGCAGAAGGACCAGGTCCTGGGCCAGGCCATCGGCCTGCCGATTCCCATGGCGCTGTTCTCGATGGTGGGCGTCATCGGCTTTTCCGCGTCGGCCATCCTGTACGGCAAGGCCCAGCTGTTCCCCGACGGCCTGTTGACCCAGATGGGCAGCGTGGCGGCCGGCCTGGGCCTGCTGGTGATCCTGCTGGCCAACCTGACCACCAACGTGGCCGCCAACCTGGTGTCGCCTTCCTATGATTTCAGCCAGTGCGCGCCTACCAGGATCAGCTTTCGCATGGGCGGCATCATCGCCGCGCTGATCGGGCTCGTGTTCATGCCCTGGAAGATCCTGGCCACATCAGGCGGCTACCTCTTCACCTGGCTGGGCGGCTACGGCACGCTGCTGGGCGCGATCGCGGGCATCCTGCTGGTGGACTACTACCTGGTGCGCAAGAGCGAGCTGAAGGTGGATGACCTGTACCGCCGCGGCGGCGAGTACGAATACAGCAACGGCTGGAACCTGCATGCGCTCATGGCCTTCTTCCTGGGCGTGCTGCCGTGCCTGCCGGGCTATCTGGCGGTGTCGGGCGTGGTGGACAAGGCCAGCATGCCCGCCATCTGGCTCACCCTGTTCGATTCGGGCTGGTTCTTCAGCCTGGCCGTGGCCGGCACCTACTACTACCTGACCGCGAAGAAAAAGCAATGACCTCCGGCCCTGCCTGGGCCTGGTGCCAGCGCAGGGCCTCTTTTTGATCTGCATCCCTGAAGGAGATCCCCATGACCCAAGCCCTTGTGATCCGCGGTGGAACCGTGGTCAATGCCGACCGCGAGCAGCCGGCCGATGTGCTGTGCGTGGACGGCCGCATCGTGGCCGTGGGCGAGAGCGTGGCGGCGCAGGCCCCCGCGGGCGCACAGACCCTGGACGCCAGCGGCCAGTACGTGCTGCCTGGCGGGATCGATCCGCACACGCACATGCAATTGCCGTTCATGGGCACCGTCACCATGGACGACTTCTTCACCGGCACGGCCGCGGGCCTGGCCGGGGGCACCACGAGCATCATCGACTTCGTGATTCCCGACCCGCAGGAGCCCATCCTCGACGCCTACCGCAAGTGGCGCGGCTGGGCCGAGAAGTCGGCTGCCGACTATTCCTTCCATGTCGCCATCACCTGGTGGAGCGAGCAGGTGCGCGCCGACATGGGCACCCTGGTGCAGCAGGAAGGCGTGAACAGCTTCAAGCACTTCATGGCCTACAAGAACGCCATCATGTGCGACGACGAAACCCTGGTGAACAGCTTCAAGCGCGCGCTGGAGCTGGGCGCCATGCCCACGGTGCACGCCGAAAACGGCGAGCTGGTGTACCTGCTGCAGCAGGAGGTCGCCAAGATGGGCATCACCGGCCCCGAGGGTCACCCGCTCTCGCGCCCGCCCATGGTCGAGGCCGAGGCCGCCAACCGCGCCATCGCCATTGCCGACGTGCTGGGCGTGCCCATCTACGTGGTGCATGTGAGCTGCATGGAGTCGGCCGACGCCATCGCCCGCGCCCGCGCGCGCGGCCAGCGTGTGTACGGCGAGGTGCTGGCGGGGCACCTGCTGGTAGACGACAGCGTGTACCGCGACCCGGACTTCGCCAAGGCCGCCGCCTATGTGATGAGCCCGCCCTTTCGCCCCAAGGTCCACCAGGAGGCGCTGTGGCGCGGCCTGCAGTCGGGCCAGCTGCACACCACCGCCACGGACCACTGCACCTTCTGCGCCGCGCAGAAGGCGGCAGGCAAGGACAACTTCGCCAAGATCCCCAACGGCACGGGCGGGGTGGAAGAGCGCATGGCCGCCATCTGGGATGCGGGCGTGAACACCGGGCGCCTCACGCCCTCCGAGTTCGTGGCCATCACCTCGGCCAACTGCGCCAAGCTGTTCAACATCTACCCGCGCAAGGGCTTCATCGGCGAGGGTGCCGACGCCGACCTGGTGCTGTGGGACCCTGAAGGCACCAAGACCTTCTCGGCCAAGACGCAGTTCAGCAAGGGCGACTTCAACATTTTTGAAGGCCGCACCGTGCGCGGCATCCCGAGCCACACCATCAGCCAGGGCCGCGTGGTGTTCGCCAACGGCGACCTGCGGGCCGAGCAGGGCAAGGGCCGCTACATCAAGCGCCCCGCGTTCGGCGCCAACTTCCAGGCCGTGCAAAAGCGTGCGCAGGACCTGGCGCCTACCGCTGTCGCACGTTGATGGACTCGCTGACCGATTCAATGCCTCTGGAGAACACCATGGACACCAAAGTCAAACCCGATATTGAGAACCTGCGCATCAACGGCCAGCGCCTGTGGGATTCGCTCATGGAACTGGCCCAGATCGGCGCCACCCCCAAGGGCGGCGTGTGCCGCCTGACCCTCACCGACCTGGACAAGCAGGGCCGCGATCTCGTCACCCGCTGGGCGCGCGAGGCGGGCATGACGGTGACCATCGACAAGATCGGCAACGGCTTCATGCGCCGCCCCGGGCGCAACAACAGCCTGCCGCCCATCATGACCGGCAGCCACATCGACACCCAGCCCACGGGCGGCAAGTTCGACGGCAACTACGGCGTGCTGGCGGGCATCGAGGTGGTGCGCACGCTCAACGACCACGGCATCGAGACCGAGGCGCCCATCGAAGTCGCGTTCTGGACCAACGAAGAAGGCAGCCGCTTCGTGCCCGTGATGATGGGCTCGGGCGTGTTCGCCAAGGCCTTCACGCTGGAGCACGCCTACGCCGCCACCGACACCGAGGGCAAGACCGTGAAGGGCGAGCTGGAACGCATCGGCTACGTGGGCGACCAGGAACCCGGCGACCACCCCATCGGCGCGTATTTCGAAACCCACATCGAGCAAGGCCCGGTGCTGGAAGACAACGACAAGACCATCGGCGTGGTCAGCGGCGTGCTGGGCATCCGCTGGTTCGACTGCACCGTGACCGGCATGGAAGCCCACGCCGGCCCCACGCCCATGGCGCTGCGCAAGGATGCGATGCTGGCCGCCACGCGCATCATGCAGGACGTGGTGGCGGCAGCCCACCGCCACCCGCCGCACGGACGCGGCACCGTGGGCATGGTGCAGGTGTTCCCGAACAGCCGCAACGTGATTCCCGGGCGGGTCAAGTTCAGCATCGACCTGCGCAACAGCACCGACGAACTCGTGGACCAGATGGCCGCCGAGGTGAAGGCCCTGGCCGGGCAGGTGGCCCAGGAACACGGCGTGCAGGTGCACATCGAGATGGTGTCCAGCTACCCGGCCCAGGCCTTCCACGAGAACTGCGTGGAGGCCGTGGGCCGCGCGGCCGCCAAGCTCGGTTACAGCCACATGCCCGCTGTCTCGGGCGCGGGGCACGATGCCGTGTACATGGCCAAGCTGGCGCCCAGCGGCATGATCTTCATCCCGTGCAAGGACGGGATCAGCCACAACGAGATCGAGGATGCCAAGCCCGAGCACATCACGGCGGGGTGCAACGTGCTGCTGCATGCCATGCTCGAGCGGGCGGGGACTTGATGCTATCTGAATGATAGCTGTCAGCGCTTGATGGACAAGCGCCGGCAGCAGTTCTTGCCCGAAATGCGGCCCTGCGCCGTCAGTGCAGTTCCGTCAGCCCCAGGAAGTGGTCCAGCATGTGGAAGTGGTCTTCAAAGAACTCCTCTTCCAGGCCCGCCAGCTGGCCGATGGGCGTCCACTGCACCAGCATCGCATCGTCATCGGCCTGCACCACGGGAAAGGGCGCGTCCCCCAGATCGAAGTAGTGCGCATGCGTGAGCGTGCGCCCGCGCTGGCTGCGGTCGGGGTGGTCGAACACGGCCACCGACTGCAGGGCGGCGCGCATGGTGGCCTCGGGCAGGTGGCAGTGGGTTTCTTCCACCAGTTCGCGCAGGCACGACTGCCACACGGTCTCGCGCTGTTCGATGAAACCGCCGGGCACCGCCAGCTGGCCCTTGCCGGGGGCGTGGGCGCGGCGTATCAGCAGCACATGGTCGCGGCAGCGCAGCACGGCGTCCACCGTCACGAACACGGGCGGATAGGGCGCGGCCGCCCAGGCCTGGCGGTAGCCGCGCAGCATCCGCCACTCCTGCTGCAGCGCCAGGTAGTGCGGGGTCTGCGCGAACTGGACCAGCGTGGCCAGGGTGCTGGGGGGCATCTGGTTGGCCAGGGGGGCGAGGGCGGAGGGAACGGTGTCGGGGCTCGCACCAAACCAGGCGTCACGGATGGCCGTGGCGTCGATGGGGCCCTGGCGCTCCACATGGATGAGCTCCCAGCCGGGGAACGCGCTCAGGTAGCCGCTGGTGGCGTCCTTGAAGTGGCCCACCAGCCCGGTGCGCGCATTCGGTGCGGTCAAACGCGCCACACCCTGGCGCACGGCCTGCACCCACACGGCCTCGTTGTAGTAGTCGCGCATGGGCAGCACCTGCACGCGGCTGCGGTCGGCCTCGGGCAGCGCCATCAGCAGCATGGCTTCGCGCTCCTGCCAGGTGAAGGGGTTCTTGGGCGAGCGCGCCTGCCAGGCCGAGCCCACCACCACGATGACCTGCTGCGCGCTGTCGAGCGCGCGCCGCAGCAGCGCGATGTGGCCGTTGTGCACGGGTTCAAAACGCCCGATGTAGATGGCGGTATCGAGCATGTGTCTCCATTGCTGGGTTGTATTTTTGAGGTTTTTTGGCCGCTGGCGCTTGTCCATCAAGCGCCAGCAGCTATCTTTTTTGTAGTGATTTTATCTGATCGATGGTTCATGCATACCGTGCCGCAATCGGCATCTGCCGCCCGCTGCCAAAGGCCCGGGCCCGCACGCGCACGATGGGCGGGGCCTGGCGGCGTTTGTATTCGTTGCGCGCCACCATCATGCGCACGCGCTGCACCAGCGCGCGGCCGGCTTCTTCCTGCTGCAGCTGCGCCACGAAGGCCTGCGCGGCCGCATGCTCGGCGCTCGACAGGCGGTCGCCCTCGATCAGCAGCTTGAGCACTTCGTCCAGCACCGGGTAGGGTGGCAGGCTGTCCACGTCGCGCTGGCCGGGCGCCAGCTCGGCGGACGGTTCCTTGTCGATGATGGCCTGCGGAATCAGCTCGCGCCCGGCGTGTTCGTTGACATGGCGCGCAAGCGCGAACACCTCGGTCTTGTACAGGTCGCCGATCAGGCCCAGCCCGCCGTTGGTGTCGCCATACAGCGTGCAGTAGCCCACCGAGATTTCCGACTTGTTGCCGGTGGTGAGCAGCAGGTGGCCGAAGGCGTTGGAATACTCCATCAGCACCGTGCCACGGATGCGCGCCTGCAAATTTTCAAGCGGCAGGCCCGCCAGCGGCGGGCCAAAGCTGGCCTCGAACTGCCGCGCGTAGCCCGCCACCAGATCGGCGATCGGGTGCGTGAAGAGCTGCACGCCCAGGTTGCGGCACAGCGCCACCGAGTCATCGACCGAGCCGCTGCTGGAATAGCGCGAGGGCATGGTGATGCCCACCACGTTCCCGGGTCCCAGCGCCTCGGCCGCCAGCGCGAGGGTGAGCGCGCTGTCGATGCCGCCCGAGCTGCCCACCACCACCTGCGTGAAGCCGCAGCGCCGCGCGTAGTCCGAAAGGCCCAGCACGATCTGCTGGCGGTAGAAATCCATCGTGGGCAGGCCCTGCTCCGGCACGGGCGCGGGGCGTGCGCCTTCCGCCGTGAAGAAGCTTCCGCCCTCGAATCGGAGCGTGCGCACGTCCTCCACGAAGCGTGGCGCCTCGAAGACGATGCCGGCCTCGGGCTCGGCGGCGAACGAGGCGCCGTCATACACCACCTGGTCGTGCCCGCCCACCTGGTTCACATACAGGATGGGCAGGCCGTGCCGGCGCGAGGAGCCGCCAAAGATCTGGTGGCGCTGTTCGCGCTTGCCGATGTGGCTGGGGCTGGCATTGATGCTCACCACCAGGTCGGGTGCCGCGTCGCGCATGCGCTCGAAGGGGTTCGTCGCGTAGTCGGCGCCGTGGTCGTTCCAGCCGTCCTCGCAGACCAGCAGGCCCACCTGGGCGTTGCCGATGCGCAGCACCTTGGCCACGTCGGGCCCCGGCTCGAAATGGCGGCGCTCGTCAAAGATGTTGTAGGTGGGCAGCAGCTGCTTGGCGTATTGCAGGCGCACGGTGCCGCCCTGCAGCACCAGCAGGCTGTTGTGCAGCCGCTTGCCGGGGCCGCGCGCGGGCGTGGGCGCACCCACCACCCAGTGCAGTTGCGGCAGCCCGGCGGAGGCCTGCTGCAGCGCGGCCAGGCCGGCCTCGATGCGCTGCTGGAAGGTACTTTCCTCCAGCATGTCGCCGGGGTAGTAGCCGCACAGCGACAGTTCGCTGAACACGATGAGGTCGGCCTGTTCGCGCGCCGCCTGCTGCGCGGCGGCCACCATGCGGGCCACGTTGCCCTCGATGTCGCCGACGGTGAAGTTGAGCTGGGCGATGGTGATGCGGAGCATGGTGTCATTCCTCCTAAGGTTCGATTTCGTCGGCAGCCGCCGACACGGGCGCAGCCCATGCCAGGGACGCCGAGCAAGGGCCGCCCCGCAGTGAGGGCGTCGTCTCCCCGGAGGAAGGCGCGAAGCGACTCAGGGGGGCTTCTTATGCAATGCTGAAGACCTGGCGCAGGTATGCCAAGTATGTTTCATCGTCGCACAGCGTCTTGCCGGGCGTGTCCGAGAGCTTGGCCACGGGCTGGCCGTTGGCGTGCGTGAGCTTCATCACGATGTTGAGGGGCTTGTGGTCTGCGCCCATGTCGTTGGTGAGGTTCGTGCCAATGCCAAACCCGAGCTGCGTGCGGTCGCCAAAGTGGCGGTACAGCATGAGGGCGCGCTCCAGGTCGAGGCCGTCGGAGAACACGAGCCGCTTGGTGTGCGCGTCGATGCGCAGCCTGGCATAGTGCGCCAGCGCCTTTTCGCCCCAGGCCACCGGGTCGCCCGAGTCGTGGCGCAGGCCGTCGAACAGCTTGGCGAAGTACAGGTCGAAGTCGGCCAGGAAGGCGTCCATGCCCACCGTGTCGGTCAGCGCGATGCCCAAGTCGCCCCGGTACTCCTGCACCCAGTCCTCCAGCGCGGCCTTTTGAAAGTCGCGCAGCCGCACGCCCAGCGCCTGGTAGCTTTGCAGGTATTCGTGCGCCATGGTGCCGATGGGCACCAGGTTCAGGTCGCGCGCCAGCAGCACGTTGCTGGTGCCCTTGAACCACTGGGGTGTCTGCTCTGCAAATGTCTTGACCACCTCGCGCTGCCAGTCGCCGCTGTAGCGGCGGCGCAGGCCGAAGTCGAACAGCTCGAAGGGGTGGCGCAAGGTGGCTTGCCGGGCCAGGTCCTGCAACCGCTGTACCTTGGCGGCCAGGCGCTCGCGCCCGCTGGCCAGCGCTGCGGCCGCGTCGAAGCGGCGAAAGTACAGTTGGTTCACGATGGCCAGCACGAAGATCTCGAAGCCCATCACATGCACCTGGGGGCCGCGGGCCACGATGGTCAGCGTGTCGCCCTCGGCCCGCGCCTCGATGAAGTTGCGCTGGAACTGGAAGAGGCGCAGGAAGTCGACGAAGTCGCTCTTGATGAAGCGCAGGCCGCCGAGGTAGTCGAGCTCGCCCTTGGTAAAGCGCAGCGAGCACAGGTGGTCCAGCTCGGCGTTCACCTGCGGCAGCAGCTCGGCCAGCGGGTACAGGGGCTGGTTGCGGCACACGAAGCGGTATTCGCTTTGTGTTTGCGGATGGCGGTGCAGCAGGGCCTGCCACATGGTGAACTTGTACAGGTCGGTGTCGAGCAGGCTGGTGATGATGCGGGTCATGATGATGCTCCTGTTTTTATAGCTTGTCGCTTGTTCAGCAAGCGCTAGAGGCCGATTTCCGTGCTGGTGGCCAGCTGCACCCCTTGCGCGCGCATGGCGTCGAGGAAGGCCTGGTGTTGCGCCTCGAAGCCGCCCACGGGGCTCATGCAGTCGGTCAGCAGCACGATGTGGCCGGGCCGGGCGCCCGCCGCCTGCAGGCGGGGCAGGTGCTGCACGATGTGTTCGGTGGTGGCGCGCACGCAGTGGCTGCTGGCCTCGCCGGCGATGAAGAGCAGGTCGGCGGTGTCGAGCGCCGCGAGCAGGCGGGTGTTGAGGGCGGTGTCCGGGTCGGCGGCATCGACCACCTCGGCCTGGATCGCGCTGTAGTGCTCGGTCCAGGGGTTGGTGCCCTTGAACACGTGGTGCACCGCGCGCTGTAGCTGCAGCTGCCAGTCGCCGCAGGCGGCCAGCACGTCGGCATGCACGCCGTGGCCCCAGCTGCCGATCTCGCAGTGCACCGGCCAGACCATGAGCGTGTAGCGGCCCTGGGCTTCCAGCGCATCCAGGTAGGCCAGCGTGCGGGGCAGTGCGGCGGCGCTGCGGGGGGTGAAGGCGCCGCTGCGCACCTGGGCCGCCGTGATGGGCGTGAAGGGCGCGACGGCCGACCCGTCGGCCTGCTGCCAGAAGCCGGGGTGGGCGATGTCGAAGCGCTGGTGCGAATCGAGCGTCACCGTGATGGCGTCGAGCCGCCCCGCCTGCGCGCGGATGAAGGCGGCCGCGCGCTGCAGGTCGGCGTGGGCGCCAGCCACGGGCAGGCTGGGCATCGTGCGGGTGCCGTCCGGCTGGCGGGGTTGCCAATCGGCCGGCAGGTCGCAGAAGTCGTTTTGCGGGTCGATCACCAGCAGCTGGATATTGCGGGCCATGGGCTTCTCCTTCGGTATGGGAACAGTGTAGGTTTGTTAGGTTAATAATGCAACTAACTAATGTGAAACCTCATGTTTCCGCTGTGCGCCAGCGGCCAGCACGCAAGCGCTTGGGGTTTGCGCCGCCCGGTGGTAGCCTCGTTCGTATATCTCTGCAATGAACCATGTGCCTTCCCCCATGAACGACGACAGCGCCTGTGCCGTGATCTGCACCGTGGATGTGGTGCTGCTGACCCTGGAAGAGGGGGTGCTGAAGGTGGCCCTGGTGCGCCGGGAGCACGCGCCGTTCGCCCAGGCGCTGGCGCTTCCGGGCGGTTACATCCACGCTCAGGACGATGTGGACGCCCAGGCCGCCGCCGCCCGCGTGCTGCGTGCCAAGGCGGGCCTGGAGAGTCCCTATCTGGAGCAGCTGGCCACCTTCTCGGGCGCGGTGCGGGACCCGCGGGGCTGGTCCCTGGCGGTGGCGTACTGTGCGCTGGTCCCGCCCGGGACGCTGGCCCAGGCGGAGGGCCGTGTGCAGCTGGTGGCCGTGGACGGCGGCCTGCCGCCGTTGCCGTTCGACCACCGCCAGATCGTCGATGCCGCCGTGTTGCGCGTGCGCAGCAAGAGCCAGTATTCGTCCATGCCCGTGCACCTGTGCGCCGAGCCCTTCACGCTGCCGCAGCTGCAGGCGGTCTACGAAGCCGTGCTGGGCGAGGCGATCAACAAGGTGAGCTTTCGCCGCAAGATGGACGAGCTCGCGATGCTGGAGGCACTGCCCGGTGCCCTGCAGACCGGCGGCGCCCACCGGCCCGCGCAGCTGTACCGGGTGCGTCACGCCTACCGGCGCAGCCTGTCGCTGAGCGCACGGGGGCTGTAGCGCCCTGGCGGCGGCGCGCACGCACGCACGAACGAACGAAAAAGTTGGACCGCGCCGGGGAAATCTGGCACAAACGCAAACTTTGTGTCCCACGAAGGGTGGGTGCGCGCCGGCGGGCCGGGAGGGCCGCCGCCGCACCGCCAACAACAACAAGCCGGCCCGACGCTGGCGCCTGAGGGTCATCCATGTCTTTGCGGCTGAAATTCAATCTGGTGCTGGCGGGTGTGCTGCTGCTGGCGGTGGTGGGGGCGGGGCTGTACGTGCACCGATTCCTGCAGCAGTCGGCGATCGAGGAGGTGCAGCACAACTCGCAGATCATGATGCATGCGGCCATGGCGATCCGCGACTACACCACCGAGCTCGTCAAGCCGCATCTGGACGTGACGCTGGCGGAAAAATTCCTCCCCCAGACGGTGCCAGCCTATGCCGCCACGGAGACCCTGCGTCGCCTGCAGAGCCGCTTTCCCGGGTATGAGTACAAGGAGGCGGTGCTCAATCCCACCAATCTGCGCGACCGCGCCACGGAATGGGAGGAGCGCATCATCGGCGACTTCCGCGAAGGCCGCGCGGACCTCAAGAAGGAGGTCTCCGGCGAGGTGGGCGAGGGCATGCACCGCGCCCTGTACGTGGCCCACCCCATCACCATCAAGCAGGCCCAGTGCATGGCCTGCCACAGCACACCGGCCGTGGCGCCCCCCACCATGCTCAAGGTGTATGGCGACAAGAACGGCTTTGGCTGGGGCATGAACGAAACGGTGGGCATCCAGGTGGTGAAGGTGCCGATGTACTTCCCGCTGGAGAAGGCGCGCCAGACCTTCTATACCGTGATGGGCGCGCTGCTGGGCAGCTTCGTGCTGCTGTTCGTGGTGCTGAACCTGTCGCTGTCCTCGCTGGTGATCGAGCCCATGGCGCGCCTGAACCGCAAGCTCGAGGACCTGGCCACCAAGGACTTCCTGACCGATCTGGTCAACCGCCGCCGCTTCTTCGAACGGCTGGAGACCGAGATGGCCGACACCCGCATCAAGAAGAGCCACCTGTCGGTGGTGATGTTCGACATCGACTTCTTCAAGCGCATCAACGACACCTTCGGGCACGATTCGGGCGACGTGGTGCTCAAGAGCACGGCACTGCGCGTGCGCGAACTGCTGCGCTCGTCCGACTGCGCGGCGCGTTTCGGCGGGGAGGAGTTCATCATCCTGCTCAAGGAAACCCCGGTGGACGCCGCCATGGCCATGGCCGAGGCCGTGCGTGCCCGCATCGCCGGCGCGCCCTTCGATTCGGTGGGCCATGTGAGCGCGAGTTTTGGCGTGGCGACCTGGGACCATCACGAAGACGCCCATGCCCTCATCAAGCGCGCGGACACCGCCCTGTATGTGGCCAAGTCCCGGGGCCGCAACTGCGTGGTGCAGGCCGAGGAAGCGGTGGCCTGAGGCGCTGATCACGTTCCCCCGCGGGGGCGCGACGCGCAATTCACGCACTGTCTTCACATGGGGTGAGAAGGGTGCCGTCGCCGCTCAGGCAGTCGTCGTCTTTGCTTCTTCGTAGGTCGCCAGGTATTCCTTGGCCAGCTGCATCTTCTGCTTTTCGGTCAGCAGCTTGCCGGCCATCTGGAAGAATTTGTGTTCCTCTTCTTCCAGGTGGTGCTCGACCTTCTCGGCCAGTTTTTTGGCCAGCGGCAGCCAGGCGGGCGTTGCGGGGTTGGCATCCTCCAGCGATTCCACCAGTTCATCGAGCTGGTGGTGTTCGGAGATCGCGTGGCGGGATAGATCAACGCCCGCATCGTGCGCCATCAGCGGAATGTAGAAATGCCGCTCCTCGGCCAGCTCGTGCGCCAGCAGTTCTGTCTTGAGCTGCTCGAACAGGTCGTGCCGCTCGGGCGTGTCGCCGCTGGTATCGACCAGCTGCTTGCACAGCGCGCGCTGCCGTTCGTGGCTTTCGCGCAGCGCTTCAAAGATGTTGAGGGCCATGGGATTCCTGATTTCTTTTCTTGTGCGTGGATCGTGGGGGTGCAACCAAGCCGTGGCGGCTACTTCAGTGCCTTGCGCGCGGCGCCCACGCCCACGGCGGCGAGGACCACGAACACCACGGCGATGATCAGGAAGATCACGAACAGCACTTTGGCAATGCCAGCGGCGCCGGCAGCCACACCGGTGAAGCCCAGCGCACCTGCAACCAGGGAAATCAGGGCAAAAATGATGGCGTACTTCAGCATGATGGTCGCTCCTTGCGGGGGTTGAAGAGCAGCCCGGGGCTGCGTGAGGGTGTGCAGGAACGATACCGGTGGGGCGGGGGCGCGGCCGTCAGCCCGGGCGGGTTGCCGCTGTAGGAGAGGGCCCCTGGGCGCGGCTGCCAGACGCAGCGCGAAAAAAAGCCGCAACGCCTGGGCGTTGCGGCTTGGGGCCGGGGAGGGCTTACGGCGCGTGATTCGCGCGGTGGGTTTTACAGCCCTGCTGCTGCGCGCAGTGCCGCCGCCTTGTCCGTCTTTTCCCAGCTGAATTCGGGCTCTTCGCGGCCGAAGTGGCCGTAGGCCGCCGTCTTTTCGTAGATGGGGCGCAGCAGGTCCAGCATCTGGATGATGCCCTTGGGTCGCAGGTCGAACTGCTCCTTCACCAGCGCCGCAATGCGCTCGTCGGAGATCACGCCCGTGCCTTCGGTGTAGACCGTGATGTTCATCGGCTCGGCCACGCCAATGGCGTAGGCCACCTGGATCTGGCACTGGCGCGCCAGGCCGGCGGCCACGATGTTCTTGGCCACGTAGCGGGCGGCGTAGGCGGCCGAGCGGTCCACCTTCGTGGGATCCTTGCCGCTGAAGGCGCCGCCGCCATGGGGGCAGGCGCCGCCGTAGGTGTCCACGATGATCTTGCGGCCTGTGAGGCCGCAGTCGCCCTGCGGGCCGCCGATGACGAAGCGGCCCGTGGGGTTGATCAGGTAGCGGGTGTCCTGCAGCCATTCCTTGGGCAGCACGGGCTTGATGATCTCTTCGATGATGGCTTCGGTGAACGAGGCCTTCATCTTGGTTTGCGTTTCGCTCTGGTCGGGGTGGTGCTGGGTGGAGAGCACCACGGTGTCGATGCTGTGGGGCTTGCCGTCCACGTAGCGCATCGTTACTTGCGACTTGGCGTCGGGGCGCAGGAAGGGCAAGCGGCCGTCCTTGCGCAGCTGGGCCTGGCGCTCGACGAGGCGGTGCGCGTAGTAGATGGGCGCGGGCATCAGCTCGGGCGTCTCGTCGCAGGCGTAGCCGAACATCAGACCCTGGTCGCCGGCGCCGGTGTTCAGGTGGTCGTCGGACGCATGGTCCACGCCCTGGGCGATGTCGTTGGACTGCTTGTCATAGGCCACGAGCACGGCGCAGCCCTTGTAGTCGATGCCGTAGTCGGTGTTGTCGTAGCCGATGCGCTTGATGGTGTCGCGCGCCACCTGGATGTAGTCCACGTGGGCGTTGGTGGTGATCTCGCCGGCCAGCACCACGAGGCCGGTGTTGGTCAGCGTTTCGGCGGCGACACGCGAGCGGGGGTCCTGCTTGAAGATCGCATCGAGAATCGCGTCCGAGATCTGGTCGGCCACCTTGTCGGGGTGGCCTTCGGAGACGGATTCCGAGGTAAAGAGAAAGTCGTTCGCCATTTGAATAAACTCCTGTGTTCCGGCATTTGGGGCGTTGCCCTCACCCCGAAGGAGCTTTGGCGAACGCTTTAGCAGAATTATTTAACGTCGCCCTGCAAGTTGCTCATTTAACTCAGCGACCCATCCATTTTAATGCCAGTCGTCTTCCGATTCTTTTCCGTATTTCCGCTGTGGTTGCTGCACATCATGGGCGCGGCCATGGGCTGGGTGGCGTTCGCCGCCTCGCCCACCTACCGGCGCCGCTTCCTGGCCAATGTGGCGCTGGCGGGTTATCCGTTCGGGGCCGTGCGCGCGGCCGTGGCCCATGCGGGGCGGATGGTGACCGAGCTGCCCCGCCTGTGGCTGGGCGCGCCCATGCCCTGCCGGCTGGAGGGCGAGGCCTGCGTCGAGGCGGCCTACGCGGCCGGGCGCGGCATCGTGTACCTCACGCCCCACCAGGGGTGCTTCGAGCTGTCGGCCCAGGCCGCGGCCCGGCGCTGGAGCGCCGAGCGCGGGCCCATCACCGTGCTGTACCGCCCCGCGCGCCAGGCCTGGCTGGCCAAGGTGATGGAAACCGCGCGCAACCGGCCCGGCATGCTCGCCGTGCCCACCACGCTCGCGGGGGTGCGCCAGATGATCAAGGCCCTGCGCCGGGGCGAGGCCGTGGGCCTGCTGCCCGACCAGGTGCCGCCCGAAGGGCAGGGCCACTGGGCGCCTTTCTTTGGCCGGGACGCCTACACCATGACCCTGGCCGTGCGCCTGGCCCAGCAGACGGGCGCGGCCGTGGTGCTGGCGCGCTGCGAGCGCCTGCCCTGGGGCCGGGGTTTCGTCACCCACTTCGAGCCGCTGGCACAGCCGCTGTCCGACCAGATCGACGTCGCCGTCCTGCAGATCAACCAGGCCATGGAACACCTCATCCGCCAATGCCCCGAACAGTACCTGTGGGGCTACGCCCGCTACAAGCAGCCGCGCGCTGAGTCCGCCGCGGCGCCCGAGGTGGCCGCATGACGGGCCGCCTGGGGGTCTGGTTCATGCGCGTGCTGGCGCGCCTGCCGCTGCCGGTGCTGCGCGGCATGGGCTGGCTGATCGGCCGCATCCTGTTCGTGCTGGCCGGGCCGCGCCGGCGTGTGGCGCTGCGCAATCTGGCGCTGTGTTATCCCGATGCCAGCGAGCAGCAGCGCCGTGCCTGGGCGCAGGAAACTTTCGTGGTGTTCTGCCAGTCGTGGCTGGACCGCAGCTGGCTGTGGTTCGCGCCCCGGGATGTGGTGCTCGAGCGCGTGAAGCTGCGGGGAGCGCTCAACGAGCTGGAGGGCGACACGCCCACCATCATTTTCGCGCCGCATTTCTACGGCATGGATGCGGGCGGCTCGGCGCTCACGCTGCACACGTCGCGCGCGTTCACGTCGATCTTCTCCACCCACCCGGACCCGGCCGTGGATGCCTGGTTCCGCGAGGGGCGCCAGCGCTTTGGCGACGTGCGCATGCTCAACCGCAACGACGGGGTCAAGCCCATCATCGCCAATCTGCGCAAGGGTGGCCTGCTGTACCTGTTGCCCGACATGGACTTCGGCCGCAACGACTCGCTGTTCGTGCCGTTCTACGGCATGCAGGCCGCCACCGTGCCGTCGCTGTCGCGCTTTGCGCGGCTGGGGCGGGCCAAGGTGATCGCGATGGTCACGCGCCTCACGCCCACGGGCTATGTGGCCGAGATCTCGCCTGCCTGGCCCGGCTACCCCACCGACGACGTGCAGGCGGACACCGCCCTCATGAACGCCAATCTGCAGCGCTACATCGATGTGTCGCCCGGCCAGTACTACTGGGTGCACAAGCGCTTCAAGACGCGGCCCGAGGGCGAAGGCTCGGTGTACTGAATGAAGCCAGGCGCAGCCGGCTCCTGCTGGCTGGCCGCTCGCGGGCGCGGACAGGCGGGGCACCCGTTGTCACTGGGTTCAAACAGGCTGCAGCGCTTACGCTTCAAGCGCTGACAGCTATCATTTTTGCTGCAAAAAGTGCCGCAGCTCCATCGCCACGCGCTCGGGGTGTTCGTGCACGACCCAGTGAGAGGCCTGCTCCACGCGGTGCAGCTGCAGTTGGGGAATCCAGCCCGGCAGGCCGTCGAGCAGCCCGGGCAGCAGGGCCGGGTCGTCCATCGCCCAGAGCACCAGGGTCGGCACGGCCACGGTGAGCATGCTGTCCGGCAGGGTGATCGCCTGCACGCTGTCGTCGCCCTCGCGGGGTGGGCGCAGGGGGCTGGCGCGGTAGTAGTTGCAGGCACCGGTCAGGCCCTGCTGCCACAGGGCGCGGTACTGGGCGCGCACGCTCTCGGTGAGCCAGGCGGGGGCGCGGCCGTCCGATGCGTCGAAAAAGCCGAACAGGCGGCGAAAATCGTTCTCGGCCAGCAGCGCCTCGGCGTCCGGGCGGCAGAGAAAGTGCATGTACTGGCTGGCGGCCTGCTGCGCGGGGCTGTGCTGCAGCTCGCGCAGGAACGTGCCCGGGTGGGGCGAATTGATGATGGCCAGGCGCTTCATCAGCCCCGGCTGCTGGTTGGCCAGGTTCCAGGCCACGGCCCCGCCCCAGTCGTGCGCCACCAGGCATTCGAGCGGGCCGCCCGGGGACTCGGCCGCGATCAGGGCCGCGAGGTCCTGCACCAGGTGTTTGGCGCGGTAGGCCTCGGCCTCGGCCGGGCTGCTGGAGGGCCCGAAGCCGCGCAGGTAGGGTGCGATGCAGCGGTAGCCGCCGTTCTCAGGCCGAGCGAAGTGCAGCAGCAGTTCGTCCCAGATGAAGGCGCCCTCCGGGAAACCGTGCAGCAGCAGCAGCACCGGGCGGCCGGCCACGCCGGTCACGCGGCAGTGCAGGGTGATGCCGTGGGGCAGGGTGACGGAGCGGGTCTGGATCATGATGCTATGAATTGAATAGCTAACAGCGCATGACAGACAAGCGCCGTGCCTAATTTTGCTGAGAATCCTCAGGGGCTTCCGGTGCGGCGGTGCCGTCGGGCGCTGCTGCGGGGGCGGCCGGCTGTACCGGGTGTGCCCATTGCCACAGCAGCTGCGCCACCTCGTCCACGCCTTGTTTCTTGAGGGCCGAGAACATCTTCACCTCTCCACCGCCCGCGTTCAGTCGCGTAATCGACAGCACCTTGGCCTGCTCGGCGCGGGTGAGCTTGTCGGCCTTGGTCAGCACGATGAGGAACTTGAGACCCTCTTCGACGCGCGGACGCACCACTTCAAGCAGGGCCTCGTCCAGCTCGGTCAGGCCCAGGCGCGGGTCGCACAGCAGCACGATGCCCGTGAGCCCGGGGCGGCTGACCAGGTAGTTCACCATCACCTGCTGCCAGCGCACCTTGTCCGAGCGCGACACGGCGGCGTAGCCGTAACCGGGCAGGTCAGCCAGCACCGCGTCCATCACGCCCTGCTTGCCCAGGGAAAACAGGTTGATGTGCTGGGTGCGCCCGGGTTTCTTGGACGCGAACGCGAGCTGCTTTTGCTGGGTGAGTGTGTTGATGCAGGTGGATTTGCCCGCATTGGAGCGGCCCACGAAGGCGATTTCAGGCACGTCGATGGGCGGCAGGTGGTGCAGCTGCGCGGCCGTGGTCAGGAACTTGGCCGTGTGCATCCAGCCCATGGCGGTCTTGGCGTCAGGTGCGGGCGGAAGGGAGCCAGCAACTGGCGCGGTAGGAGATGTCGTCATGGGGAATTGGGATGCGAGGGAGCCTCATTGTAGAATCGCGAGGTTTTGCGCACATAAACACAGACCCTCGATATGAAGTTGCTCGCCTCCTTGCTGACGGCTGCCGCACTGGCAGCACCTGTTATTTCGGCCTTTGCGGCGGGCGATGCCCCCAAAGCGGCCAAGCCGGATCTCGTCAAGGGCGAGGCCAGCTACACCGCGGTGTGCGCCGCCTGCCACGGCGCCGATGGCAACTCGGCCATCGCGGCCAACCCCAAGCTGTCGCAGCAGCACCCCGAATACCTGGTCAAGCAGCTGCAGGAATTCAAGTCCGGCAAGCGCAACAACGCCGTCATGAAGGGTTTCGCCAGTGCCCTGTCGGATGACGACATGCGGAACATCGCGTACTGGGTGACCGCCAAGCCCGCGAAGGCCGGCTTCGCGAAGGACAAGGACCTCGTCGCCCTGGGCGAGCGCATCTACCGTGGCGGCATCGCCGACCGCCAGATCGCTGCCTGCGCGGGCTGCCACAGCCCCAACGGTGCCGGCATCCCCGCGCAGTACCCCCGCCTGTCGGGCCAGCACGCTGACTACACCGTGGCACAGCTCAACACCTTCCGCGACGGCTCGCGCGCCAACAGCATCCAGATGACGCAAGTGGCGGCCAAGCTCAACGACAAGGAAATCAAGGCCGTGGCCGACTACATCGCCGGCCTGCGCTGAGCGATTTGATTTTCGTCAATCTTGTGGCCCGAAAGACCGGGCCGCACGGAACCTACCGCCAATAACAATCCCAAAACGGGCGGGCCCATCGCACAGATGGTCCCGCCCTTTTTCTTTCTTTCGCGCCCCGAAGCCCACGTTTCCATCCATGTCCGACAACACCCAAGGCCTTCGCATCCAGTCTGGTTCCCAGGCCTTGCGCGCAGGGATCGAACTGCTGTCCTCGATGCGGTTCGCCATCTCGCTGCTGACGGTGATCTGCATCGCCTCCGTGATCGGCACGGTGCTCAAGCAGCATGAGCCGGCGGTCAACTATGTCAACCAGTTCGGGCCGTTCTGGGCCGAGCTGTTCGGCGCCATCCAGCTCAACGCGGTCTACAGCGCCTGGTGGTTCCTCCTCATCCTGGCGTTCCTGGTGGTCAGCACCTCGCTGTGCATTGCCCGCAACACGCCCAAGATCCTCATCGACCTGAAGGTCTACAAGGAAAACATCCGGGAGCAAAGCCTCAAGGCCTTCCACCACAAGGCCGAGGCAGGGCTGAGCGGGTCCGCCGAGGCCGAGGCGCGCCGCATCGGCACGATGCTGGCGGGCGGCGGCTGGAAAGTGCGCCTGCAGCAGCGCGACACGGCCGCCGGCCCCGGTACCGGCTGGATGGTGGCCGCCAAGGCGGGGGCTGCCAACAAGCTGGGCTACATCGCGGCGCACAGCGCCATCGTGCTGGTGTGCGTGGGTGGCCTGCTGGACGGTGACCTCATCGTGCGCGCCCAGATGCTGCTGGGCGGCAAGACCCCGTACCAGGGCGGCGGGCTGATCGCCGATGTGAAGCCCGAGCACCGCCTGTCGGAGCGCAACCCGACCTTCCGCGGCAACCTGCTCGTGGCGGAGGGCACGCAGTCGAGCACGGCGATCCTGAACCAGTCCGACGGCGTGCTGCTGCAGGACCTGCCGTTCGCCATCGAGCTCAAGAAATTCATCGTCGAGCACTACTCCACCGGCATGCCCAAGCTGTTTGCCAGCGAGATCGTCATCCATGACAAGGCCACGGGCGAGAAGACCCCGGCGCGCGTGGAGGTGAACCACCCGGCCAGCTACCGCGGCATCGAGATCTACCAGTCGAGCTTCGACGACGGTGGTTCGCACCTGAAGCTGCGGGCCGTACCCATGGTGGCAGGCGCCAAGGCCTTTGATGTCGAGGGCGTGGTGGGCAATTCCACCCAGCTGACCAACAACGGCGGCGGCACTGGCAGCGAGACGCTGACGCTGGAATTCACGGCGCTGCGCACCATCAATGTCGAGAACTTCGGCGGAGCAGGCCCGGGCGGCACCGGTGTCGATGTGCGCAAGGTGGACCTGCGCGAGTCGGTGGAGTCCCGCTTGGGCGCGGCCAACAAGACCGTGACCAAGAAGGAGCTGCGCAACGTGGGCCCCAGCGTGAGCTACAAGCTGCGGGACGCGGCGGGCCAGGCCCGCGAGTTCCACAACTACATGCTGCCCGTGGACACGGGGGACGGCGTGCCGGTGTTCCTGCTGGGGGTGCGCGAGAGCCCGGCGGAACCGTTCCGATACCTTCGCGTGCCGGCCGATGACAAGGGTGGCATGGACGGCTTCATGCGCCTGAAGGCCACGCTGGCCGACCCGGTGGCGCGCGAACAGGCGGTGCGCCGCTATGTGGCGCAGGCCATCGATGCCTCGCGCACGGATCTGGCCGAGCAGCTGCAGCAGTCCGCATCGCGGGCGCTGGCCCTGTTCGCCGGACGCGGCATGGTGGACGGCAAGCCCACCGGTGGCCTGCAGGCGGTCTCGGACTTCATGGAGGCGAATGTGCCGGAGGCCGAGCGCGCGCGCGCCGGTGAAGTGCTGGTGCGCATTCTCAATGGCACGCTGTTTGAGGTGGCCCAGCTGTCGCGCCAGAACGCGGGCCTGCCGCGCCTGCCGCAGGATGAACAGACACGGGGCTTCATGACCCAGGCCGTGCTGTCGCTCAGCGACGCGCAGATCTACCCCGCGCCACTGGCGTTCGAGCTCAAGGACTTCACCCAGGTGCAGGCCAGCGTGTTCCAGGTGGCCCGAGCCCCTGGCAAGAACATTGTCTATCTGGGTTGCGCCTTGCTGATCCTCGGTGTTTTTGCCATGCTGTACGTGCGCGAGCGCCGCGTCTGGGTCTGGGTGGCGCCGCAGGGCGGCGGCAGCCACGCCACCATGGCGCTGTCCACGAACCGCAAGACCATGGACGGGGACCAGGAGTTTGTACAGCTCGCACAGAAACTGATCGGGGCCGGCAAGGCCCCGGAAGGCACCGCATGAACACCGCCACCGGCAACACGAACACCGCGATCACCCTGAATGAGGGGTTCTTCGCCCGCCGCAACTGGTTCGACTGGCTGTTCGCGGCCATCGTGGCGGTGGGCGGCCTCTATGCGCTGCAGCGCTACGGCAGCTACATGGATGTGTACGAAAAAGGCATCCTGCTGGGTGCCATTCCCTGCACCATCTGGCTGGGCTGGTTCTGGCGGCCGCTGCGCGTGCTGATGCTGGTGGTGACGGCGGTGGCGCTTTTTGCCATCGGCCTGTACCAGCAGGACGGCGCGGGCAGCCTGGCGCGCGCGGACACGGTGTTCGGCCTCAAGTACTTCCTGTCGAGCCAGTCCGCCATCCTCTGGATGAGCATGCTGTTCTTCATCAGCACCGCGTTCTACTGGATCGGCATGTTCTCGCGCGGCGAGGGCAGGACCATGGGCATGCTCGGCTCGCGCATCGCCTGGGTGGCCGTGGCCATGGCGCTCATCGGCACGCTGGTGCGCTGGTACGAGAGCTACCTCATCGGCCCGGACATCGGCCACATCCCGGTGAGCAACCTGTATGAAGTGTTCGTGCTGTTCTGCTGGATGACGGCGGCGTTCTACCTGTACTACGAGCAGCAGTACGACACCCGCGCCCTGGGCGGCTTCGTGATGCTGGTGGTGAGCGCGGCGGTCGGTTTTCTGCTCTGGTACACCGTGGTGCGCGAGGCGCATGAGATCCAGCCCCTGGTGCCCGCGCTCAAGAGCTGGTGGATGAAGCTGCACGTGCCCGCCAACTTCATCGGATACGGCACGTTCGCGCTGGCTGCCATGGTGGCGTTCGCCTACCTCATCAAGCAGCAGGCCACCGAAACCCGCTGGTACAAGCTGGCCCCCCTGTGGCTGCTGGGCGTGGTGCTGTGCTTCGAGCCCATCGTGTTCCGCCAGGGCGCCACCGAGAACGGCGGCAGTTACTGGATGGTGTACTTCGGCATCTCGGCATTCATCGTGGCGGGCATCCTCTTCGGCCGCAAGCGCATCGCGGCGCGCCTGCCGTCGTTCGAGATCCTGGACGACGTGATGTACAAGTCCATCGCCGTGGGCTTTGCGTTCTTCACCATCGCCACCGTGCTGGGGGCGCTGTGGGCGGCCGAGGCCTGGGGCGGCTACTGGAGCTGGGACCCGAAAGAGACCTGGGCGCTGATCGTCTGGCTCAATTACGCGGCCTGGCTGCACATGCGCCTCATGAAGGGCCTGCGGGGTACCGTCTCGGCCTGGTGGGCGCTGGTCGGCCTGGCGGTGACCACGTTCGCGTTCCTGGGCGTGAACATGTTCCTGAGCGGGCTGCACAGCTACGGCACGCTGTAGGCCCGCGGCTGCCCGCACGCCTCTGCCCGGCAGGCAGGCGGCGCCTGCAACTATTGTGTCTTCGGTGTAACCTGAACGGCCCAGGGAACGAACTAGCAGTTGTTCCGCTCTATCGCAGAGTCCGTTTCAACCGAGAACCACCGGAGACACCCATGCTGATTCCATCCCGCGAACCGGGTTTCAACCACCCGCATTCCTCCGAGATCACGCCCCGCTCGGTGTACGAGGAGCGGCGCAGGATGCTCCGGCTGATGGCCGGCGGGGCGGCGGGCGCGGCACTGGCCGCCTGGGCCGGGCGCGAGGCGCTGGCACAGCAGGGCACTGTCGCGCGTCCTGGCAAGCTGGCGGCGCTGGCCAGTGCGAAGTCCACCGTGCCGGGCGCCATCTCGATGGAAAAGCTCACCGACTACAAGGACGCGAGCACCTACAACAACTTCTATGAGTTCGGCACCGACAAGGCCGACCCCGCCCGCAACGCTCACACCCTGAAGACCACGCCATGGACCGTGGAAGTCGAAGGGCTGGTGAAGAAGCCTGGCAAGTACGGCATTGAAGACCTGCTCAAGCTCAGTGCCCAGGAAGAGCGCATCTACCGGCTGCGCTGCGTGGAGGGCTGGTCGATGGTGATTCCATGGGTGGGCTATTCGCTGTCCGAACTGATCAAGCGGGTGGAGCCGCAAGGCAGCGCCAAGTATGTGGAATTCGTGACGCTGGCCGACAAGGCCACCATGCCGTTTGTCGGCTCGCGCGTGCTTGACTGGCCCTATGTGGAGGGCTTGCGCCTGGACGAGGCCATGCACCCGCTGACGCTGCTGGCGTTCGGCATGTACGGCGAAGTGCTGCCCAACCAGAATGGCGCGCCGGTGCGCCTGGTGGTGCCCTGGAAATATGGATTCAAGAGTGCCAAGAGCATCGTCAAGATCCGTTTTGTCGAGAAGGAGCCAGGCACGGCGTGGAACAAGGCGGCCAAACAGGAGTACGGCTTCTACTCCAACGTGAACCCCGAGGTGGACCACCCCCGATGGAGCCAGGCCACCGAACGGCGCATTGGCGAAGACGGCCTCTTTGCCAAGAAGCGCAAGACGCTGATGTTCAACGGCTACGAAGCCCAGGTGGGGCAGCTGTACGCGGGCATGGACCTCAAGAAGTTCTACTGACCGCCGCGTCCGCCCGGCTTCGCCGTCACGTCCGGTGGCGAAAGCCCGGCCCGGCCCTTGCCCCCATGCGAAAACTGCTGCTCCATCCTGCCGCCAAGCCCGTGGTGTTCGTGCTGTGCCTGCTTCCGCTGGCCTGGCTGGTGTATGCCGCGGCCGCCAACGAACTGGGGGCCAACCCTGCCGAAGCCCTGATCCGCGCCACGGGCGACTGGACGCTGCGCGCGTTGTGCCTGGTGCTGGCGGTGACACCGCTGCGCGTGCTCGCCTCCACGCCCCAGCTCGCGCGCTTTCGGCGCATGCTGGGGCTGTTCGTGTTCTTCTATGGGTTGCTGCACCTGCTGAGCTACGCCTGGTTCGACATGGGCTTTGATGTGGCCGACATCGTGCGCGACATCGTCAAGCGGCCCTTCATCCTGGTGGGGTCCCTGGCGCTGCTGGTGCTCACGCTGCTCGCCGCCACGTCGTTCAACCGCGCCATCAAGGCGCTGGGTGCAAGGCGCTGGCAGGCCCTGCACCGCAGCGTGTACGCGGTGGCGGGGCTGGCCATCCTGCATTTTTTCTGGATGCGCGCGGGCAAGAACGATTTTGGCGAGGTGGCGGTCTACGCGGTGGTGCTCGCGGCCCTGCTCGGCTGGCGGCTGTGGCACCGGCTGCGCAAGCGGCAGGCGGCGCAGGGGGCGGCGGCTCCCCGCCGGACGGCCGCTGGGGCCCGGTAACGCAATGCGGATGGATGCTAGATCGATTGCTATAAAATATATAGCTACCTGCGCTTGCCAGTAAAGCGCCAGGCCCTGTTTTTATTGAAGATCGAGCAAACGGCCCGTGCTACCGCCCCAGCCCGGGCCGCAGCTGCCGGGTCACCGGATCGATGTAGCTGGTGGGCAATTGGTAGGCCCGGTCGTCGAACAGGTCGATGCCGCACATCAGGTTCTCGATCCAGTCCATGAAGTCGCTGATGGCCTGCTTGCCGATGATCGGCGCGCCGTGCTGCGGAACGAGCATGGAAATATCGAGCTGCCGCGCCATGCGCACCCACAGCCGCAGGATCTTGTTGGAGACCATGTAGCGGCGGTGAAACCCCTCCATGCGCGGGATGTGCGCCTTGAGGTCGGTCACCGGCACGCGTGCCTCGGCACCGGACATCATGGACACCCCCAGATCGCCCGTGAACAGGATGCGGCTGACCGGGTCGTAGAAATGGAAATTGCCTTCGGAATGCATGAAATGCGCAGGCAGCAGCACCAGTTCATGGCGGCCCAGCGGCAGGTGGCCGCCGCTGTCGGGCACCCCGATGACCCGGTTCTCCGTCTTGCCGACCTTGGTGAAGTGCGGGGCGAAACGCTCCCACACGCGCGAGATCACCAAGTCTGCCTTGGTGCTGGTCATCCACCGGTCCAGCGAGGCAATGATGTCCGGGTCCGCGTGCGAGGCGATCAGGTACGACAGCTTGTGTGGCGGGAAATGCTTGGTCATTCCCATGAACAGCTCGTTGAAAGCGAGATTGCCGCCGGGATCGATGATGGCGCCCGTGTCGTCGTCCACGATCAGGAACTGGTTGGCCTGCACGGCCTGGCCGTCTTCCTCGATGAGGTCGGTGAACATCAGACAAGCGTGATTCTTGTCGCGGTAGAGTTCCAGGGCCATGGCCATCCTGCAGTGCGATAAAGCACGGACTGTACGATTGACCCTTCGAGGTGTCCTTGATGGAAATCAAGCACCTCGGCATTGGTAGTGGCAGCCAGGTGGGCCGCAGGCCCCTGCCGGCGATTCGCCGCGGCTTAACGCGGCTGCGACGCGGCAGCCGCCGGTGCCTGGGCGGGCGTGGTCGTGCCGACGCTGGGTGTCAGGGTCTGCGGAAGGGTTGCGCGCTGTGCAGCCGCGGGGCTGCTGGGAAGATACAGGGGGCCTCGCTGGCCGCAGCCCGCAAGGGCCGCCGTACTGGCGGCAAGGACAAGCGTCCTGACTAGAATTTGGGAAGCTATCAACATGCGCAAATTGTAATGACCGACCTTGAATTCCTGGACCACGCCGAAAAACTGCTTCTGGCCGTCGAGCGCAGTTGTGATCGCATCAACGACGCGACCGAGGCCGATGTAGACGCCCAGCGCTCGGGGGGCATGGTGACGCTGACCTTCCCCAACCGCAGCCAGATCGTGATCAATCTCCAAAAGCCGCTCCACGAGGTCTGGATGGCGGCCCGCTCCGGTGGCTACCATTACCGTTTCGATGGCCAGGCATGGCAAGACACCAAGGGCGCGGGAGAGTTCTTTGACTGCCTGAGCCGCGATGCAGCCCGGCAAGCGGGCCTGCCGCTGCAGTTCTCGGCCTAGGGAAACCGCCTCAGCCTGGCTCAAGCTTGCGGCCCCCCAGGCTGGGCCTCTGATAGTCCCGGCCGTGTCAGTTGCGGAACAGGTCCAGGATGCGGTTTCGCTCCTCCGCCGGGGGCGGTGCGTGCGGGGCCACCGCCGGTGACGCAGAGCGATCATCAATGCCCACACTGGAGATGCCGCTGTGGCGGGCGTACTCCTCGTAGAACCACTCCCCGCCGACGTTGACGACGCCAGCCGGCACCGTGGGTTCCATGACCGGCACACCCTTGAGCGCCCGTTCCATGAAATTGATCCATACTGGCAGGCTGAGCCCGCCCCCGGTTTCGCGGCTTCCGAGGTTGCGGGGCGTGTCGTAACCAATCCAGGTCACGGCGGCGATGGTAGGCTGGTAGCCGGCGAACCAGGCGTCGACCGAATCATTGGTGGTGCCGGTCTTTCCGTAAAGGTCCGGGCGCTTGAGCGTGGATTGCGCGCGCGCGGCGGTGCCGGACCGTGTCACCTCCTGAAGGAGGCTGTTCATGATGAAGGCGTTGCGGGCGTCGATGGCACGGGGCTGCTCGCTGGTCACCGGTGGCGTGGTTTCCGAGATCACGCGGCCCTTGTGGTCCGTGACCTTGGCGATCAGCCAGGGATTCACACGGTATCCGCCATTGGCGAACACGGAATAGGCGGTCGCCATCTGCAGCGGCGTGACCGAACCGGCGCCCAGGGCCATCGTGAGGTAGGCCGGGTGCTTTTCCGCATCGAAGCCAAAACGCGACACCCATTCCTGGGCCGTCTTGGGGCCCACGGCCTGCAGGATCCGGATCGAGATCATGTTCTTGGACTTGGCCAGGCCGGTGCGCATGCTCATCGGCCCGTCGTACTTTCCGTCGTAGTTCTTGGGCTCCCACGGCTGGCCGCCCGTGACGCCGGCGTCAAAGAACAGCGGGGCGTCATTGATGACCGTAGCGGGCGTGAACCCCTTTTCCAGCGCCGCGGAATAAATGAAGGGCTTGAAGCTAGACCCCGGCTGGCGCCACGCCTGGGCCGCGTGATTGAACTTGTTCTTGTCAAAGTCAAACCCACCCACCAGGGCCCGGATGGCTCCGCTGCGCGGGTCCAGGGCCACGAACGCGCCCTCGACTTCAGGCAGTTGTGTGATCTCCCAGGCGTTCTTGGGGGTCTTCACGACCCGGATCACCGCACCTCGGCGAATCTTGATGTTCGGCGGTGCCTTGTCGCTGAGGCCCGACTGCGCGGGCTTCAGGCCGTCGCCGGTGATCTCGAGGTTGTCGCCGTTGGCTCGGGCCGCAATGATCTTGCGGTGAGAGGCTTCCAGAACGACGGCGGAGAGGACATCCCCGTTGTCCGGGTGATTGGCCAATGCGTCGTCAATGGCATCCTCGACCTCCTGGGCTGCAGTGGGCAAGGCCACGAACTTCTCCGGCCCCCGGTACTGCTGTCGCCGCTCGTAGTCCATGATGCCCCGGCGCAGCGACCCATAGGCAGCTTCCTGCTCTGCCGCGTTGAGGGTCGTGTAGACATTCAATCCCCGTGTGTAGGCCTCGTTGCCATACTGAGTGAAGATCAGCTGGCGCGCCATCTCGGCGACGTACTCCGCATGGATCCGGGTGCTGTCCGGTCCTGACCGGATTTTGAGTTCTTCCTTCTTGGCGTCCGTAGCCTGCTGGGCTGTGATGAATCCGTTCTCCTCCATGCGCTCGATGATGTACAACTGCCTGGAGCGCGCCCGTTTCGGATTGCTGATCGGGTTGTACGCGGAGGGCGCCTTGGGCAGGCCGGCCAGCATGGCAGCCTCCGCCACCGACACGGCTTTCAATGGCTTGCCAAAATACGCCTCCGAGGCCGCCGCAAATCCATAAGCGCGATTGCCGAGATAAATCTGATTCATGTAAATTTCAAGAATCTGATCCTTGCTCAGTAAATGCTCTAGCTTGAATGTCAGTAAGATTTCGTAAATTTTGCGTGTAAATGTTTTCTCTGAAGAGAGGTAAACATTGCGTGCAACCTGCATCGTGATAGTGGATGCTCCCTGGCTTTTCACGCGGCCCAGATTGGCGAGGCCAGCGCGAACCACGCCCTTGTAATCAACGCCGCCGTGTTGAAAGAAGCGGGCATCCTCAATGGCCAATACTGCGTCCTTCATGACCTTGGGGATTTCTCCAATGGGGGTGAGATTGCGGCGCTCTTCCCCAAATTCGCCGAGCAAAGCACCTTCCGCTGAATAGACCCGCAGGGGAAGCTTGGGCCGATAGTCGGCGAGATCGGAAATGTCCGGCAGGTTCGGGTAGGCGACGGCCAGGGCCACGGCGATGGTCAGCGCCAGCCCGAAAGCGGCTGCAGTTGCCAAGCCTGCGAACCAGAGGATTGCACGCAGGAACCAACGAAGCCAGGTGGGACGGTGGGGAGCGGGGGAGGAGTCCGGCTTGTCGGTGGACTTCGATGGAGAGGGCGGCATATCGCTCCGGAGGGGTAGGAACCCCCCATTATAAAAATGTCTGCTCCTGAGCACGGAAAATCGCAGCGCCGTGCGATGAGCAGGTCGCCAAAAGGCGCGCCACCCTCCCCAAACGGTCTTGCAAAGCGCGAAAAATTCGTCTGCTTTTGGCAACGCTCCGCAAGTGTTACGCGGGGAAAAATCTTTGCTGGAGAACTATCTTACTGATAGCATTCATGTGAAGTGTTAAGTTTTGTTGCCTCATTTTGGCAAGTTACAGGGGACCAATCTTGAGCTCAATGGGGTCTTTGTTCAGTCGCCAGTCTGCGCCGCTGCTGGGAATCGACATCAGTTCTTCCAGCGTCAAACTGGTCGAGCTGGGGCGTGATAAGGCGGGCAGTCTGGTGCTGGAGCGCTGTGCGATCGAGCCGCTGGAGCGCGGGTGGATCACCGATGGCAATATCGAGAAGTTCGATGAGGTCGCTGATGCCCTGCGCCGACTGGTCAAGAAAAGCGGCACGCGCACGAAGAACGTCGCCTTGGCGCTGCCGCCGTCGGCTGTCATCACCAAGAAGATCACGCTGCCAGGCGGGATGACAGAGCAGGAACTCGAAGTTCAGGTCGAGTCCGAGGCCAATCAATACATTCCCTTCTCACTCGACGAAGTGAGTCTGGACTTCTGCGTCATCGGGCCCAGCAAGAACGCTCCTGGCGATGTGGACGTCCTCATTGCCGCGTCGCGCCGCGAGAAGGTACAGGACCGGCAAGGTCTGGCGGAGGCAGCTGGGCTCAAGCCGGTAGTGGTGGACATTGAATCCCATGCGTCCCGTCTGGCTGCTGGCCGCCTTATTGAAGCGTTGCCGAAGAAGGGGGTGGATGCCATGGTCGCACTTTTTGAAGTGGGTGCCCTGACCACGAGCATGCAGGTCATTCGCAACGAGGAAGTTCTTTACGACCGCGACCAAGCATTTGGTGGGGCGCAACTTACACAACTGATTGTTCGCCAGTACGGGTTCTCCATCGAAGAGGCCGAAAGCAAGAAGCGAAATGGTGACCTTCCTGAAGATTATCAATCTGCCGTCCTTCGGCCCTTTGTAGACAGCATGGCACAAGAAATTGGCCGGGCATTGCAGTTCTTCTTCACGAGTACACCCCACAACCGCGTTGATCACATCATGTTGGCCGGAGGATCTGCGCCATTGCCAGGCCTTACAGAAGCAGTGACCCAGCAGACCGGATTCGCGTGCAGCGCCGTCAATCCATTTGACGGCATGGAAATTGGAAGTTCCGTTCGTTTGAAAAAAATGGTGCGTGAAGCACCGTCGTATCTGACCTCATGCGGTCTGGCCATGCGGAGGTTCCTGCAGTGATATTGATCAACTTACTTCCTCACCGGGAAGCTGCGCGCAAACGTCGAAAAGAGGCCTTTCAGGCCACGATGTTTGCATCATTTCTCATCGGTTTGGCTATTGCAGGTTCGATTTACTGGTGGTTTCAGACGATGATCACAGCTCAGCAGGAGCGAAATACATTCTTGCAGAGCGAAATTAAAGTTCTTGAAGGGCAGATCAAGGAGATCGCGACGATTGAAGATGAGATTGCTGCTCTGCGGGCCAGGCAAAAAGCTGTGGAAGATCTCCAATCTGACCGCAATCTGCCCGTTCATTTGCTCAATGAGCTTGTGCGCCAGATACCGGAGGGTGCGTATGTGACCAGCATCAAGCAAACTGAACAGGTCATTGCCATGCAAGGTGTCGCTCAATCCAATGAGCGTGTTTCTGAAATGCTCCGCAATCTCACGGATAACACCCCTTGGTTGTCGAAGCCGGAACTGGTGGAGATTGTGGCAAGTAACGTTGCGCTTTCCTCCAAGGATCAGCGTCGGGTCTCATCCTTTAATCTGCGCTTCCGGCTGATGCGCACCGGGGAAGCGCAAAAAGCAAAAGACGCTGCCAGCGCCGCGATTGGGAAATAAACATGGCAAAAAAATCAAAGGCAAATATTGATTTCGTTGCTCTGCAGGACGGTCTTTCTAGGCAATTTCGAAACCTGGACCCTAAAGATCCTTCGTTGTGGCCGGTAGTCCCTAAGGTGCTACTTTGCTTCTTTATTGCAGCGGCTGTAGCAACTATCTCATGGTTCGTAAAAATCAATGAGTATGAGGTGGAGCTCACTGCTGAAGTGGCGAAGGAGCAAGCTCTTCGTCAGGACTATCAATCTAAATTGATTAAGGCGGTGAGCTTGGAGGCATTGAAGCGACAAAGAGAGCAGGTGCAGCAATACGTGATTCAGCTTGAGAAGCAGTTGCCTAGTAAGGCTGAGATGGCTGCGCTCTTGTCCGATATCAATCAGGCGGGGCTTGGTCGGAGCTTGCAGTTCGATCTGTTTCGACCGGGGCAAGTGGTCGCAAGGGAGTATTACGCCGAGTTACCAATCCAGGTGCGGGTCACGGGGAAGTACCATGATATGGGAGCGTTCGCATCGGATATCGCTCATCTTTCTCGAATTGTCACTCTTAATAATATATCAATAGCTCCTGTCGCAAAGGATGGTAGCGGAGTCCTGACAATGGAAGCGACGGCGCGTACTTTCAGGTATCTTGATCCCGAAGAAATTCAGGCTCAGAAGCAGGCGATAAAGGCTAATAAAAAATGACGTTTTATAAACTGACTGGGTTGGTTTTCGTCTCTTTATTATTGAGCGGCTGTGGATCATCGGGCGACGAAGAGTTGCGCCAATGGATGTCTGAATTGCGCGCGACAACCAAGCCTCGCATTACTCCGTTGACCGAACCGAAGCAATTCATTCCTCAGGCCTATTCGATGGATTCGGGCGTGGAGCCTTTTAACGCGGTGAAATTGACGCAGGCGTTACGCCGGGAGTCTACGCAATCTACCTCAAACGCCGCTCTCATCGCGCCAGAGATGGCTAGACGAAAAGAGCCGCTCGAGGCTTATCCGTTGGATGTCATGGCCATGGTCGGTAGCCTGGATAAAAAAGGAATGCCCACTGCACTTTTAAAGGTTGACAAGTTACTTTATCAGGTACGAGTTGGGAATTATCTCGGGCAAAATTACGGGAAAATAACAAAAATTACCGAAAATTCAATTCAACTGCGAGAGATCGTGCAGGACGCCACAGGTGACTGGATTGAGCGCGCAGTTTCGCTGGATCTGCAAGAGGGCAAAAAATGAAATACTCGAAAGCTTACATAGTAAAAATCTGCCGAATTGCGATTGGGTTCTCAATCGCTATTCTGGCCCCTCTTGAGGTTCTTGCAGATACTGTTATTCGTTCTGTGACGGGGAGCGTGCAAAACGGTGTGGACGTCATACGTATTGATTTTGCGAAACCTCTTAAAGAAATCCCAACAGGCTTTGCGATTCAAACGCCTCCGCGCATTGCCCTAGATTTTCCTGGTGCATCGAATGCAATCGGAAAAAACAATATCGAAGTCGGTCAGGGGAATGTAAAATCTGTCAATGTGGTTCAAGCTGGCGATCGGTCTCGGGTTGTTCTTAATTTGAAGCAATCGACATCCTATCAAGCTGAAATCCAAGGAAGCTCGTTGTTGATTTCTTTGGCAACACCTCCTTCAGCGTATTCCGCATCCCAGCCTACTCAGGCGCTAACGTTTTCGGATCCTACAAATAGTGATATTCAAACATTAAAAGACGTGGATTTCAGGCGAGGAAGCGATGGCTCCGGACGGGTCATCGTGATGCTTCCATCCAGTCAGGTTGGGGTTGATATACGCCAACAGGGCAAGGGCTTGGTCGTCGATTTCCTGAAATCTTCTTTGCCGGAAGGTCTGCGCCGTCGCTTGGATGTAGGTGATTTTGGTACGCCTGTGCAAGCCATTACGACCGTGCAGCAAGGTGAAAGAGTGCGGATGACGATCGATCCCGTTGGCGATTGGGAGCACAGTGCATATCAAAGTGATAGCCAGTTTGTAATTGAGATTCGCCAAAAGAAAGTGGACCTGAACAAGCTTACTCAAGGCCCTGGATTCAGTGGAGAAAAGTTGTCTCTTAACTTTCAGAATATTGAAGTTCGTTCGCTTTTGCAGGTGATAGCTGATTTTACGAATTTCAATATTGTGACCTCGGACACCGTGTCGGGCTCGCTAACTCTCCGTCTCAAAGATGTGCCTTGGGATCAAGCACTGCAAATCATCATGGACGCCAAGGGCCTTGGCATGCGTAAATCAGGAACGGTTTTGTGGATTGCCCCAAAAGATGAAATTGATGATCGGACTAAGAAGGACTACGAAGCTGCGTTGGCGATTCAGAAGCTGGAACCGTTGAGGACTCAGGCCTTTCAAATGAACTATGCCAAGGCAGTGGATATGATCACGCAATTATCTGCCTCAAGTAGCGGAGGAGGGGCGGGTGGCACATCAAATAGATTTCTTTCTGAGAGAGGCAGTGCGATTGCTGAGCCCAGAACCAATCAGTTGTTCGTGACTGATACTGCTAGCAAATTGGAAGAAGTCCGCCAGTTGCTATTGACTCTGGATGTTGCTGTTCGGCAAGTGATGATTGAGGCAAGAATTGTCGAGGCTTCCGATACTTTTGGGCGCTCGTTGGGCGTTCGCTTGGGGGGAGCAGACCTGCGCGCAAATCGTGGTGGAAGTGGTGGGTACAACCTTGGTGGTGGTAATAGTGTCGCCTTCGGCACTAGCTACAGCAATGCTGTTGCGTCGTCTGGCGCTGGTGGTACTGCTAATACATTAGGTAACTTTGTCAATCTACCTGCACAAGCACAAGGTGGATTTGATCCCGCAAGTTTTGCAATATCAATCTTTAACTCTGCAGCTAATCGATTTTTGAATCTTGAAATATCAGCCATGGAGGCGGATGGTAAGGGTAAAATTGTTTCCAGCCCTCGGGTTGTTACGGCCGATCAAACTAAAGCTTCTATAGAGCAGGGTACGGAATTTCCTTATCCAGTGACCGCCCCTAACGGCGGTACCGTGATTGCATTCAAGAAGGCTGTTTTGAAGTTAGAGGTGCTCCCGCAAATAACACCCGAAGGAAATATTATTCTTGATCTCGATGTAAACAAAGATAGCCCGGGTGAAATTTTACAAAATGTGCGAGCCATTAATACTAAGCATATTAAAACTCAAGTCTTGGTTGAGAATGGTGGCACGGTCGTAATCGGTGGTATTTTTGAGCTCTTTGAAGACGATGCGGAGGCCAAGGTTCCATTTCTTGGGGATATTCCCGGGGTTGGTAATTTATTCAAGACCAAAACAAAACAAGCTAACAAGCAAGAGATGTTAATATTTATTACACCGAAAATTATTACTGAGCGCGCTGCTGCTCGTTAATCAGAATTTATGAAGGGATTGCCAATGCGAAATAATGTCAAATTCTTAGCTATTTCATTAGTGACGGTGCTTTCTGCTTGCGGCGGTGGCGGTGGTAGTCCTGGCACGACGCAAGAAAACTATAGCATCACGCTTCGTGCTGAGAAAATCCAATTGCCTGTTAATATTGCAAATGTAGGTCCGGGAATCGGAGCATACCGGCCTTTTACTACCCCCCTATATATTGAGGCTCGTAAAGGTAGTATGCCAATTCCTGGTGGTGAGGATATTTTTAGTTGTAATGTTGCGGGCGGTCTTGATTCGGGTTCGCTGTATTACTTGGATGGCGAGGACGAGCATGAAACAGAGGTTGATGATGGAAAGGGTGGGAAGGTTAAAGTTCCTGCGGCATATCGAAATATCACACTGGGTTCGAATTCGGGGGGGAATTCCTTTCATTTTCACGCAGGAGATCAAGCGGGCACGGCACGAATTACCTGCTCCGTAACCGATCCACGTGATAATCGTGTTTATAGTGCAAGCGTGAATATTGTGGTTGGCCAAGCAACACAAAAGGCAGCCAGCGTGATTGGTATCGCTCAGGCACCTGGTTACTTGGGTGCAAGGGATAATTTAAATAATATTCGTAACAGCGTGGCCATGCAAGCATTTGTAATGGATGATGCCAATCAACCAATCCCTAGTTCGGGGAGTGCAAATGTCCAAGTTAGCATCCGTTCTTCGTTGGGGGCTGCAGCGGGGGCACGCCTGATCGCCGACAGTCAATCGGGGGGAGTGTTGCAGTTGATGACTACAGGAGGAGTCGCCCTGTTTTCATTATCCAGCGGTGTGACTGCTGGTCCTATCGTGCTGGAATTTACGACAGACCGGTTTGATAATAATGTGGCAAATGGTATCCAGGACCCGATTTCTGCTCTTAAGCAGGTCGATGTCGTGAATACTGTGGCCGCTGCACCTTTGACTATCACTCAGGAAGATTTGGGTACATTGACAAATGGAGTGCCGTTCACTTTTGCATTGGTCGCTCAAGGAGGAGTTCCACCCTATAAGTGGACGGTAACCGGTTTGCCTGCAGGATTGGTGGCTGACAGCTCAGGCATCATTAGCGGTACACCAAAGGCTCCTCAGGGTGCTTACAGCGTCAGAGCGACGGTTCTTGATGCAAATGGTGCCAGTGTGACAGTAGATATGGCATTGAAGTTGGTGGGTGAGCATTTGCCAATTAATCCAGAGGATTTTACTGTCAATGGGTGTAGTGGTGACGCTAATGTGGTTTGCCCCTTGCCTAATGCGACGGCTGGTGAGGCATATATCTATGCATTCTCTGCCTCGGTCAGCGGCGTTACTTGGGAGTTTTCTGGCCTGCCGGCTTGGTTGCGTAGCGGTACTGCGGGGGCGAACGGTTTTGTCAGTGGTACACCTGAGCGGCCTGATTTGTCAGATCCGTTGGCGCCAGATTTGGGTAGTTGCGGGACGCATAAATTCCTCGTCACTGCGAAACGAGGTGTAACATCGGTGACGCGTCAGGTTTCGATTACAGTTACAGGTGGAATTGCGCCTAACATATGTCCTTGAGGTTTCGAACAATCTGAACAATGGTCTGCCTGCTGGCAGAACTATGTAAAGAAGTCTCTCCAAAAGAACCCCGGTAAGCCGGGGTTTTTTTATGTCGGTCTTGTTCTTTGTTTCCTAAAAGTGATTGCCTGATCGTGCGGGAGGCGCTTTACTTTTTTTAATCAGGCAGACTCTGATGCAGTAAAATGTTCATTGAACAAGAAGCACCACGCGGTTTTGGGCGCCATTTGCAGTAGTAAGCACACCATGTCATTGAGCACAGCAATCGTCAATATCCACCTAGGTGATCGTAGTTACGAGATAGTTATAGGGACACACTTGATCGGCAGGCGCTCCTTGTATGAGACGTTGCCGCCAGCCTCCTCCGCCCTGATAGTCTCCAACACAACAGTTGCCCCTTTGTATGTGGCTGAGTTGCGGTCAGCATTGAATAGGCGGTTTTCCCACATCCACGAAGTGCAGCTTCCTGATGGCGAAAAGTTCAAGAATTGGCAGACATTGCAGACCATCTTCGATGCACTGTTGTCCCACGGCTGTGACCGCAAGACGCTTGTCTTCGCGTTGGGGGGGGGCGTCGTCGGTGACATGACGGGTTTTGCTGCTGCCAGCTATATGCGAGGTGTGCCTTTTGTGCAGGTACCTACCACGCTACTGGCGCAAGTGGACTCATCGGTGGGGGGCAAAACGGCCATCAATCACCCTTTGGGCAAGAACATGATTGGGGCCTTCTATCAGCCGCAACTGGTGGTTTGCGATCTCGCGGTGCTCGATACGTTACCAGCACGGGAGTTCAACGCTGGTCTTGCCGAGGTCATTAAGTATGGGCCTATCTCGGATATGCGCTTTTTTGACTGGTTGGAAGAAAACATGGACGCACTGATGGCGCATGATCAGCATGCCCTCTCCTACGCTGTCCGCCGCAGTTGCGAAATCAAGGCCTGGGTTGTCGGCCAAGATGAAAAAGAAGCTGGGCTCCGCGCTATCCTCAATTTTGGCCATACGTTTGGCCATGCGATTGAAGCGGGCATGGGCTATGGTGTATGGCTGCATGGAGAAGGCGTCGCGGCCGGTATGGTGATGGCAGCACATCTGTCGCACAGGTTGGGCTTGGTGAATGAGTCCTTCATTCAACGCTTCACATCGCTTATGCAACGCGCGGAGCTACCGATCAAGGGCCCGATCCTGGATTCCCTCGATAATGCAGGTCGCTACATGGAGCTCATGCGTGTTGACAAGAAAGCCGAGGCAGGCGAAATCCGCTTTGTCGTGATTGATGGACCAGGCAAGGCAGCACTGCGTGCCGCTCCAGACAGCCTCGTGCGTGAGGTTATTGATGCGTGCTGTGCCTGAATTGTCACCGTATTGCTTGTATGTCAATGTATAGGCATTAGATCGGATTTGACGTTGAATGGCTTTCCGGTTGCTCCATACGCATGCCGTCCCGGGGCAAGCAAGGGGAGGCGGTACTCTGAAATCCCCGCGCCCACACGGACGGAGTACCAGCGGGACAAGGATCGCATTGTTCACTCCTCGGCATTTCGGCGGCTTGTCTACAAGACACAGGTCTTTCTCAACCACGAAGGAGATCTATTTCGCACGCGACTGACCCATTCCCTGGAGGTCGCCCAATTGGCGAGGTCTATCGCGCGGTCCTTGAGAATTGACGAAGACCTGGTTGAGGCCATATCGTTGGCCCACGACCTGGGACACACACCTTTTGGCCACGCAGGGCAGGATGCCCTGAATGACTGCATGGTCGGGCATGGAGGGTTTGAGCACAACCTGCAGAGCTTGCGGGTTGTGGACGCGCTTGAGGAACGCTACCCGCGGTACCATGGTTTGAATCTGATGTTTGAGACCCGCGAAGGTATTCTCAAGCACTGTTCCCGGGCGCACGCACGGCATCTGGAGGCTCTGGAGCCCAATGGCGTGGGCGCGCGCTTCCTATTGCGTCAGCAGCCCAGCCTTGAGGCGCAGTTGTGCAACCTGGCGGATGAAATCGCTTACAACGCGCATGACATCGATGATGGCGTGCGTTCGGGATTGATCACATTGGATCAATTGGCGGAAGTACCGCTTTTCGACCGATATCGGGCTGCTGCGCAGGCTGAGTATCCCCATCTTTCGCAGCGCCCGCAGCAACGGCGCCTACTGTACGACGCTATTCGGCGCATGCTCAGTACGCAGGTGTATGACGTGATCAGCGCTACCCAGGTTGCGTTGGCCGCAGCATCGCCTTCCAGCGTCGACGACGTGCGGCGATCTCCTGCGCTTGTTGTGTTCAGCGACGCCATGCGCGAGCAGTCGCAAGAGCTCAAGCGCTTCCTGTTCAAGAATCTATACCGCCATCCGCGTGTCATGGAAACGACTGGAAAGGCGCAGCAGATCGTCCGCGATCTGTTCGGCGCCTATATGGAGTCTCCAAAGGAAATGAAAGAGGACTATGCCGAGCAGGCGTTGGCAGACAACGGCCCCGTCCGCGCTCGTGCCGTGGCCGACTTCATTGCGGGGATGACCGACCGGTTCGCAGCACGCGAGCATGAACGGCTGACAGGGCTGCGGCTCCTGGATGGGTAAAGGCGCCGACGGGGCGCCCTTCGCTATGGAGGGCTGCCGGAATCATTGCCTACGGGCCTACTCGGGCCGCGGTCCCGGCTGTCACAGCAGTGCTCCCGGTAAAATCCCCGTGCATTCCATCGCGCGCACGCGCTTGCTCCATGACGCCTCTTCCCCCCAGTATTTTGGCGGGGTCTTCGGACCCCGCTGCCTTGTTCATCCATGACACAGTCAAATGGCTGGAGCGGGCGGTGATTGGGCTGAATCTGTGCCCTTTTGCGAAAGCGGTGCATGTAAAGGGACAGATTCACTATGCGGTCACTCTCGCGCAGGATGCGGTCGAAGTGTTGAGCACTCTGCGCAGCGAGCTTGCTGCATTGGCAGCAGCTCCGCCGGAGCAGCGGGACACCACCTTGCTGGTGTTGCCCAATTGCCTCCCGGATTTTCTGGATTTCAATGACTTCCTGGCCGAGGCCGACGCATTGTTGACCGCGATGGACTTGGAGGGTTACCTTCAGATTGCCAGCTTTCATCCGCAGTTCCAATTCGCAGGCACGGCCATGGACGACGTGACGAACTGCACCAATCGCGCGCCTTATCCGACCTTGCATCTGCTGCGCGAAGCAAGTATCGACCGTGCGGTAGAGGTTTTTCCGGAGGCCGAGACGATTTTTGAGCGCAACATGGAAGTCCTTGAAAGCATGGGCATGCAAGGCTGGATGGCTCTGGGCGTGGGACCCTCAGAGCCCCAAGGCAGTGGACGGCCTGCATCGGCGACCGGTGGGGGAGGTCTATGAAGGACAAGAAAAAGAATGCCGTGCCGTGCATTCCTTCCGAGGTCCGCGCCCACGACAAGACGGCAGTCTCCAAAGGGGTAGGGGCAGATATTCCGGAGCTCAGGCCAGGCCAATCCGTGGAATTGCTCAAGGAACTGCACATCCTCACGCGCGATGGGCGCCTCAATCAGGACTCGCGGCGCAAGCTCAAGCAGGTGTACCACCTGTTCAACTTGATCGAACCACTGCTCGCAGAGCTGTCCACCACCAGCCAGGGGCCCACGCTCGCAGACCATGGCGCGGGCAAGTCGTACCTGGGCTTCATCCTGTATGACCTGTATTTCAAGGCGCTCGGGCGTGGCCATATCTACGGCGTGGAGACGCGCGCCGAGCTCGTGGAAAAGTCGCGTGTGCTGGCGCACAAGCTGGGCTTTCAGCGCATGTCATTCCTGAATGTGTCCGTGGCGGAATCCACTGGCGCAGATGAATTGCCAGCCCACATCGACGTGGTCACCGCCCTGCATGCCTGTGACACGGCCACCGACGATGCCATCGCCTTCGGCCTGCAGAAAAACGCCCGGGCCATGGTGCTGGTGCCTTGCTGCCAGGCCGAAATGGCCGCCTGCCTGCGCCAGGGCAAGGCCCTGCAGCTGGCGCGCACGCCACTGGCCGAGCTGTGGCGCCATCCGCTGCACACCCGCGAGCTGGGAAGCCAGGTCACCAATGTGCTGCGCTGCCTGTACCTGGAGGCCAGTGGCTACCAGGTCACGGTGACGGAGTTGGTGGGCTGGGAGCACAGCATGAAGAACGAGCTCATCATTGCCCGGTACACAGGCCAGAAAAAGCGCAGCGCCTCGGATCGGCTGCGCGCCATTCTGGAAGAGTTCGGGCTCGACAGGACGCTGGGGGCGCGTTTTGGATTGAAGCCGCAGGCTGGCGATACGCCAGTGGCTGCGGATGCAGTGCCACACTAGCCTCGCACCGCACGCAGGGCTCCGCCTGGACGGGATAATCGGGGACGGATTTATGATCGCCCCCCATCCTTGCTCCCATCGACATCCATGGCCCGCCTGCCACGCCTGACCTTGCCCGGTCATCTGCACCACCTCATCCAGCGTGGAAACAACCGCCAAAGCATCTTCATCGACCACGAAGACTTCGAGACCATGCTATTGCTGCTGGCGGACAATGCTCAGAAATACGGGGTGGCTGTGCACGCCTATGTGCTGATGGACAACCACTTTCATCTGCTGGCAACTCCCACCACCGTCGATGGCTTGCCGCAGATGATGCAGGCGGTGGGGCGGCGCTATGTGCAGTATTTCAACTGTCGCCATGCCCGCACCGGTACGTTGTGGGAGGGGCGCTACCGCTCCACGGTGCTGCAGCCTGAGCGGTACCTGCTTCCGTGCATGGTCTACCTCGATCTGAACCCCGTGCGCACGGGGCAGGTGGTGCAGGCCTGCGACTACGTGTGGTCCAGCCACGCCCATTGGCTGGGCCTGCGCCACGACCGCCTGCTCACGCCCCATGCCCTGTACTGGGCGCTGGGCAACACGCCGTTTGCGCGCGAGGCGGCGTACGCCGCACTGGTTCAGGCGGGCATCGGATCGCAAGAGCAGGCCGCGCTGACGTCATCCGTGCTCAGCGGCTGGGCGCTGGGCGACCCCGGCTTTGTGCAAGAGTTGCAAAAACACACTCCGCGTCGGGTGACCCGGGGACAGGCGGGACGGCCGGCGCTTCACAAAAAATCTGAATGATTCGTGGCCATGCATAAGGCCGCATCGGGTCTATGGCTACCAAAATGATGTGTCCCCAATAAAAATGATGAGCTGATCTGTAGCCATTGATTAAGAATCTGACCCTAATTAATGTGCTTGCCAAAAGATGTTGCAATGCACTAATCTTCCACTCCCTGCGAAAAATATGAGGAGTGCGCCATGACCACGGCTGCCGAGATCCAGCATCTGCAACAACACGGTTTGTATTCATCGGGTAACGAACACGACGCCTGCGGGCTCGGCTTCGTGGCCCACATCAAGGGTGAAAAGCGCCACGACATCGTGACGCAGGCCCTGAAGATCCTGGAGAACATCGACCACCGCGGGGCGGTGGGTGCCGACAAGCTCATGGGTGACGGTGCCGGCATCCTGATCCAGATTCCCGACGCGCTGTACCGCGAGGAAATGGCGAAGCTGGGCGTCACGCTGCCCGCCGCCGGTGAATACGGCGTGGGCATGATCTTCCTGCCCAAGGAGCATGCCTCGCGCCTGGCTTGCGAGCAGGAGATGGAGCGTGCCATCAGGGCCGAAGGCCAGGTGCTGCTCGGCTGGCGCGATGTGCCGGTGAACCGCGACATGCCCATGTCGCCCACCGTGCGCAAGAAGGAGCCCATCCTGCGCCAGGTGTTCATCGGCCGTGGCAACGATGTGATCGTGCAGGACGCGCTGGAGCGCAAGCTGTACGTGATCCGCAAGACCGCCAGCGCCAACATCCAGGCGCTGAAGCTCAAGCACAGCAAAGAGTACTACGTGCCGAGCATGTCCAGCCGCACCGTGGTCTACAAGGGCCTGCTGCTGGCCGACCAGGTGGGCACCTACTACCTGGACCTGCAGGACGAGCGCTGCATCTCGGCCGTGGGCCTGGTGCACCAGCGTTTTTCCACCAACACATTCCCCGAGTGGCCCCTGGCCCACCCGTACCGCTACGTGGCGCACAACGGTGAAATCAACACCGTCAAGGGCAACTACAACTGGATGAAGGCGCGCGAAGGCGTGATGGCCTCGCCCGTGCTCGCGGCCGACCTGCAAAAGCTCTATCCCATCAGCTTCGCTGACCAGTCCGACACCGCCACGTTCGACAACTGCCTGGAGCTGCTGACCATGGCCGGCTATCCCATCAGCCAGGCCGTGATGATGATGATCCCAGAGCCCTGGGAGCAGCACACCACCATGGACGAGCGCCGCCGCGCCTTCTATGAATACCACGCCGCCATGCTCGAGCCCTGGGACGGCCCGGCGTCCATCGTGTTCACCGACGGCCGCCAGATCGGCGCCACGCTGGACCGCAACGGCCTGCGCCCCTCGCGCTACTGCATCACCGATGACGACCTGGTCATCATGGGCTCGGAATCCGGCGTGCTGCCCATCCCCGAGAACAAGATCGTGCGCAAGTGGCGCCTTCAGCCCGGCAAGATGTTCCTGATCGACCTGGAACAGGGTCGCATGATCGACGACGACGAACTGAAAGCCAACATCGTCAACACCAAGCCCTACAAGCAGTGGATCGAGAACCTGCGCATCAAGCTCGACAGCGTGGGCACCGACACCGCGTCCACCCCTGAGGCCGCACCCTTGCCGCTGCTCGACCGCCAGCAGGCCTTCGGCTATACGCAGGAAGACATCAAGTTCCTGATGGCCCCCATGGCCAGGAACGGCGAAGAAGGCATCGGCTCCATGGGCAACGACAGCCCGCTGGCCGTGCTCTCGGGCAAGAACAAGCCGCTGTACAACTACTTCAAGCAGCTGTTCGCGCAGGTGACGAACCCGCCGATCGACCCGATCCGCGAGGCCATCGTGATGTCGCTCAACAGCTTCATCGGCCCCAAGCCGAACCTGCTGGACATCAACCAGGTCAACCCACCGATGCGGCTCGAAGTGAGCCAGCCCGTGCTGGACTTCGCCGACATGGCCAAGCTGCGCAACATCGAGAAGTACACGCAGGGCAAGTTCAAGAGCGCCACCATCGACATCACCTACCCGCTGGACTGGGGCCGTGAGGGCGTGGAAGCCAAGCTCGCCTCGCTGTGCGCGCAGGCCGTGGACGCCATCAAGGGCGGCGCCAACATCCTGATCGTCAGCGACCGTGCCGTGAGCGCCACCCAGGTGGCCATCCCCGCGCTGCTGGCCCTGTCGGCCATCCACCAGCATCTGGTGGGCGCAGGCCTGCGCACCACGGCCGGCCTGGTGGTCGAGACCGGCACCGCGCGCGAAGTGCACCACTTCGCTGTGCTGGGCGGCTACGGCGCCGAGGCCGTGCACCCCTACCTGGCCATGGAAACCCTGGCCGACATGCACAAGGACCTCGCGGGCGACCTGTCGGCCGACAAGGCCATCTACAACTACGTCAAGGCCATCGGCAAGGGCCTGTCCAAGATCATGTCCAAGATGGGCGTGAGCACGTACATGAGCTACTGCGGTGCCCAGCTGTTCGAGGCCATCGGCCTGAACACGGAAACCGTGGGCAAGTACTTCACCGGCACCGCCAGCCGCGTGGAAGGCATCGGCGTCTTCGAGATCGCCGAGGAAGCCATCCGCATGCACAAGGCCGCCTTCGGTGACGACCCGGTGCTCGAGACCATGCTGGACGCCGGTGGCGAATATGCCTGGCGCGCCCGTGGCGAAGAGCACATGTGGAGCCCCGATGCGATCGCCAAGCTGCAGCACAGCACGCGCGCCAACAACTGGAACACGTACAAGGAATACGCACAGATCATCAACGACCAGAGCAAGCGCCACATGACGCTGCGCGGCCTGTTCGAGTTCAAGATCGACCCTGCCAAGGCCATCCCCGTGGACGAGGTCGAGCCCGCCAAGGAGATCGTCAAGCGCTTCGCCACGGGCGCCATGTCCCTGGGCTCCATCTCCACCGAGGCGCATGCCACGCTGGCCGTGGCCATGAACCGCATCGGCGGCAAGAGCAACACCGGCGAGGGCGGCGAGGACGCCGCGCGCTACCGCAACGAACTCAAGGGCATCCCGATCAAGCAGGGCGATACGCTCAAGAGCGTGATCGGCGCCGAGAACGTCGAAGTCGACCTGCCCCTGCAGGATGGCGACTCCCTGCGCAGCCGCATCAAGCAGGTGGCTTCGGGCCGCTTCGGGGTCACGGCCGAATACCTGTCGTCGGCCGACCAGATCCAGATCAAGATGGCCCAGGGCGCCAAGCCCGGCGAAGGCGGCCAGCTGCCTGGCGGCAAGGTCTCCAACTACATCGGCAAGCTGCGCCACAGCGTGCCCGGCGTGGGCCTGATCTCGCCCCCGCCGCACCATGACATCTACTCCATCGAAGATCTGGCCCAGCTCATCCACGACCTGAAGAACGTGGCGCCGCACGCCAGCATCAGCACCAAGCTGGTGTCCGAAGTCGGCGTGGGCACCATCGCCGCGGGTGTGACCAAGTGCAAGAGCGACCACCTCGTGATCGCCGGCCATGACGGCGGCACGGGCGCATCGCCCTGGTCGTCCATCAAGCATGCTGGCGGCCCCTGGGAGATCGGCCTGGCCGAAACCCAGCAGACCCTGGTGCTCAACCGCCTGCGCGGCCGCGTGCGCGTGCAGGCCGACGGCCAGATGAAGACCGGCCGCGACGTCGCCATCGGCGCGCTGCTCGGTGCCGACGAGTTCGGCTTCGCCACGGCACCCCTGGTGGTCGAGGGCTGCATCATGATGCGCAAGTGCCACCTGAACACCTGCCCGGTGGGTGTGGCCACGCAGGACCCCGCGCTGCGCGCCAAGTTCTCGGGCAAGCCCGAGCACGTGGTCAACTACTTCTTCTTCATCGCCGAGGAAGTGCGCCAGATCATGGCCCAGCTGGGCATCCGCAAGTTCGACGACCTGATCGGCCGCACCGATCTGCTCGACATGCGCCAGGGACTGGAACACTGGAAGGCACGTGGCCTGGACTTCAGCCGCTTGTTCGCCCAGCCCAACGTGCCCGCCGATGTGCCGCGCTTCCACGTGGATGTGCAGGACCACAACATCGAGCACACGCTGGACCGCAAGCTCATCGAGCGCAGCAAGCCCGCCATTGAAAAGGGCGAGCGCGTGCAGTTCATCGAGGTGGCGCGCAACGTGAACCGCTCCGTGGGCGCCATGCTCTCCGGTGCCGTGACGCGCGTGCACCCCGAGGGCCTGCCGGACGACACCATCCGCATCCAGCTCGAAGGCACGGGCGGGCAGTCGTTCGGCGCGTTCCTCACGCGCGGCATCACGCTGTACCTGATCGGCGACGCCAACGACTACACGGGCAAGGGCCTGTCGGGCGGCCGCGTGATCGTGCGCCCCAGTATCGACTTCCGCGGCGACGCGGTGCGCAACACCATCGTGGGGAACACCGTGATGTACGGTGCCACCACGGGTGAAGCCTTTTTCAGCGGCGTGGCGGGCGAGCGCTTCGCGGTGCGCCTGTCGGGTGCCACGGCGGTGGTCGAAGGCACGGGCGACCACGGTTGCGAGTACATGACCGGCGGCACGGTGGTGGTGCTGGGCAAGACGGGCCGCAACTTCGCCGCGGGCATGAGCGGCGGCGTGGCCTATGTCTATGACGAGGACGGCCAGTTCGACACGCGCTGCAACATGGCCATGGTCAGCCTGGAGCGCATCCTTCCGGCTGAAGAGCAGAAGGCCAGCGTGCCCCGCGCCATCTGGCACAACGGCCAGACCGACGAGGCGCAGCTCAAGAAGCTGCTGGAGGACCACAACCGCTGGACGGGCAGCAAGCGTGCGCGCGAGCTCCTGGACAACTGGGCGGCATCGCGCAGCAAGTTCGTCAAGGTCTTCCCGACCGAGTACAAGCGTGCGTTGGCTGAAATTTATGAACGAAAAGTGCTGGAGGAGTCCGCTACGCCAGCGGTAGCTGCTACCAAAAAAGAAGCGGTCCCCGCCAAGTAAGGCGATGCCGCAGAGACCAGCACAGCATTCATAGACAAGGACATCGTCATGGGAAAAACTACCGGCTTCATGGAATACGAGCGCATCGAAGAGGGCTACAAGCCCGTGCCCGAGCGCTTGAAGCACTACAAGGAATTCGTCATCGGCCTCGACGAGAGCCAGGCCAAGGTGCAGGGCGCGCGCTGCATGGACTGCGGCACGCCGTTCTGCAACAACGGCTGCCCGGTCAACAACATCATTCCGGACTTCAACGACCTGGTGTACCACCAGGACTGGAAGAGCGCGATCGAGGTGCTGCACAGCACCAACAACTTCCCCGAGTTCACCGGTCGCATCTGCCCGGCGCCTTGCGAGGCGGCCTGCGTGCTTAACGTGAACGACGACGCCGTGGGCATCAAGTCCATCGAGCACGCCATCATCGACCGGGCCTGGGACGAAGGCTGGGTGCAGGCGCGTCCTGCCAAGCACCAGACCGGCAAGAAGGTGGCCGTGGTGGGCTCGGGCCCAGCCGGCATGGCGGCCGCGCAGCAACTGGCGCGCGCTGGACACAGCGTCACGCTGTTCGAGAAGAATGACCGGGTGGGCGGCCTGCTGCGCTACGGCATCCCGGACTTCAAGATGGAGAAGTCGCACATCGACCGCCGCGTCAAGCAGCTCGAAGCCGAAGGCGTGGTCATTCGCACCAGCGTGTTCGTGGGCGCGCCCAAGGACGGCCTGGGCAAGGGCTCCAAGGTCACCAACTGGGCCAAGGAAACCGTCACGCCCGAGCAGCTCCACAAGGAGTTCGACGCCGTGCTGCTGACCGGCGGCGCCGAGCAGTCGCGCGACCTGCCCGTGCCCGGCCGTGATCTGGACGGCATCCACTTCGCCATGGAATTCCTGCCCCAGCAGAACAAGGTCAACGCGGGCGACAAGCTCAAGGGACAGCTGCGCGCGGACGGCAAGCACGTCATCGTGATCGGCGGCGGCGACACCGGCAGCGACTGCGTGGGCACGAGCAACCGCCACGGTGCGGCGAGCGTCACGCAGTTCGAGCTGATGCCCCAGCCCCCCGAAGAAGAAAACCGCCCCATGACCTGGCCCTACTGGCCGATCAAGCTGCGCACCAGCTCCAGCCATGAAGAGGGCTGCGAGCGCGAGTTCGCGATCTCCACCAAGGAGTTCATCGGCGACGGGAAAGACGGAAAGTCCGGCAAGGTCACCGGCCTCAAGACCGTGCGCGTCGAGTGGAAGGACGGCAAGATGGTCGAGGTGGCCGGCTCCGAGCAGATCCTCAAGGCGGACCTCGTGCTGCTGGCCATGGGCTTCGTGAGCCCCGTGGCTGCCGTGCTGGAGGCGTTTGGCGTGGACAAAGATGCCCGCGGCAACGCCCGCGCCACCACGGACTTCGATGGCGGCTACGCGACCAACGCGCCCAAGGTGTTTGCCGCCGGCGACATCCGCCGGGGCCAGTCGCTGGTGGTGTGGGCCATTCGTGAAGGCCGCCAGGCCGCCCGTGCCGTGGATGAGTTCCTGATGGGATATTCCGACCTGCCGCGCTGAGGCAGTGTCGCACTGCAACAACGGCGCCCTGGGGCGCCGTTTTTTTCGCCCGAGGGAGCGGCAGCGCCACCGGCGCGGCCAGGACGCCCGTCGGTCAGGGCCTTGGAGCAGAGCGCAGCGGATGGCGGCCTTTATTGGCACAATCGGTGCCTGTCAATCCGGGGTTGCCGCACGCGGGATAGCTCCCGTGGCCCCGCCGGCGGCGGCGTTGAAACGCAAACATACATGAATGTATGTTTCTTCAGCTACCATCGCCGCTGTGTGAGCGCAGCATGTTCCCATGCGTCGCGGCCGCCCGTTCTCCGGATTTCCGAACCCCTTCCATTGCATGTCTGAGTCTTCCTGTCTTGCCGAATTGCGCAATGTCACGTTCTCCTACGGTGACCGCGTCATCCTGCGCGACGTGACATTGGCGGTGCCCAGGGGCAAGGTGACGGCGCTGATGGGTGCCTCCGGAGGGGGCAAGACCACGGTGCTGCGCCTGATCGGCGGCCAGCAGCGCGCGCAGGCTGGCCAGGTGCTCCTGAATGGCGACGACGTGGGGTGCATGGACACCCACCAGCTCTATGCAGCGCGCCGCCGCATGGGCATGCTGTTCCAGTTCGGGGCGCTGTTCACGGATCTGAGCGTGTTCGAGAACGTGGCGTTCCCGCTGCGCGAGCACACCGACCTGTCCGAGGCGCTGATCCGGGACGTGGTGCTGATGAAGCTCCATGCCGTGGGCCTGCGCGGCGCGCGCGACCTGATGCCCAGCCAGATTTCCGGGGGCATGGCGCGGCGCGTGGCGCTGGCGCGTGCCATTGCGCTAGACCCCGAACTGGTGATGTATGACGAGCCGTTTGCGGGGCTGGACCCCATTTCCCTGGGGACGGCGGCGCAGCTGATCCGTCAGCTCAACGATGCCCTGGGCCTCACGAGCATCGTGGTCTCGCACGACCTGGAAGAGACCTTCCGGCTTGCGGACCATGTGATCATTCTGGGCGCGGGCGTGGTGGCCGCGCAGGGCACGCCCGACGAGGTGCGGGCGAGCGCCGACCCGCTGGTCCACCAGTTCGTGAACGCTCTGCCGACCGGGCCCGTGCCGTTTCACTACGCGGGCCCGACCGTGGAGCAGGACTTCGGTCCGTTCGGGGGGCGGGTGCTATGAGCTGGTACAAGCCGTCCGACGTGGGTTTCGCCGTGCGCCAGAAACTGTCCGATATCGGCATGGCCGCCCGTCTGTTCGCGCGGCTGCTGCAGCTGGCGGGCGCGGCCTTCATGCGGCCATCGCTGGTGCGCGACCAGATCCATTTTCTGGGCAACTACTCGCTGGCCATCATCGCGGTGTCGGGCCTGTTCGTGGGTTTTGTCCTGGGCCTGCAGGGCTACTACACGCTGCAGCGGTACGGGGCTTCCGAAGCCCTGGGGATGCTGGTGGCGCTGTCGCTGGTGCGTGAGCTCGGGCCCGTGGTGACGGCCCTGCTGTTCGCCGGCCGCGCGGGCACCTCGCTCACGGCCGAGATCGGCCTCATGCGCGCGGGCGAGCAGCTTTCCGCCATGGAGATGATGGCCGTGGACCCGGTGCGCCGCATCCTCGCGCCGCGGTTCTGGGCCGGTGTGATCACCATGCCCCTGCTGGCGGCGGTGTTCAGCGCCGTGGGGGTGGCCGGCGGGTGGATCGTGGGCGTGCTCATGATCGGTGTCGACCACGGGGCGTTCTGGAGCCAGATGCAGGGCGGCGTGGACGTCTGGCGCGATCTGGGCAACGGCGTGATCAAGAGCGTGGTTTTCGGCTTCACCGTCACGTTCGTGGCGCTGCTGCAGGGGTATGCCGCCAAGCCCACGCCCGAAGGCGTGGCGCGCGCCACGACCCGCACGGTGGTCATGGCGTCCCTGGCCGTGCTGGCGCTGGACTTCGTGCTCACGGCCCTGATGTTCAGTATCTGAGGCGGGCCCGAAAAGCCGCCGGAGTGGAGAAATCAAACAATGCAACCATCCAAAAACGATCTCTGGGTAGGGCTGTTCGTCATGCTCGGCACGGTGGCGCTGGTCTTCCTGGCGCTGCAGTCGGCCAACCTGCTGAGCCTGAACTTCCAGCCCGGCTACCGCATCACCGCGCGCTTTGACAACATTGGCGGCCTCAAGCCCCAGGCCGCGGTGCGCGGTGCCGGCGTGGTGGTGGGCCGTGTGGAGTCCATCACGTTCGACGACAAGACCTACCAGGCGCGGGTGACGCTGGCGATGGAAAACCGCTACGCTTTCCCCAAGGACAGCTCCCTCAAGATCCTCACCAGCGGCCTGCTGGGTGAACAGTACATCGGCATCGAGGCCGGTGCCGACGAGAAGAACCTGGTGGCGGGCGACATGGTCACCGCCACGCAGTCGGCCGTGGTCCTCGAGAACCTGATCGGACAATTCCTCTACAACAAGGCCGAAGACGGCAGCAACAGCAAGCCCGCAGGGGCAGGTGACAAGAAATGACGACGATGACCAAGCTTTCCCAACCCGCCGCCCGCGCCGCCGCGTGGCTGGCCTTTCTGCTGGGAGCGGCACTGCTCACGGGCTGCGCCACGGTGGCCAACCCGGACCCGCGCGACCCGCTGGAGTCCTACAACCGCAGCATGACCAACTTCAACGAGCAGGTCGATGCGATGGTGCTCAAGCCGGTGGCGATTGCCTACAAGGAAGCCACGCCCGCACCGGTGCGCACGGGCGTCAGCAACTTCTTCGCCAACGTGGGAGATGTGTGGTCGTTCGTGAACAACGTGCTGCAATTGCGAGCGGAAGCCGCCGCGTCCACCTTCATGCGCGTCAACGTGAACACCTTCATGGGCCTGGGCGGCGTGCTCGATATCGCCAGCGAACTGGGCATCGACCGCTACAAGCAGGATTTCGGCCTCACGCTGGGGTACTGGGGTATGGGCACGGGCCCATACCTGGTGTTGCCGATCCTGGGCCCCTCCACCGTGCGCGACACGCTGGCCCTGCCCGTCGACTGGAAGGGCAATGCGGTGAGCTATGTGGACCCAGTATCGGCCCGCAATGCGCTGTATGCACTGCGTGCCGTGGATGTGCGCGCCAACCTGCTGCGCGCGGGGTCCGTGCTCGACAGCGCCGCCCTGGACAAGTACAGCTTCACCCGCGACGTGTTCCTGCAGGTGCGCAGCCAGCAGCAGGCGGGCACGGCGCAAAATGGCGACGACAAGGACGAGCGCAACGCCAATGATGGCGTGCTGCCCGAAGAGCCTCCGCGCTGAGGCGGTGGCGCAATCCGTGGCGGGCCATGTCCGGGGCAGGCGTGTTGCACTTGCTTGCAATACGCAACCCGCGCGACGCACGGGGCCTGCGCTTGCCGCCCACAATGAATGAACGCCGGGTGCCACCGGCGCCCGCAGCTCCCGAGAAAGTAGAAGACATCATGACGATGAACCGACGTACCCTGGGCCACATGGCCCTGTGCCTGACGGCCGTGGCCGCGCTGGGCTCCGCGCCCCTGGCCGCCCTGGCCGCGGATGAAGCTCCCGATGCGCTGATCAAGCGCCTGTCGGCCGATGTGCTCAGCACCGTGAAGGCGGACAAGGCCATCCAGAGCGGCGACCTGGCAAAGATCATCGCGCTGGTGGACAAGACCGTGATGCCCAACGTGAACTTCCGCCGCATGACCGCCGCGGCGGTGGGCCCCGGCTGGCGCCAGGCCACCCCCGAGCAGCAAAAGCGCCTGCAGGACGAGTTCAAGGTCCTGCTGGTGCGCACCTACGCGGGGGCGCTGGCGCAGGTGAACGACCAGACCATCCAGGTCAAGCCCCTGCGGGCCGCCCCGGAGGACAAGGACGTGCTGGTGCGCACCGAAATCGTCGGCCGTGGCGATCCGATCCAGCTGGACTACCGGCTGGAAAAAACCCCCGGCGACGGTGCGGGCTGGAAAATCTACAACCTGAACGTGCTGGGCGTGTGGCTGGTGGAAACCTACCGCGGCCAGTTCGCGCAGGAGATCAACGCCAAGGGCATCGACGGCCTGATCGAGACCCTGGTGGCCCGCAACAAGAGCAATGCCGGCGCCAAGGGCTGAAATGGCACACCGGTTTCATGCGCCGCGGCCGGCGCGCGGCACCATGGGGCACTGACATGCTGGTATTGCCCGCCGAACTGACCCACCGCCAGGCCACGGTGTGCCTGCACATGCTGCTGCAGGGCCTGAAGGCGCACCGCGAGCCCTGCGTCATGGTGGATGCCCATGCGCTGGCGGTGTTTGACACATCGGCGCTGGCGGTGCTGCTCGAATGCCGGCGCGAAGCGATCGACGATGGCAAGACCTTTGCCGTCCAAGGCCTGCCCGCCGCCCTGCGCAGCCTGGCGGGGCTGTATGGCGTGGGCACGCTGCTCGCGCCCGCGTCCTGAACTTCTGCGCAGGGTTGGGACATTTGCGAAGGGGTGACCACCAAGTCGCCCCAATGCCGGCTGGCGGGTTACCCCATTCTCCTGGCTCGGAAGATTGGCGGGATTTTCAAAACACCAGCGGTTTACAGCCACGCTGCCGGCTACCGGCAAGAGCAGGGCTTCCGCGGTATAGGGATCCCACCAACGGACAGATTTCTACTGCATGAAACCCATGCGCCCCTTGGCGCAGGCGGCGCGCGGCAGGTCCGACACCTCCACGGTGCTGCGCTGTGCGAGCCGCGCGTTGCCGAAGCCGGTCATGAGCGCGCGGCGCATCTCGCGCGGCGGCATCTGGGCCAGCTGGTCCAGCACGTCCGGCGTGGGGTCGGGGTCGAGGCGCCGACCCCAGTCGTGCCCCGCGCGGATGCCGTGGTAGAGGTTCAGGGCGATGGCGCGGGCCTGTTCCTGGTTGGGCGGCTGCACCTGGTACACATTCATGCGGTTGAGGATGGGGTCGGGAATGCCCCGTTCATCATTGGCCGTGGTGATCCAGATGACCTGGCTCGCGTCGATGGGGATCTCGGCGAACTCGTCGGTGAAGCTCTGCGCCGTGTCGTGCTCCAGCAGGCTGTACAGCGCGCCCATGGGATCGTACTGCGCATCGGTGCTGGCCTTGTCGATTTCGTCGACGACGATGACGGGATTGGCGTATTCGCCCTCCACCAGGGCCTCGAACACCTTGCCCGGGCGCGCTCCCTTCCATTGCGCCGACGAGCCCGACAGCAGCCAGCCCGCGGTCATGGAGCTCATGGGCAGCAGGTTCATGCCGGTGCCCAGCAACTCGGCCAGATGGCGCGCGAAGTGGGTCTTGCCGATGTCGGGCGGGCCCAGCAGCAGCATGGGCGTGACCTCCAGGCCGTCGCTGCTGTCCTGCGCCAATGCCACGTGGCGCTTCACGTCGTCCAGCACCTCGGTGAAGTTGGGCAACTGCCCGTACAGGCTGGCCATGTCGGGGATGCCCGAGGGCTTGACCTGAAAGCGCTCCGGGCCACGCTCCAGCATGCGTTCGTACACGGTGCGCAGGGTTTCGTATTCGCGCTGGTTGCCGGACTCCTGCAGCCGTGCGAGCTTGCGCTCGACATCGCCGGGGTGGAACACGTTGCGCATCTGGGCCACCGGCAGGCGCAGGGCCGGGGGCTGGGGAACAAGGCTATGGCTGGTCATTGCATGCTCCTGTGATGGTTACGTCACGCAACCATTCAAGCACACAACATGCCCGCTTCTCAATGAATTCCTTCTACGCGCTTTTACTAATGTGTCTATATGTTGCATAGTAGGACTATCTGGCGAGAGGGTTGCCGACACCGAGGTTGTTGCGCATGGCACGTACAGAGAAGATCAAAAAACTTGCGGGGCAGTTTTACGAAGGAATCGCCTGCGCTGAAACTTGGGTTGAAGCGCTGGATGGCTTGCGGGTAGCGGCAGACGGGGGCGTTTTCCATCACGTAGCTTGGGATCGGCGTGCACACTGCGTTGTGCGCGGGGTGGCTAACGATGTGCAGCCTGCTGAGAAGGTGCGCGAGTACGAAACGCATCATGCTGCCAACGACCCCCGCATCCCCATCGTCATGACGATGCCGGTCGGTGGAATCCTGCTGGATCATGAGCACTTTTCCCCCCGAGATATGTCGCGCAATGCCATCTACGCCGATTGGCTGGCTCCGCTGGGCTATCGCCATACCCTCGGTGTGCCCGTCTTCGATGATGGGGCGGTTCGGGAGTGGATTTGCGTCATACGCGAAGTAGGCCAACGTCATTTTGAAGACGAAACCCGCGATCTTTTGCGAGCCTTGATGCCCGATCTGCTGCGTGCATCACGTCTGCGGGTGCATGTCGGACGCATCGCTGCGCAGGCTGAATTGGGCCTCGCTGCATTGGATGCCCTGCCCCAAGCGCTGGTGCTGGTGGATGCCCAATGTGCCGTGCAATATTTGAACCCCGTGGCACGCAAGGAACTGGCGCGCAACGGCAGTTTGCAGTATCGCCATGGCCGTTTGCACGCAGATGCACCCCACGTCCAACTGAGCTTGATGAACTGTGTGGCAGCTGCATGCCAAGCCAACGGTGCAGCGCAGGGCGGCACCCTGCACTTAGGAGGTGCACGCGGCGTCAGCGCAGGTGCCCAGGCAGTTTCGCGGGTTGTGCATGTGTTGCCACTGCAGTCCACGCATCCACTGGCGCAATGGCATTGCGCGCAACCCTATGCATTGCTGATCTGGGTGTCGGCTGATTCAACGCTTCAGGTGTCTCATATTGGGGCAGCACTGGGGTTGACCGAGGCAGAGGCGCGCTTGGCGCTGCTTCTTTCGCAAGGGCGCACAGTCAAGGACTTTGCCCAGTTGCAGGGCTGCAGTTGGCACACAGCCCGCACCCATGCCAAAAATCTCCTGCGCAAAACAGGGATGCACCGACAGGCCGAAATCGCTGTGTTTGTCCGGTCGCTCATACGGGGATAGCGTAGAACTATGGGCCTCCCCTTAGTCACCGACGCGATCACAACGTCCTTGTATGAGGGCATACTGGAGCCAACCCAATGGATGGGCGCGTTGCGGACAATCCAGACATCGCTGCAGTGTGCCGCTTTCCACCAGCTCGACATTGGATGCCGGGACTTCAGCGTGCAAAGCATTGCCGCATCCATGGCGGGTGGGGAGGCTCCGTCAGAAAAGGTATTGGCTTTTGAGCAGCATTACGCCCCGCAGGACATTCGCTTGCCTGCCATGTGGCAGTTCACCGAAGGCGCCGTGTGGTGCGACCACGAACAGCTAGACCGCGCCACCCTGGACAGGGCGCCGATTTACACAGAGTTCCTGGCTGAACTCGGTATGCGGCACACGTTGGGGATTCCTTTGCGCGACGGTGCCAGTTCTCGTGACTTCCTTGGTTTCATTCGTCATGTTGACCAGCGGCCCTTCGGTTCCGAAGAACAAGTGCTGGTCACCTCTCTGGTGCCCCACTTGGTTCGGGCCAACAAGCTACGCTACCGGGCCAGCCAGCTAGCAGTGCAGGCGGCACTGGGGGTCGCGGCCTTGGATGCTTTGCCCCAGGCGCTAGCTGTGGTCGATGCTGGGCTGCAGGTGCGCTACGCCAATGCTGCCGCCGAGCATGCTTTTGCTGGCCAAACCCGTTTCACGTCCTGCCAAGGGCTGTTGCACGCGAGCGACCCAGACAGTCAGCGCTTGCTGGAGCGTTGTGTAGCCGAAGCCTGCCGAGTCGGAGACTTCGCGCGTGCGGGCATCGTACGCATTGCGGCCAGCGAGCACCATGGCGGCGAGTGCTTTGTTCATATCCTGCCTTTGCGCGTCAGTCACCCTTTGGCGACTGCGCTGCACGCCGCGCCACATGCATTGCTGGTGTGGTCTTCCGCGTGGGCTGTCAACACTGTGGAACATATCTGTACAGCACTGGGGCTGACAGAAACTGAAGCGCGTCTTGCGCTCATGCTGGCCAAGGGCCGAACTGTCAAAGATTTCGCGCAGGCACAAGGGTGCAGTTGGCACACTGCGCGTACGCATACAAAAAATCTCTTGAGCAAGACAGGCTGCAGTCGGCAAGCAGAGATCGTGCAACTGCTACATGCATTTACATGGGGATGAGGCAGAGGACTCTTGTGTCTGCCAAAGCAAGTGGACCAGTCCGCCAACTGATGGCTATGGATAGTTGGCCAAGTGGCTTTCCATCCAAGGCCCGAAAGCTACGCCCAACTCGCCGTAGCCATCTGGGCTCAGATGAATCTCGTTCACCCAATGCCCAGACAAACCGGTAGCTTGCGCGTCGGCGCGTTGTATGGTGGTCAACCCTGCTGAATCAAATACATGCACTTGTGGTTGCGCTTCGGGCTCGCCGCTGCTTTCGTCCAGGGGCAGCAAAAAGGCGCGCAAACGGCCAAATAGCAAGTCACGTACATCTTGGGCTGCATCGCCGGTCAATCCGTAGCGTAGCAGTGCCGGGTATAGCCACCCTTGTGGCGAGCCCACGGTGCCCGATGGCCGTACGGTGGGTGTTGCATAAGTGTGTAGAAAGATGGGGCGACCCTTGCTGGGCCCCAGGTCGCGGCGCGCGACCAATTCCGCAAAGTTGGCAAGCATGTAGGAGACGAAGTTGTCCCACCCGGCTTCGCTGATGAAACGCTCAGCACCCGTGCCAGGTGATGTGGCTGCCTCTTCTGCGGTGAGTAGCAGTCGCTGGTGGCGTGGGACTGGTGTGCCATCCTTGCGCTCGGGCGGTACTTGGGCTGCATCAATCAAATCATTGCCACCCGCCGAAATCAAAATACCCTCCCAGTAGCGTGCAAAGTTCTTTTTGCTCAGCAGGCGGTCAAAGTAAGGGTCGTTGAACCATTCCACCATGTGCTGCAGTGTGTCACCGGGGTAGGCGCAATTCACGATAGCCGTTGTCTGACTGACCTCCAGCTTGAACAGCACGTTGGACGCAGCCAGCAGATTCAGCGTACCGATGGTGAACCATGAGTCGCCCTCGGCCAAAAGTCGACGGCCAAAGTCTGACAGAGGCGGCGGCTGATCGCGAGAAAGCCAATCAGCGGGATAAACAAGTGGTCTCATATTAAATCTCCATACATTCGCGATATAGGCAGGGGCTCATTCTGAGCGTCGGAGCTGCAAGGGCAAAAGGGTGTGGCGCACCGTGTTCGCCTCGGGTTAGTGCTCTCGAAAGTAGGATCGGTTGCTGTACACCACGAGCGCTGCATTCAGAAATGCCGCTGCAAAGATGGCTGCACCAAGCCAATCACCGGCATGGACACCACCATCTTTTGGGAAGAGCGAGGCCTCGACAAAGCGGTCTACTTTGCTCACCAAATACCCGGATGCAAAGGCCGAAACCGCTTGGCCTATCGTCAAGAGCTTGCTCAGTTCGCTCCCGTAGGGTGCGAAGTACATCCCGCAGCCCCAGCCTAGCAGCATGCCTGTGAGGCCAACCAAGGCGTATCCCAGCTTTGCCTTGTCGTCTGCACCCAATTGCATGCACGCCCATGCTAGAAACACCAGAATCATCAAACCAAACAGGTTGGTGAAAATCACGTTACCGATATGGCGCCCGAACACAGCCTCGAATGGCGTTATGGGAGCGAGGGTTCGGTCATCGCATGGTCTTGATGGCGATGGCTGTGGCTGTGGCGAATCTGCTGCCTCTGTCATTTGCGTCTCCGATGCCTGGCTCTGAATATTTGCAGATCTAGTTTGATCAGCCGCTGAAAACATCCGTCCCATTCATACGAATGGGCTCTGTGAACAAGTCCCAGTTACCCGCTTCGATCTGGGCCATGAGTCCTTCGGTTCGGTATCGGGACTTGCGCACCACTGGTCGTGCGTGGTTGCTCAGCCAGTCGTGGCGTGCTCGAACGTACTCATCGATCCAAACCTCCTCGCGGCCCCCGCTGGCGGGCGGACTCTCGGTAAACCGATGACGCAGTAGCCAAAGAATGCCGCCACTGTGGATGAAGGAGTCGTAGATCACCAGGGCGGACAGTGCCTTAACGAAGCCGTTGTCATCCGCCCAGTGCATGGCTGGATCGAAGTAAGTTTCCGCAAAGAACCTGTCCTGAACCGCACGCATCACGGGGTCCTTGCGCCCCGCATCGCGCAGCAGGCCACGGAAAGCCATGTCATCCGTAAGTGCCTTGCTCCCCACGTACGGCGCGTAGGCGGCCAACTGCGCGCTATACCGACCACCTGCCGCCGCATACATTTGCACCAGCTTCCGCAGATTGCCGTATTCAGTGGTCTGAGCGCGACCGTAGGTGATCTGGCGGATGTCGTGTGGGCCATCGGCGTAGATGGAAATCGCTCCGTAGTCGCCCTCGGGGCTGCCGGTTTCGATGGTGTTGATAACGCGCTCGATGAGACTGAGTTGGATTTGCGTCAAATACATCTTGGTTTCCTTCGCGCGTCTAGCAGTTGTTAGTTTAATAAATTAGCAACCTTCGCTAGTTTTGCTTGCACCAAGTATTCCTTCAAGGAAGTTAATTCGATTTTTTATTGGCGTTATCAAGTTGGGGGGCATGTTGATTTTTTGCATATGATTGACAGCATTTTTTAGCAGGGTGAATTCTTTGATTGAGTAGTTGTCAAATTCATTGGCTGCTTTGCAGTATATTGCTCTATTTTCTGATAAAAAGTCATTTTTAATTCTTTCGTACATGGTATTTTTCTCTGAATTGAATTTCCCTATTGGAGTAAGTATACTGTTGTATAGTGTTTCAATTTGGTTTTTTGGATTCGTTTTTTTGGTGGATTCAATGAATTCTGAGAGTCTTAGGCTGCCATTGCTTTCGTAATTTTCTATTGGATTGACGAGGAAGTTGCACATATACGCTTGAACAGGGTCTTTGGTGGTGTCAAAAATGTATTCAATATAGACCCCTTGAACTGCATAACTGCCAAATGAATAAGAAAATCCGCAGTTGAAGTTGGAGTAGTTTTTGAAATCATTGGGCAGCATTTTTGAATACAGCTGCCTAGCTTCTTGGTTCAGGTCATCATAAAAAAGGGCGCCAACCACTCGTCGTGCAAGAAATTGGCAATAAATCTCGGGGCTATCAAGTGATGCGTTAGCTCCTGCGCCTGTTGAATAGGAGCCGGGGCACTCGCTATTAAAACGATTGAGCATCGCTTTGCCAACACCTTTTTTTAATCCACCATTTGCAGTTAGTACGCTGTCTTCTGCTCTTTTTGCTTTTAAAAATGGGGGCTCCTGCGAGTTTGCTAAATTTATTTGAAATGTGGCTGTGAAAATGCAGAGACACGCTATTTTTTTTGGTTGAAAGTGTGATGGATAAATTGTCATAATTTTTTAGTGGTTTAATTAATTTATGAGTGATCAGTCTTCTTTGTGAATTTTTTGGGAGGGTACTTCTTTGGTGCCAGGCGAACCGAAGATGCTCACAATATCTCGCTGGCATTCTTTTTTTCTGAGATCGTTGAGGGATTGATTGCAATCCCGCACCTTGGCCCAGCGCCCGCTTTCACACCGGTAAGCGCGCGGGCCGAAAGCCACTGTCTGGCCTTCGCTGTAAAAGCACGAGCGCGAGCCGCAGCTTTCCTCGTCACGTACCACCAGCCATTTGCAGGACTGACCAGTCAGGTCTGTGGATGGATCTGCAGCTGGTGCGCCATTGCCATTGGGGGGTGAGTCCGTGCCTTTGCCGAATGGGTTGAGTGATGGGTCTTGCTGCGCCTGCTGAATGGCAGCCTGCACCTGCTGGTTTATCTGCTGCTGGCGCGCACGCTCTTGTTGCTGTCGGTTCCACTCTTCCTGCTGGCGCCGCGCATCTTCCTGCCGCTCGCGTTCCGCCTGCTGTCTGGCGGATTGCTCCATGGCTGCTCCGAAAGCACCGATGGCGTTTTGTATTTGTTGGTTCCTGTTGGCCGAGTTGCTGTTCCCATGGTGCGTCGAACCTGACGAGCCTGAGCAGTTGGGGTTGCCTGTGGCACCTCGAATTACTATGCACTGATCTGATGTTCCCCCTTGAGCGTGTACAGAATGTGGAAAAATGAATATGCTGCTAGCCAGGGTAAGGCAGATAAAAATGAATTTTTTTATTTTCATGGAACTTATTTTTTTGGAATAACTGTTTCTGGGCCAAGCCATACTTCCATTTGACCGAGTGATACTTTGCTTTCGTAGCCGCGCACATGTATACAGCTGATTTTTGTATTGATTATGGCATTCAAGAATTTATTGACATCGTCGCAATTCACCTTGTCATCCAGCTGAAAGTAGCGCAGAAAATTTCCACCTATATATCCTGGAATTTTTTCTGTGCGATAGAAGATGGTGTTGGAGATGCCTTTTGAGTTGGCTTTAAGAAGGCTATCCAGCGATTCGCGTTGCGTGTCGGTGGCAACCTGAGGGTAAATAAAGAGTTTTTCTGCTGCAATCTTGATAGGTGCAATTGAAGAAGTTCCATCGCTGGTTGCAATGCCGGTGAGATTTTTGTCTTCGGTAGGTTTGTTCAGCGTTTCATTTGCTGTGTTTGCCGCTCCTTCATTGCAAGAGGAATTCAAGTCCTCTCTGAGTCGCTGAAATAGTTCACTGTTTGTGTTTTCTGCGCGATCTAGCCACTTAGCTCTGGCATTTAGGCAGCCCTCCATTTTGTAATCTATTGTTGAACCCAGCTCTGCGATTTTATAGACAGTTTGAGATATAATGCTGACTGTCGTGGGGTCTATGGTTGGAACAACGCTTGTTGATTTATCTTGGCTGGCGATGGCCCCTTTGACTGCCATTTGGATCGCATCATTCTTCTCAAGGATTGCTTCGTAATATCTGCGGGTGTCCGTAGCCGTGGCTTTTGCTTGTTGCAGGGTGTCTTCCTTGGCCGCGCATGCGTCCTTGTCGGGTTCTTTTTGTATGTCCGAGCAGCCCTTGCCCGCAGGCAGTTGGGCTGCTGCCAGGGCGGCCACATGTGCCGTTTGTGCCGTGTTTTTGGCCTTGTCCGCCGCCTCCCATTTCGCTCTGGCGGCTGCCAACTGCTCTGTATAGGCTGCGGCAGCGGCACCTACGGTGCCTGCACTCAGTGTGGAGGACTGACGAATTTGTGGGCGGATCAAGTTGGTCAGCTGCTCGATGGCCAGTACGGAAATCATCACGCGTTGATCGCGTGCGGCTTGCCAACTGAGTTCGGTGCGACCGATTTCGCCGTTCAGAAAGCGCTCGCAGGTGCGGTACATCGACATGGCCAGGATGTTCACAGTCTGAGAGCGCTCAATGGCGCCGCCTGATTCCGCCAAGGCTGCTGCTGCTTTGGCTGCTAATTCTTTCTGCTCGGGTTTGACCGCCAACTCACCCGAAGCCGTAGCGGTGAGCACTGAGAAGATGTCCGGAGCCTGTTCTGCGCACAGCTTCAGCTTTGCGTTTGCGCCCGAACCGTGTTGGATGTAGTGAATGGCACGCTGCTTGGCATCGGTGATGACGATGGATTGCCGTCCACCAGATGTGTCCACAACAGTCTGGTTTCGGTAGACCGAACTCCAGTTTGCACACCCCGCAAGGCTCAGGGCGAGTATTGCTATGGCTCCGGGGCGAAGAGCCCGACAAGCCGTGCCGAACGTTCTGTACATGGTGCCCTCTCGCTTGCATGTTGTAACGCTTGCAGGCTACAAATGCGGCGAGGCTTGCGCTATACCGCAGTTGCGGTATGGCGATGTATCCAGCGGTACGTAATGTGAGATATGTCTTTGCTTTTGTGGATGTCGGTGTTGTGACTGGGCAGCAAAAAGCCGCCCGAAGGCGGCTGGAGAACGTAGGGGGTTTGGGCTTTAGCCTTCGGTGCCCAACACCTGCTTGAGTTCTCCCGACTCGTACATCTCCATCATGATGTCCGAGCCGCCGATGAACTCGCCCTTCACGTACAGCTGGGGAATCGTGGGCCAGTTGCTGTAGTCCTTGATGCCCTGGCGGATTTCGTCGTCCTCGAGCACGTTGACGGTGACCACGGCTTTGGGGTCCACGCCGCAGGCCTTCAGGATCTGGATGGCGCGGCCCGAGAAGCCGCACATGGGGAAGCTGGCGCTGCCCTTCATGAACAGCAGGATGTCGCTGGATTTGACGAGGGCGTCGATGCGTTGCTGGGTGTCGCTCATGGGGATACTCCTTGAAAGAGGCGGGCGAGCCTCACCGGCCCGCGATGGGGGGATTATTTCACTGTCGGCCACTGTCCGCCCGAGCAGCGCGCGATGCCGGCCAGATCGTTGCGGCTTTGCACCTGGATGAAACCGGTGGCGGCGAGCAGGGCCCGCACGGCGGGGGCCTGGTCGTGCCCGTGCTCCAGCAGCAGCCAGCCGCCGGGCCGCAGGTGCGCGGGGGCCTGGGCCACGATGGCGCGGATGTCGTCGAGCCCGTCGGCGCCGCTGGCCAATGCCTGCAGGGGCTCGTGCCTGAGCGCGGCCAGGTGCGGGTCGGCGCTGGCGATGTAGGGAGGGTTGGAGACGATGGCATCGAACAGGCCCGGCACGCCCGCCAGCCAGTTCGCTGGCTGGAACTGCACGGCCAGGTCCAGGCGCCGGGCGTTGGCCTGCGCCACGGCCAGCGCATCGGCGCTCGCGTCCACCGCCAGTACCTGGGCGGTGGGGCGCTGGTGCTGCAGCGCCAGCGCGATGGCGCCGCTGCCGGTGCCCAGGTCCACGACGCGGGGGGCGGGCAACGGAGCCATCACCTCCAGCGCCCAGTCCACCAGCGTTTCGGTGTCGGGGCGCGGGTCCAGCACGCGCGCATCCACCTCCAGGGGCAGGCCGTAGAACTCCTTGCGGCCGGTGAGGTAGGCCACGGGCTCGCCCGCCACGCGGCGCTGGCACAGGGCGATGAACCGGGCGTGCACGGCCTCGTCCAGCGCGTCCGTGTCGTGCGCCAGCAGCCAGGCGCGGCCGGCGTCGGGCCGGGCCAGGGCGTGCAGCAGCAGCAGTTGCGCATCGATGCGTTCCAGGCCCAGGGTGCGGGCCTGGGCCAAAGCCTGGGCCAGGGTGGGGGAGGTGTTGTTCACTACTATTTTGATAGCTACTAGCGCATGTCCATCAAGCGCCAGAGGCCAGTTTGATTCAAATTCTGGATGGAGATCAGCCCGTGGTGCCCATCTCCAGCTCTTCCAGCTGCTCGGCCTCGCGCGCGTGGGCCAGGGCCTGCAGCACGTCGGCCAGGTCACCTTCCATCACGTACAGCAGCTTGTACAGCGTGAGGTTGATGCGGTGGTCCGTCAGGCGCCCCTGCGGGAAGTTGTAGGTGCGGATGCGGTCGCTGCGGTCGCCGCTGCCGATCAGGCCCTTGCGCAGCGCGGCCTCCTTGGCGGCACGCTCGCTGCGTTCTTTTTCTTGAATGCGCGCCTGTAGCACCTGCAGGGCCTTGGCCTTGTTGGCGTGCTGGCTGCGGCCGTCCTGGCATTCGGCCACGATGCCGGTGGGCAAGTGCACCACGCGCACGGCGGAGTCGGTCTTGTTGATGTGCTGGCCGCCCGCGCCGGATGCGCGGAAGGTGTCGATGCGCAGGTCGGCCGGGTTGAGCTTGATGGCCTCGTGCTCGTCGGGCTCGGGCATCACGGCCACGGTGCAGGCGCTGGTGTGGATGCGGCCCTGTGTTTCGGTGGCGGGCACGCGCTGCACGCGGTGGCCGCCGGACTCGAACTTGAGCGCGCCGTAGACGTTCTCGCCTTCGATGCGCAGCACGATTTCCTTGTAGCCCCCCAGCTCGGCCGCGTTCTCGCTCACGATCTCCACCTTCCAGCCCACGCGGTCGGCGTAGCGGGTGTACATGCGCGTGAGGTCGCCCGCGAACAGGGCCGATTCGTCGCCGCCCGTGCCAGCGCGGATTTCGACGAACGCATTGCGCGCGTCGTTGGGGTCCTTCGGCAACAGCAAGCGCTGCAATTCGTCTTCCAGCTGCAGCAGTTCGGCTTCGGCACTGGTGATTTCTTCCTGCGCCATCTCGGCCATGTCGGGGTCGGCCAGCATCTCGCGCGCGCCGGCCAGGTCGGCCTCGCGCTGCTGGTAGCGGGCGTAGCGGCCCGCCACCTGCGTGACCTCGGCATGCTCGCGCGAGATGGTGCGGTACTGCGCCATGTCGCTCATGATGTCCTCGCGCGAGAGCAGGAAGTCGAGTTCGCCCAGGCGCTGCGCGTAGCGCTCCAGCTGGCTTCGGAGAAAGGGTTTCATGGAATCCTGGAGAAATGGGTTGCTACGTATTTTGTAGCTGTTAGCGCTTGTGTATCAAGCGCTGAGGCCGATCTGGCTTGAAATCGGAACGGGCTGGGGTGCGGGCGGGCGCCGCTACAGGCCGTTGTGGGGGGTCTTGCTTTGCGAGCGCAGGAACAGGCGCGAGACTGTCTGGGCCGTCTGGGCGCGCATCTCGGCGTCGCCCGCGCGCAGCTCGGCCAGGGTGCCGTGCAGCATTTTCTGTGTGAGGCCACGCGAGAGGGCTTCGAGCACGGCGTCCACATCCTCGCCCTTGGCCAGCAGCTTCTTGGCGCGCGCGATCTCCAGGGCGCGCCACTCGTCGGTCTGGGCGTTGAGCTGCTGGATCAGCGGCACCACGCCGCCGGTCTCGCCGGCCGGGCTGCGCAGCTCCATCCAGTGCATGAAGCTCTGCACGCCCGCGTCGATGATGGCCTCGGCCTGCGCCACGGCGGCCTGGCGGTTGGCCTGGGCCGTCTGCACCACGGTGGCCAGGTCGTCCACGGTGTACAGGTACACGTCGCCCAGGGCCTTGACCTCGGGTTCGATGTCGCGTGGCACGGCCAGGTCGACCATGAAGATGGGGCGGTGGCGGCGCTTTTTCAGCGCGCGCTCCACGGCGCCCAGGCCGATGATGGGCAGGCTGCTGGCGGTGCAGCTGATGACGGCGTCGAACTCGTGCAGGCGCTCGGGCAGGTCGGCCAGGCGCATCACCTCGCCGCCAAAGCGGGTGGCGAGCTTTTCGCCGCGTTCCAGCGTGCGGTTGGCAATCGCGATCTGCTTGGGGTTCTTGGCCGCGAAGTGCGTGGCGCACAGCTCGATCATCTCGCCCGCGCCGACGAACAGCACGCGGATCTTGCCGAGGTCTTCGAACAGCTGGCTGGCTAGGCGCACGGCGGCGGCGGCCATGCTGATGCTGTGCGCGCCGATCTCGGTGCTGGTGCGCACCTCCTTGGCCACGGCGAAGCTGCGCTGGAAGAGCTGGTTGAGCGTGGTGCCCAGGGCGCCAGCGGTCTCGGCGGCGCGCACGGCATCCTTCATCTGGCCCAGGATCTGGGCCTCGCCCAGCACCATCGAGTCGAGCCCGCTGGCCACGCGGAAGGCGTGGCGCGCGACGAGGCTGTCCTCGAGCGTGTAGGAGTGCGAGCGCAGCAGCGCGGGGCTCACGCCGCCGCTTTGGGCCAGCCAGCCCAGCGTGTGGTCCATGGCGGGCTGCTCGCCCGCGCAGTAGATTTCGGTGCGGTTGCAGGTGGAGATGATGGCCGTTTCCACCCCGGGGTGGCGGCTGGAGGTGCCCAGCGACTGGCGCAAACCGTGCAATGTGGGAGCGATCTGGTCGAGCGCGAACGCGAACCGGCCGCGCAGATCGAGCGGCGCGGTGGTGTGGTTGATGCCGAGGGCCCAGACTGCCATAGTTCCCGATTATAAAATTGTTGGCCCGAACAGGCGGCCTTGCCTGTTCAAGCCTTGATGTGGGTCAATTCCATGGGTCCTCTGGACGTTTTCAATCACCTGCTCAACTTCGTGGCACCCGCCGCGGCCGTGGCCCTGCTGCTTGCCTTGTCGGGGCGCTTCATCGGCTCCAGAACACCCCTGCCGCTGTCTGGCGGGTTTCGCCTTGCGATCGTCTTCACCGTGGGCGTGGCAACCCTGGCCGCCGGACTGGTGGTGTGGGGGCGCGACGGCCGTATGCTGACCTATGCCGCGCTGGTGGTGGCCTGCGCCACCTGCCAGTGGGTGCTGGTGCGCGGCTGGAAGGCCTGACCGGCCGCACACCCGCGCGCAATGCCGTGCCATGCCCCGCACCCGCCGCCGGGCGGGGCGGGTGCACACTCCCCGATCCTCAACAACACAAAAACCTGGAGATAGAACACGATGACGCTCAAGCATTCCTGGCCCGTACTGGCCGCGGGGCTCGCCCTGTCGGTGGCCGCGCAGGCCCAGCAGGCCTTTCCTTCCAAGCCCGTGCGCATCGTCATCGGCTTTCCGGCCGGCGGTCCGCTGGACCAGCATGCACGCTTGCTCACCGACAAGCTGCAGGCCGTGCTGGGCCAGCCCGTGGTGGTGGACTACAAGGCCGGTGCGGGTGGCACCGTGGGCGCGCAGGACGTGATGAAAGCGCCGCCCGACGGCCACACCATCATGCTGGCCAACACGGGCGTGATGGTGATCAACCCCGGGCTCTACAGCCGCCTGCCGTATTCCACGCTCAAGGATTTTGTGCCCATCGCGCGCACCGCCATGCAGCCGTTGGCCCTTTTGGTGAACCCTGGCGTGCCCGCCAAAAACCTGCAGGAGTTCATGGCCTACGCCAAGTCGCGGCCGGGCCAGGTCAACTTCGGCTCGGCGGGCAATGGCGGCATCAGCCACCTGGTGCCCGAGATGTTCAAGACGGCCACCGGCCTGTTCATGGTGCACATCCCCTACCGGGGCAGCGCACCCGCGTTCACCGACCTCATGGGCGGCCAGGTGCAGTTCATGGCCGAAAGCATTCCGCAGGCCGCCAGCTACCACAAGCAGGGCAAGGTGCGCGCCCTGGCCGTGACCAGCAAGGAGCGCAACCCCGCGCTGCCTGACGTGCCCACGGTGATCGAGAGCGGCATCAAGGGTTTCGAGGTGGTGGGCTTCTACGGCTTCCTGGCTCCGGCCGGGACACCCAAGGATGTTGTCAACAAGCTCAGCGATGCCTTCGGCCAGGTGCTGCAGATGCCCGAGGTGCGCAACCGCATGGTGACTCAGGGGGCGGACCCGGCCTTCCTGGGGTCGGACGACTTCGCGAAATTCCTGGCTGCAGAGATGCCGCGCTGGGCCGACGCGGTGAAGAAGTCGGGCGCTAAATTGGACTGACCCCCTGAGGCGCTGCGCGCCTTCCCCCTGGAAGGGGGACGCCACCGGTGGCCCGGCAAAGCCGGTTCCACGGTGGCGCTGGCCTTGGGACGGGGTTGGGGTGACGGTACACCCTAGGGCGTGGCGGGCGAAAAAAAGTCCACGCGGTCGGTGATGATGCCGTCGGTTTCCAGGTGGAGGAGCCGCTGCGCGGCCCAGTCGTCGTTCACCGTGTAGCTCAGCGCACGCAGGCCCGCGCCGTGGACCTGCGCGACCAGCGCCGCATCCCACAGTGCGTGGTTGCACACGATGGCCACGCAGTCCAGCTGGCGGGCCAGGTCCAGCCAGCCGTCGCGCAACGTGTCCAGCAGCAGCGCGCGCGGGATGTGGGGGGCCGTGGCCCGGGCGCCCGCCAGCGCGTCGGGCTGGAAGGATGAGAACAGGGGCTGCACGGCCTGGCCCTGCCACAGACGCGCCGCATGTTCCCCTACCACCCGGCCCGTTTTTTCCTCGACCCCGGGCGTTGGCTTGATCTCGATGTTCAGGAAGAAGCCGTTGGCGATGCAATAGCGCGCCGTGTTCTCCAGGGTGGGCAACGGCTCGCCCGCGTGGGTGCGCGAATGCCAGCTGCCCGCGTCCAGCTGGGCCAATGCGCTCCAGGGGTGATCGCCCCCGGTGCGGCTGGCGGTGGTGCCCAGCGCCTGCGCCGCGTTGGTGGTGCGGTCCAGCGTGGCGTCGTGCATCAGGAACGGCACGCCGTCGGCACTCAGCTTGGCGTCGCACTCGAACATGCGGTAGCCATGCCGGGCGCCCAGCCGGAACGCGGCCAGGGTGTTTTCAGGGGCCAGCTTGCCGGCGCCACGGTGGGCGATCCAGCGGGGGTAGGGCCAGGGAGTAGACATGGTCATCTTGCCTCGTGGTTTGCGTGCCACGCCGCGGTGGCCACTGGCACGGCACCGCGCGCGGACGCCGAGCAAGGGCCGCCCCGCAGCGACGGCGTCGTCCCCCTTTCCGGCGCAGCCGGGAGAAGGGGAAGGCGGCGAAGCCGCTCAGGGGTGGGTCACTTTCTTTTTCCGGTGGTGGCGTCGAACGCATGCAGGCGGTCTGGGCGCGGCACCACGTGGATCACCGAGTCAGGCGCGGGCGCATGGGTGCCTTCTTCCACGCGCACAATGATCTGTTCGCCATGGATGCGGCCGTAGATGAGGCGCTCGGCGCCCAGCAGCTCCACCGTCTCGACCTTGACTTCCCAACCTTCGCTGCGCACGTCCAGGTGCTCGGGGCGGATGCCCAGGATGGTGCCGGGCGCGGCGCTGGGGGCGTTCTTGAGCAGGTTCATGGGCGGCGAGCCGATGAAGCTGGCCACGAAGGTGGTGGCGGGCGTGTGGTAGACCTCTTCGGGCGTGCCGAACTGCTCCATGTTGCCGGCGTTCATCACGATCATGCGCTGCGCCAGCGTCATGGCCTCGACCTGGTCATGCGTCACGAACAGGCTGGTGATGCCCAGTTCGCGGTGCAGCTTCTGGATCTCGAGGCGGGTCTGGGCGCGCAGCTTGGCGTCCAGGTTGGACAGCGGCTCGTCGAACAGGAACACCTGGGGCTGGCGCACGATGGCACGGCCCATGGCCACCCGCTGGCGCTGGCCGCCCGACAGCTCGCGCGGCTTGCGTTCGAGCAGATGGCCCAGTTCGAGGATCTTGGCGGCCTTGTCCACGCGCGCCCTGATTTCCTCCTTGGGCACCTTGGCGATCTTCAGGCCATAGGCCATGTTGTCGAAGTTCGTCATGTGCGGGTACAGCGCGTAGTTCTGGAACACCATCGCGATGTCACGCTGGGCGGGTTCCAGGTTGTTCACCACGCGGTCGCCGATGCGAAGCTCGCCGCCGGAGATTTCCTCCAGGCCCGCGACCATGCGCAGCAGGGTGGACTTGCCGCAGCCCGAGGGGCCCACGATGACGATGAACTCGCCGTCCTGGACCTCGGCGTTCACGCCGTGGATCACCTGGTTGGCCTTGGGGCCATGGCCGTAGCGCTTGATGATGTTGCGAAGGGAGATGGATGCCATGATGCAATGAATTTGATAGCTACAAGTGCTGAATGGATAAGCGCTGGCAGGGGTTTTGTCTTATTTCTCGGTGTCCACCAGGCCCTTGACGAACCAGCGCTGCATGACCACCACCACGAAGGCCGGAGGCAGCATGGCCAGGAGGGCCGTGGCCATCACGATGTTCCATTCGTTGCCCGCGTCGCCGCCGGCCAGCATGCGCTTGATGCCGATCACCACGGGGTACATGTCTTCCGAGGTGGTCACCAGCAGCGGCCACAGGTACTGGTTCCAGCCGTAGATGAACTGGATCACGAACAGCGCGGCGATCGACGTGCGCGACAGCGGCACCAGGATGTCCTTGAAGAAGCGCATGGGGCCCGCGCCGTCCACGCGGGCGGCCTCCACCAGTTCGTCGGGCACCGTGAGGAAGAACTGCCGGAACAGGAACGTGGCGGTGGCCGACGCGATCAGCGGCACCGTGAGGCCCGCATACGTGTTGAGCATGCCCAGGTCCGACACCACCTGGTAGGTGGGGCCGATGCGCACTTCCACCGGCAGCATCAGCGTGATGAAGATCAACCAGAAGCAGATGCCCTTGAAGGGGAAGCGGAAGTACACGATGGCGAACGCCGACAGCAGCGAGATGGCGATCTTGCCCAGCGTGATGACGATGGCGGTGACGAAGCTCACCCACATCATGCGCGCCACCGGCGCGGTGGAGCCCGCGCCCGTGCCGCCGCCGAACAGGGCGTCGTGGTAGGTCTGCCAGAAGTTGCCGCCGGGCACCATGGGCATGGGCACCTGCACGATGTCCTGCGCGGTGTGGGTCGAGGCCACGAAGGCCAGGTACAGCGGAAAGCCGACGATGATCACGCCCAGCACCATGATGAGGTGCGAGAACGCGGTGAGATAAGGACTGCGCTCTACCATGCGAGGGCTCCAGGAGAGAGGGGCGATGAAGAAGACATGCGTGAATTAAGGAGTGCCAATGCGCGTGCCACCGCGGAACCGGCTTTGCCGGGCCGCTGGAGGAGCCCCCTCGAGGGGGAGGCGCCACAGGCGCTTCGGGGGGGAGTCATCTAGTACTGCACTTTCTTCTCGACGTAGCGGAACTGGATCACGGTGAGCACCACCACGATCACCATCAGCACCACCGACTGCGCGGCCGATCCGCCCATGTCCATGGCCTTGAACCCATCGTGGTACACCTTGTAGACCAGGATGGCGGTATCGCGGCCCGGGCCGCCCTGCGTGGTGGCGTCCACGATGGCGAAGGTGTCGAAGAAGGCATACACCACGTTGATCACGAGCAGGAAGAACGTGGTGGGCGAGAGCAGCGGAAACTGGATGCTCCAGAACCTGCGCCAGGGGCCCGCGCCATCAATGGCTGCGGCTTCGATGAGCGACTTGGGGATGGACTGCAGGCCCGCCAGGAAGAACAGGAAGTTGTAGGAGATCTGCTTCCACACCGCGGCGATCACGATCAGCGCCATGGCGTGGTCGGAGTTGAGCATGTGGTTCCAGTCGAAGCCCGACTGGCGCAGCATGTAGGCCACCACCCCGAGCGACGGCGAGAACATGAACATCCACAGCACGCCCGCCACGGCGGGTGCCACGGCATAGGGCAGCAGCAGCGCGGTCTTGTAGACCATCGCGCCCTTGATGATGCGGTCGGCGAAGATCGCCAGGATCAGCGACAGGCTGATGCCGCTGACCGCCACCAGGATCGAGAAGAAGGCGGTGGTCTTGAACGACGCCAGATAGCCGGGGTCCTGGAACAGGTCCCGGAAGTTGTCGAAACCGACCCATTCCCTCGAGAAGCCGAAGGAATCCTGCATCTGGAACGACTGCACCAGGGCCTGGCCTGCGGGCCAGAAGAAGAAGACGCTGATGATGGCCAGCTGGGGTGCCAGAAGCACCCACGGCAGCCACGCAGAGCGAAAGAGAACGCGTTTTTCCATGTCCAGACTCTCAAAAAATGCCCCCGTGCTGGCTGTTGCGCAGGGGCGCTGCCCCTTCGGGGGGCCGCTTTTTGCCCCGGGGCAGCCCGGCGGCAAAAAAAGACAACCCGCCGCCCAGTGAACCGCAGGGGTTTACAGGGGCGGCGGGCTTTCGATGTCCCCAGGCCGCAAGGGCCCGGTCGCATCCATAGGCGCTCGTCAGAACTTACTTGTTGGCGCGCGCGAACCGGGCCAGCTGTTCGTTGCCGCGGGTCACGGCCGTGTCCAGCGCCTCCTTGGGGGTCTTCTTGCCCGACCAGATCTGTTCGGTTTCCTCGTCGATGATGGAACGGATCTGCACGAAGTTGCCCAGGCGGATGCCGCGCGACTTGTCGGTGGCCTTGCGGATCATCTGCGTGACGGCGACGTCGGTGCCGGGGTTCTTTTCATAGAAGCCCGAGGCTTCGGTGAGCTTGTAGGCGGCCGTGGTCACGGGCAGGTAGCCCGTGCGCTGGTGGCTGGCCGCCTGCACCTTGGTGTCGTTCAGGAAGTTCAGGAAGTCGGCCACGCCCTTGTACTCTTCGGACTTCTTGCCGGCCATCACCCAGAGGCTGGCGCCGCCGATGGCGGTGTTCTGGGGCGCGCCCTTCACGTCGGCGTAGTAGGGCAGGGCCGAGATGCCATAGGCGAACTTGGCTTCCTTGGCCACGCGGGCGTACAGGCCCGACGAGCCCGTGATCATGGCGCACTCGCCCGAGGGGAAGGAGGCGTCCGGCACATTGCCGCGGCCCTTGTAGACGAAGCTGCCGTCCTTGGAGGCCTTGGCCAGGTTCTCGAAGTGGCGCACGTGCAGCGGCGTGTTGATCTGCAGCTGGGCGTCGTTGCCGTCAAAGCCGTTGTTCTTGGACGCGAACAGCGTGTTGTGCCACAGCGAGAAGCTCTCCAGCTGCGTCCAGCTGATCCAGCTCGTGGTGAACGGGCAGCTGTGGCCGCTGGCCTTGAGCTTGGACGCGGCGGCGAACACCTCGGGCCATGTCTTGGGCGGGGTGTTGGGGTCCAGGCCCGCCTTCTTGAAGGCGTCCTTGTTGTAATAGAAGATGGTGGTGGAGCTGTTGAGCGGGTAGCTCAGCATCTGGCCGTTGGGCGCGGTGTAGTAGCCGGCCACGGCCGACACGTACTGGGTGGGGTCGAACTTGAAGCCGCCGTCGTTGAGCACCTTGGCCGCGGGCACGATGGCACCCTTGCTGGCCATCATGGTGGCGGTGCCTACTTCGAACACCTGGAGGATGTGGGGTGCATTGCCCGCACGGAACGCGGCGATGGCACCCGTCATCGATTCGTCATACGTGCCCTTGTAGGTGGGCACGACCTTGTACTTGGTCTGGCTCGCGTTGTACTGTTTTGCCAGGTCGTTGACCCAATCGCCGAGCGCTGCGCTCATCGAATGCCACCACTGAATCTCGACCGGCGCCTGAGCCTGGGCTTGTGCAGGCAGGCACGCTGACATGGCGATGGCAGCGCAGACCGCCAGATGCTTCGTTTGCATGAATATTTCCTCCGAGGATGACAAAAAGCACAAGGGCCGGATGCTATGCAGCCGATGTGACATTGATATGTCGTTGTCGCATGAGCCTGTCGCTTGCAACAACCGGGGAAACCCCTTGGGGTCCCCATGAGGGAAGCGATTGTGACTCTTTTGTGACAAGGTGTGGCGCATTTGCCGAGGCTTGCAAGGTTTTGTGCAATGCACCATGCTGTCGGTCGCGCGCAGGCCTCTGCCGCGCCGGTTCGTTCGCGTCGTCGCGCGCCGGTTTCTTTTCCCCCTCTCCTCCTTCTTCCTTATTGCCATGGCCATCAATTCGCTGGACAAGAACAAGATCAAATTCCTGTTGCTCGAGGGCATCCACCCTTCCGCGGTGGATGTGATCCGCGGTGCCGGCTACACCCAGATCGAGACGGTGTCCGGCGCGCTGCCCGACGACGAACTCAAGCGCAAGATTGCCGACGTGCACTTCGTGGGCATCCGTTCGCGCACGCAGCTCACCGAGGAGGTGTTTGCGCAGGCGCACAAGCTGGTGGCCGCGGGCTGTTTTTGCATCGGCACCAACCAGGTGGACCTGAACGCGGCGCGCGAGCGCGGCATTGCCGTTTTCAATGCCCCGTATTCCAACACCCGTTCGGTGGCCGAGCTGGTGCTGGCCGAGGCCATCCTGCTGCTGCGCGGCATTCCGGAGAAAAACGCGGTGGCCCACCGTGGGGGCTGGCTCAAGTCGGCCGACAACGCCTATGAGATCCGGGGCAAGACGCTGGGCATCGTGGGCTACGGCTCCATCGGCACGCAGCTGTCGGTGCTGGCCGAGGCCATGGGCATGCAGGTGGCCTTCTTCGACGTGGTGAGCAAGCTGCCCCTGGGCAACGCGCGCCAGGTGCAGCATCTGCACGACCTGCTGGGCCAGAGCGACATCGTGAGCCTGCACGTGCCCGAGCTGCCGTCCACCGAGGGAATGATCGGCGCGGCCGAGATCGCCGCCATGAAGCCCGGGGGCATCCTCATCAACGCCGCGCGCGGCACGGTGGTGGATATCGAGGCCCTGGCCGGGGCCCTCAAGGCCAAGAAACTGCTGGGCGCCGCCATCGATGTGTTCCCGGTGGAGCCGCGCACCAACAAGGACGAGTTCCAGTCGCCCCTGCGCGGGCTGGACAACGTGATCCTCACGCCCCATGTCGGCGGCTCCACCATGGAGGCGCAGGCCAACATCGGCCTTGAAGTGGCGGAAAAGCTCGTGAAGTACAGCGACAACGGCACCAGCACCTCGTCGGTCAATTTCCCCGAGGTCGCGCTGCCCGCGCACCCTGGCAAGCATCGCCTGCTGCACATCCACCGCAACGTGCCGGGCGTGCTGTCGGAGATCAACCGCATCTTCTCGGACAACCAGATCAACATCTCGGCCCAGTACCTGCAGACCAACGAGAAGATCGGCTACGTGGTCATCGACATCGACGCGGCCTCGTCCGATCTGGCGCTGGACAAGCTGGCGAAGGTCGGCGGCACGCTGCGCAGCCGGGTGCTGTTCTGAACAGGGGGGGGTGCCTGGGCGGGGCGGGCGCCGGCAAGGGAAGGCACGGTGGCATAAAATCACGCCCCCACCCCAGGTAGACCCCCATGAATGTTCCGATTGCGTTGGCTGCCTTGCAGATGCAGGCTGCCGAGCCCGTGCGTCTGCGCGAGATTCCCTATAACTACACCTCGTTCTCCGACCGGGAGATCGTGATCCGCCTGCTGGGGTCCCCGGCCTGGGACGTGCTGGACCAATTGCGCAAGGAGCGCCGCACCGGGCGCTCCGCCCGCATGCTGTACGAAGTGCTGGGCGATATCTGGGTGGTGCAGCGCAACCCCTACCTGCAGGACGACCTGCTGGACAACCCCAACCGCCGCAAGCTGCTGGTCGATGCCCTGCAGCACCGCCTGGCCGAGATCGACAAGCGCCGCACCCCCGACGACGACGCCGGGCGCGACCGCCTGGTCGGCGAGCTGGTGGTGGCGGCGCGCCGCGCCGTGGCCGAATTCAACGCCACCTTCGAGCAGGCCGCGCAGCTGCGCCGCCAGATCCAGAAGACCCTGGGCCGCCTGACGGCCAAGGACAACATCAAGTTCGACGGCCTCTCGCGCGTGAGCCACGTGACCGACGCGACCGACTGGCGCGTCGAATACCCGTTCGTGGTGCTCACGCCGGACACGGAAACCGAGATGGCAGGCCTGGTCAAGGGCTGCATCGAACTGGGCCTGACCATCATTCCCCGCGGAGGCGGCACCGGCTACACCGGCGGCGCCATCCCGCTGACGTGGAAAAGCGTGGTCATCAACACCGAAAAGCTCGAAGCCATGACCGAGGTGGAGATGCGCCGCCTGCCGGGCATGGACCGCGAAGTGGGCACGGTGTGGACCGAGGCCGGCGTGGTCACCCAGCGCGTGGCCGATGCGGCCGAGCGCGCAGGTTTTGTGTTTGCCGTGGACCCGACCAGCGCCGAGGCGTCGTGCATCGGCGGCAACATCGCCATGAACGCGGGCGGCAAGAAGGCCGTGCTGTGGGGCACGGCGCTCGACAACCTGGCCAGCTGGCGCATGGTCACGCCCGACGCCCAGTGGCTCGAGGTGACCCGCCTGGACCACAACATGGGCAAGATCCATGACGTGGAGACGGCCACCTTCGAGCTGCAGTACTTCGAGGCCGACGGCAAGACGCCCGTGCGCACCGAGCGCCTGGCCATCCCGGGCCGCACCTTCCGCAAGGAAGGCCTGGGCAAGGACGTGACGGACAAGTTCCTCTCGGGCCTGCCCGGCATCCAGAAGGAAGGCTGCGACGGCCTGATCACCAGCGCGCGCTGGGTGGTGCACCGCATGCCCGAGCACACGCGCACCGTGTGCCTGGAGTTCTTTGGCAACGCCAAGGACGCCGTGCCCAGCATCGTGGAGATCAAGGACTTCATGTTCGCCGAGCAAAAGCGCTCGGGCGTGCTGCTGGCCGGCCTGGAGCACCTGGACGACCGCTACCTGAAAGCGGTGGGCTACGCCACCAAGAGCAAGAAGCACGGGGGCGGCCTGCCCAAGATGGTGCTGTTCGGCGACATCGCGGGCGACAACGCCGACGACGTGGCGCGCATCACCAGCGAGGTCGTGCGCATCGCCAACTCGCGCAGCGGCGAAGGCTTCATCGCCATCAGCCCCGAGGCGCGCAAGAAATTCTGGCTGGACCGCAAGCGCACGGCCGCCATCAGCCGCCACACCAACGCCTTCAAGATCAACGAAGACGTGGTGATCCCGCTGCCGCGCATGGCCGAGTACACCGACGGCATCGAGCGCATCAACATCGAGCTGTCCCTGCGCAACAAGATCAAGCTGTGCGACGCGCTCACCGAGTTCTTCGAGCGCGGCAACCTGCCGCTGGGCAAGCACGACGACGCGAGCGAAATCCCCTCGGCCGAACTGCTGGAGGACCGCGTGGCGCAAGCCCTGGCGCTGGTGGCCGAGGTGCGCGCGCTGTGGGCCGGCTGGCTGCAGGATGTCGAACCCCTGTTCCCGCAGCTGCAGGACCACACCCTGCGCGCGAGCTGGAAGACCCAGTTGCGCGCGCCGCTGTCGGGCATCTTCGCGGGCGCGGCGTTCCAGCCCATCCTGGACGAAGCCACGGCCATCCACAAGCGCGTGCTCAAGGGCCGAGTCTGGGTGGCGCTGCACATGCACGCCGGCGACGGCAACGTGCACACCAATCTGCCGGTCAACAGCGACGACTATGAAATGCTGCAGACCGCGCACGAGGCGGTCGAGCGCATCATGGTGCTGGCGCGCAGCCTGGACGGCGTGATCTCGGGTGAGCACGGCATCGGCATCACCAAGCTGGAGTTCCTGACCGACGCCGAGCTGCTGCCGTTCGCGCAGTACAAGCAGCGGGTGGACCCCGAAGGGCGCTTCAACAAAGGAAAATTGCTCCGAAATCAGGAGCTGCCTGCGCTGGATGGGAAAGCGCTGGAGGCCCATCTGGCTTCCAAGCCGGCTTTCAGGCCCGCCGCCTTGCATGCCGACCTGACCAATGCCTACACGCCCAGCTTCGGCCTCATGGGGCACGAGTCGCTGATCATGCAGCAGAGCGACATCGGCGCGATCGCCGATTCGGTCAAGGACTGCCTGCGCTGCGGCAAGTGCAAGCCCGTGTGCAGCACGCACGTGCCACGCGCCAACCTGCTGTACAGCCCGCGCAACAAGATCCTGGCCACCTCGCTGCTGGTCGAGGCGTTTTTGTACGAAGAGCAGACCCGCCGCGGCGTGAGCATCAAGCACTGGCAGGAGTTCGAGGACGTGGCGGACCACTGCACGGTGTGCCACAAGTGCGAGAGCCCCTGCCCGGTGAAGATCGACTTCGGCGACGTCACCATGAACATGCGCAACCTGCTGCGCAAGATGGGCAAGAAAACCTTCCGCCCCGGCAACGCGCTGGCGATGACCATGCTCAACGCCACGAATCCGGACACCATCAAGTTCATGCGTTCGGCCATGGTGGACGTGGGCTTCAAGGCCCAGCGCCTGGCCGTGGACCTGCTGCGCAAGGTGGGCCGCAGGCAGACGGCCAAGCCGCCGGCCACGGTGGGCACGGCGCCGATCAAGGAGCAGGTGATCCACTTCATCAACAAGAAGCTGCCCGGCGGCCTGCCCAAGAAGACGGCGCGCGCGCTGCTCGACATCGAGGACAAGGACTACGTGCCCATCATCCGCGACCCGCAGGCCACCACGGCCGAGACGGAGGCGGTGTTCTACTTCCCCGGCTGCGGGTCGGAGCGCTTGTTCTCGCAGGTGGGTCTGGCCACGCAGGCCATGCTGTGGCATGCGGGCGTGCAGACCGTGCTGCCGCCGGGCTACCTGTGCTGCGGCTACCCGCAGCGCGGCAGCGGCCAGTTCGACAAGGCCGAGAAGATGATCACCGACAACCGGGTGCTCTTCCACCGCGTGGCCAACACGCTCAACTACCTCGACATCAAGACCGTGGTGGTGAGCTGTGGCACCTGCTACGACCAGCTGCAGGGCTACGAGTTCGGCAAGATCTTCCCGGGCAGCCGCATCATCGACATCCACGAGTACCTGCTGGAAAAGGGCATCCAGCTGCAGGGCAAGGGTGCCTACCTGTACCACGAGCCTTGCCACAACCCCATGAAGCTGCAGGACTCGATGAAGACCGTGAAGGCGCTGGTGGGCGAGCAGGTCTTGAAGAGCGAGCGCTGCTGCGGCGAGTCGGGCACGCTGGGCGTGACGCGCCCGGATGTGTCCACGCAGGTGCGCTTCCGCAAGGAAGAAGAAATCAAGAAGGGCGAGGCCCAGCTGCGTGCCAGCGGCGCAGTGGGCGCGCAGGACAACGTGAAGATCCTCACCAGCTGCCCCAGCTGCCTGCAGGGCCTGAACCGCTACGAAGGCGACCTGAACAACGGCCTGCTCGAGGCCGACTACATCGTGGTCGAGATGGCGCGCGAAATCCTGGGCGAGAACTGGATGCCGGACTATGTGCAGCGCGCCAACAACGGCGGCATCGAGCGGGTGCTGGTGTGACGGCCTGCCCGTTGTGCGCTGAAGATGGTGGCGCACTGGTCTGGCGCGGTGAGCGACTGCGTGTCATCCGTGCGCAGGAGGCGGGGTTTCCTGCCTTCTACCGCGTGGTCTGGAATGCGCATGTGGCCGAGTTCTCTGACCTGGCTGCTGCCGAACGTGCCCACTGCATGGAGGCCGTGACGGTGGTGGAGCGGGCCCTGCGCCAGCACCTGTCGCCCACCAAGGTCAACATCGCGGCGCTGGGCAACATGGTGCCGCACCTGCACTGGCATGTGATTGCGCGGTTTGACTGGGACAGTCACTTTCCCTCACCCGTGTGGGCGGCTGCGCAGCGGCCCAGCCCTGTGGCGCAAGAGGCTGCCGTGCAGGCGCTGCTGCCCGCGCTGGAAAGCGCCTTGCGCCAGCAACTGGCGACCCTGGCTACTGCGTGACTGGCGCTCTGTCAGGAGTCGGTGCGTCTGCCGGCCCTCTGGGCGGTGGGGTCTGCGGCGGGTGGGACAATCACAACCGCCTTTTCTGACAACAGTTTTCTCACAGGTGAATCCATGGCAGGTTTGAAAGCGGGCGCGCCCACGCCGCAGGCAATCACGGTGCACGAAGCATCACGGGTGCTCGAAGTGGGGTTCTCCGATGACGCCACGTTCCGCATTCCGTTTGAGCTGATGCGGGTGTATTCACCGTCGGCCGAAGTGCAGGGTCATGGCCCGGGCCAGGAAGTGCTGCAGACGGGCAAGCGGGAGGTCACGCTGGTCAACCTGGAGCCCGTGGGCAACTACGCGGTCAAGCCCACGTTCTCGGACGGCCACGACAGCGGCATCTTCACCTGGGACTACCTCTACGAACTGGGCCAGAAGCAGGACGCGCTGTGGACGCAGTACACCGAGCGCCTGGCCGCGGCGGGCGTGGACCGCGACGCGCCGATGGCGCCCAAGGGTGGTGCAGGCGGGCATGCCTGTGGCGGTCACTGAAGGGCAGACCCTAAGCCCTTGTTGACCAATGTGCTATTGAAAGAAGAGCTGCCGGCGCAATATAGGCAAGCGGTAGCGGCTGTTTTCTCTTTGATGGCGTTGTCCTAATTGCGACACAAGCCCCATTTCAGTGCGGGGTTGTCGCTGTACCTCTGGCGCTTGCGCGCCTAGCATGATTCTTATGAGCACCACACATTTTGGTTTTCAGTCGGTCGACGAGCAGGAAAAGGCGCGCCGCGTGCGTGGCGTGTTCGATTCGGTCGCCTCCAAATACGATGTGATGAACGACCTCATGTCGGCCGGCCTGCACCGCGCCTGGAAGGCCTACACCGTGATGGTGGCCAACCTCGGCGAGGGCAGCCAGGTGCTGGACATCGCGGGCGGCACGGGCGATCTCGCGCTGGCATTTTCGAAGAAGGTGGGCGCCACGGGGCGCGTGGTGCATACCGACATCAACGAAGCCATGCTGCGCGTGGGCCGCGACCGTCTCATCGATGCGGGCGTGGTGCTGCCCACGCTGGTCTGCGATGCCGAAAAGCTGCCGTTCCCGGAGGCGCATTTCGACGTGGTGAGCGTGGCCTTCGGCCTGCGCAACATGACGCACAAGGACCAGGCCATCGCCGAGATGTGCCGCGTGCTCAAGCCCGGCGGCAAGCTGCTGGTGCTCGAATTCTCGAAGGTGGCCAAGCCGCTGGAAAAAGTGTACGACTGGTATTCGTTCAAGGTGCTGCCCCAGCTGGGCAAGCTGGTGGCGGGCGACGATGCCAGCTACCGCTACCTGGCGGAGTCCATCCGCATGCACCCGGGACAGGAAGAACTCAAAAGCCTCATGCAGAAAAATGGCTTTGGGCATGTGGACTATCACAACATGACGGGGGGAATCGTGGCCCTGCATGTTGGAATCAAGTGCTGAGTGAGCGTTTCGCTCGGTCATTAACGGAGACGGAGAAGTCATGATGAAACTGTGGTCTGTGGTGTTGGTCGCGATGCTGGCGTTTGCACACGCCGATGCCGACGCCCGGCGACTGGCTGGCGGCAAATCGGTGGGCAAGCAGTCGAGCAATGTGACGCAGCGCGAGTCGGCAACGCCGCCCGCAACGCCGGGGGCTCCGGCACAGAACGCGACCAATGCGGCAGGCGCCAAGCCGGCCACGGCGGGCGCGGCACCCGCCGCCGCGGCTGCGAAGAAGCCCTGGGGCGCGATGCTGGGTGGCCTGGCCGCGGGCCTGGGCCTGGCCTGGCTGGCCAGTTCGCTGGGCCTGGGCGCAGGGTTCGGCAATATTTTGATGATCGCGCTGCTGGCGCTGGCCGCGTTCGCCATCTTCAAGATGGTGATGCGCGCGCGCAGTGGCGCCAGCCAGGGCGGTGGTGCCGCTGGAGGCGCGCCGTTCGCCTTCCAGGGGGCAGGGGCCGCCTCGCCGGCGGCTGCGCAGGTGCCTCCGCAGTACAGCCCCAACAACGTGGGCAACGACGCCTCGGCGCGCCCCTGGGAGCGCAGCAGCATGGCGTTCGATGCCTCGCGCGCAGCGCAGGGCGGGGCCGGCACGGGTGTGGTCATCGGTTCGGGTCTGTCGGGCTCGCAGAACTGGGGCGTTCCGGCCGATTTCGACACCGAAGGGTTCCTGTCCGCCGCCAAGCGCAACTTCGTCACGCTGCAGGCCGCCTGGGACCGCTCGGACATCACCACGCTGCGTTCCATGATGACGGACAGCATGCTGGACGAGATCCGCACCCAGCTGACCGAGCGCGAAGCGCACCGCGGCGTGCAGCCCAACCACACGGACGTGGTCATGATCGAGGCCCAGCTGCTGGGCATCGAGGACCTGGGCGACGGCTACATGGCCAGCGTCGAGTTCTCCGGCATGATCCGCGAGGAGCCCTCCGCGGGCCCGAGCCCGTTCCGCGAGGTCTGGAACATGACCAAGCCCAAGGCGGGCAGCAGCGGCTGGCTGGTGGCAGGGGTGCAGGCCCTGCAGTAATAAAGGAGATACCCCCATTTGGGGCTATCCCAGTTCAGGGAATAATCGGGGACTATGGCAACACCACAGTCCCCTTTTTCGTTTCTGGACGGCCTCTTCGAGCGTGTGGCCGCCGGCCCCCAACCTCCGCAGTGGCTGGTGCACGAGATGCAGCAGCGCATGGTGCTGTTCCTCAACCATGTCCTGATGCAGGAAAAGGAGGCCACTGACCGCCTGGTGCGCCAGAAGGGGCGCATCGCCCGCGTGCAGTGGCGCGCCTATTCGATGGCGCTTGTCATCACGCCCGCCGGCCTGTTCAACCTGGCGCCCGAGACCGCGGCGCCCGACCTGCGCCTTGAAGTGACCGAGAGCTCGCCGCTCACGCTCGCCCAGGCGGCCCTGCGGGGGGACAAGCCCTCCATCCGCATCGAAGGCGATGTGCAGCTGGCCGCCGAGATCAACTGGCTGGTCGACCATGTGCGCTGGGATGTCGAGGAAGACCTCGCACGCGTGATCGGCGATGCCCCGGCGCACACGGTGGCGCAGGTTGCGCGCCGCGCCGCGCAGGCGCTGCGCCAGTTCGTGGGCGCGCGCGTGGCGCCGTCGTCCTTTGCGGCCGTGCCCGTGCCCCCCATGCCGGCAGCGCCGGCCAGCGGCTCCGACCGGGCCGGCGCATGAAGCAATTCCTGCGGGGCGCCGCCATCCTCTGGGTGGGGTTCCGGTACGGCCTGGACGGCCTGGTGCTCGACAGCTTCCAGAAGCCCTGGCTGCGGCCGGTGTCGCGCATCCTGTCGTTCGGGCGCAACCTGGACGCCCCCCGGGGCCAGCGGCTTCGCCTGGCGCTGGAGCGGCTGGGGCCCATCTTCGTCAAGTTCGGCCAGGTGCTTTCGACCCGGCGCGACCTGCTGCCGCCCGACGTGGCCGACGAGCTCGCCCGGCTGCAGGACCGCGTGCCCCCGTTCGATCCCGAGGTGGCGATCGCCACCATCGAGCGGGCGTTCCGCAGGCCCGTGGATGAGGTCTTCACGTCCTTCGATCGCGTGCCGGTGGCCAGCGCCTCGATCGCGCAGGTGCACTTCGCCACGCTGCGCGACCGCCACGGCATCGAGCGCGAGGTGGCGGTCAAGGTGCTTCGCCCCGGCATGCTGCCGGTGATCGAGAAAGACCTGGGCCTCATGCGCATGATGGCCGGCTGGGTGGAGAACCTGTCGGCGGATGGCAAGCGCCTGAAGCCCCGCGAGGTGGTGGCCGAGTTCGACAACTACCTGCACGATGAGCTGGACCTGGTGCGCGAGGCCGCCAACGCCGCGCAGCTGCGCCGCAACATGCAGGGGCTGGACCTGGTGCTGATCCCCGAGATGTTCTGGGACTTCTGCCACCCCGAGGTCATGGTGATGCAGCGCATGAACGGCGTGCCCATCAGCCAGACGGAGCGCCTGCGCGATGCCGGGGTGGACATCCCCAAGCTGGCGCGCGACGGCGTCACGATCTTCTTCACCCAGGTGTTCCGCGACGGCTTCTTCCACGCCGACATGCACCCGGGCAACATCCAGGTGAGCCTGGACCCGGCGACCTTCGGGCGCTACATCTCGCTTGACTTCGGCATCGTGGGCACCCTCACCGAATCTGACAAGGAGTACCTCGCGCAGAACTTCGTGGCGTTCTTTCGCCGCGACTACAAGCGCGTGGCCGAACTGCACATCGAAAGCGGCTGGGTGCCGCCCGAAACGCGGGTCAACGATCTGGAATCGGCGATCCGCGCGGTGTGCGAGCCGTACTTCGACCGGCCGCTCAAGGAAATCTCGCTGGGCATGGTGCTGATGCGGCTCTTCCAGACCTCGCGCCGGTTCCATGTGGAAATCCAGCCCCAGCTCGTGCTCCTGCAAAAGACACTGCTCAACATCGAAGGCCTGGGCCGCGAGCTCGACCCTGAGCTGGACCTGTGGAGCACGGCCAAGCCCTTCCTGGAGAAGTGGATGCTCGAGCAGATGGGACCGCAGCGCGTGCTGCGTGAGCTGCGCGCCGAGGCGCCGCACTACGCCAAGCTGATTCCCGAGCTGCCCCGGCTGCTGTACGACTACCTGCGCCACAAGCCGCAGGACCAGCGGCGCGAGCTGCTGGAACTGCTGGCCGCGCAAAAGCGCACCAACCGCCTGCTGCAGGGCATCATCTACGTGGGCGCGGGCTTCGTGCTGGGCCTGCTGTCGCTGATGCTGGTACAGCAGTTGCAAGTGCTTCTGCGTTTCCGGATTTTCTAGGTTTCCCTTCCCCACCCCTTCGCGACATCGAGGAGCATGCCGTGCTGTTGACCCTGGTCATTGTCTATCTGTTGATCACCATCGCCATCGGCCTGCTGGCAGCCCGGCGAGTCAAGAATGCCGCGGATTTCGCCATTGCAGGGCGCCATCTGCCGCTGTACATGATCATCACCACCACGTTTGCAACGTGGTTCGGCTCGGAAACGGTGCTGGGCATCCCGGCCAAGTTCATCGAGGGCGGGCTGGGCAACGTGGTCGAAGACCCCTTCGGCGCCGGCTTCTGCCTGATCCTGGTGGGCCTGTTCTTCGCGGGCAAGCTCTACCGCATGACGCTGCTCACCATCAGCGACTACTACCGCGAGCGCTATGGCCGCACGGTGGAGATCGTCTGCTCCCTCATCATCATGCTCAGCTACCTGGGCTGGGTGTCTGCCCAGGTCACGGCGCTGGGGCTGGTGTTCAACCTGCTGTCGGCCGGCGCCATCAGCATCCCCGTGGGCATGACCATCGGCGTGGTCTCCATCCTGGCCTACACGCTGTTTGGCGGCATGTGGTCGGTGGCGGTGACCGACTTCATCCAGATGATCATCCTGGTGGTGGGGCTGGCCGTGATCGCGGTGTTCGCGGGCAACATGGCGGGCGGTGCCGGCAAGGTCATCGAGTTCGCGTCCAGCCGCGAGCTGTTCCGCTTCCTGCCCGAGCCCAAGTTCCATGACGTGGTGTTCTTCATCGCGGCGGGGGTCACCATGATGTTCGGCTCGATTCCGCAGCAGGACGTGTTCCAGCGCGTGATGTCGGCCAACAACATCCAGGCCGCCACGCGCGGCCCGGTGATCGGGGGCATCTGCTACATCCTGTTCGCCTTCGTGCCCATGTTCCTCGTGGCCAGCGCGCTGATCATCATGCCCGCCGAGACGGCCGAGCTGCTCAAGGACGACCCGCAGAAGGTGCTGCCCACGCTGGTGCTGTCCAAGATGCCCTTCGTGATGCAGGTGCTGTTCTTCGGCGCGCTGCTCTCGGCCCTCAAATCCACCGCGTCGGCCACGCTGCTGGCGCCCAGCGTCACGTTCACCGAGAACATCTGGCGCCAGTTCCGCCCGCACAGCTCGGACAGGCAGCACCTGCGCACCATGCGCGTCACCACGCTGGTGTTCAGTGCGCTCGTGCTGGCGTATGCCATCTACATGCAGGGCACGTCGATCTATGAGCTGGTGTCCGGCGCCTATCAGGTGCCGCTGGTGGGGGCCTTCGTGCCCCTGGTGTTTGGCCTGTACTGGAAGCGCGCCACGACGCAGGGCGCCATCTTCGCGATCGTGCTGGGCTTGCTGACCTGGCTGCTGTTCCTGGCCACGCCCGCGGGCGCGGTCTTCCCCGCCCAGCTGGCAGGGCTGCTGGCCGCGCTGGCGGGCATGCTGATCGGCTCGCTGGGCCCGCAGGCCATCCGCAACAGCCATGCGGCGCACCACAGGCTCGTCGGCACGGAGTGACACGGTGGCCGGGGGCATGCCGCCTATAATTGAGGGTTTTGCACTTTCCCTCAACACTCTGACATGCCTATCTACGCCTACAAATGCGGCTCCTGCGGCCATGCCAAGGATGTGCTGCAAAAAATCTCCGACGCGCCCCTGACGGTCTGCCCCGCCTGCGGCGCGCAGGCCTTTTCCAAGCAGGTGACCGCGGCGGGTTTCCAGCTCAAGGGCTCCGGCTGGTATGTGACGGATTTCCGCGGCGGCAACGGCGGGAATTCCGCCCCTGCCACCGAGGCCAAGCCGGAGTCGAAGTCCGACGCGCCCGCTCCCGCCAGCACCGGAGATGCTCCTAAAAAAGAAGCATCCAGCGCAGCTACACCAAGCGCTGGCGGCGGTTCAACCTCCACAACCCCTTCGTCGAACTGAGTACCTTCATGGCTGCCTTGCGCAAATGGCTGTTGACCGGCCTTCTGGTGATCGTGCCAGGGGTCATCACGGCGTGGGTGCTCAACTGGATCGTGAGCACGCTCGACCAGACCCTGCAGATCCTGCCGGGCGCATGGCACCCCGACAAGCTGCTGGGAATCCACATTCCCGGCTTCGGCGTGGTCCTCACGCTGCTCATCCTGCTGGTGGTGGGCGCCATCGCCAGCAACTTCGCGGGCCGCAAGCTCGTGCAGTGGGGCGATGCCCTGGTGCACCGCATCCCGGTCGTGCGCTCCATCTACTCCAGCGTCAAGCAGGTGTCGGACACGCTGTTCTCCGAAAGCGGCAACGCGTTTCGCAAGGCCGTGCTGGTGCAGTGGCCGCGCGAGGGCGTCTGGACCGTGGCCTTCGTCACCGGGGCGCCCAACGGCGAGGTGGCGGCCTACCTGCGCGACGAATTCGTGAGCGTGTACGTGCCCACCACGCCCAATCCCACGGGCGGGTATTTCGTGATGCTGCGCAAGAGCGACTGCGTCGAGCTCGACATGAGCGTGGACGCCGCCCTCAAATACATTGTTTCGATGGGCGTGGTCGCTCCGGCGGACCCGACGCTCGTTTCATCCAAGTAAGTAATCCCCTTAACGCGCCCCCTGGGCGCCGGAAGTTTCTGCCATGGCCATGCGTTCCCACTATTGCGGTCTTGTGACCGAAGCCCTGATGGGCCAAACCGTCACCCTGTCGGGCTGGGTGAACCGTCGCCGCGACCATGGCGGCGTGATCTTCATCGACCTGCGCGACCGCGAAGGCTACGTGCAGGTGGTGTGCGACCCGGACCGTGCCGACATGTTCAAGACCGCCGAAGATGTGCGCAACGAGTTCTGCGTGCAGGTCAAGGGGCTGGTGCGCCCCCGTCCCGACGGCACCACCAACGACAAGCTCAAGAGCGGCCAGATCGAAGTGCTGTGCCACGAGCTGAACGTGCTCAACCCCTCGGTCACGCCTCCGTTCCAGATGGACGACGAGAACCTGTCGGAGACCACCCGCCTCACGCACCGCGTGATGGACCTGCGCCGCCCGCACATGCAGCGCAACATGATGCTGCGCTACAAGACGGCCATCCAGGTGCGCAACTTCCTGGACAAGGAAGGCTTCATCGACATCGAGACGCCCATGCTGGGCAAGAGCACGCCCGAAGGCGCGCGCGATTACCTGGTCCCGAGCCGCGTGCACGATGGCCAGTTCTTCGCGCTGCCCCAGTCGCCCCAGCTGTACAAGCAGATGCTGATGGTGGCCGGCTATGACCGCTACTACCAGATCACCAAGTGCTTCCGCGACGAAGACCTGCGTGCCGACCGCCAGCCCGAGTTCACGCAGATCGACTGCGAGACCTCGTTCCTGGGCGAGGAAGAGATCCGCGCGATCTTCCAGCGCATGATCGCCGAGGTGTTCCAGACCCAGCTGGGCGTGGACCTGGGCGAGTTCCCCATCATGACCTACCAGGAGGCGGCTTTCCGCTTCGGTTCCGACAAGCCCGACCTGCGCGTGAAGCTCGAATTCACCGAGCTGACCGAAGTGATGAAGGACGTGGACTTCAAGGTGTTCTCCGCGCCCGCCACCACCAAGGGCGGCCGCGTGGTCGCCCTGCGCGTGCCGGGCGGCGCGCAGATCTCGCGCGGCGAGATCGACGCCTACACCGAGTTCGTGAAGATCTACGGCGCCAAGGGCCTGGCCTGGATCAAGGTCAACGAGGTGGCCAACGGCCGCGAAGGCCTGCAGTCCCCCATCGTCAAGAACCTGCACGACGCAGCCATCGCCGAGATCTTGAAGCGCACCGGCGCCCAGGATGGCGACCTGCTGTTCTTCGGTGCCGACAAGGAAAAGATCGTCAACGACTCCATCGGCGCACTGCGCCTGAAGGTCGGCCACAGCGACTTCGGCAAGAAGAACGGCCTGTTCGAAAGCCGTTGGGCACCGCTGTGGGTGGTGGACTTTCCGATGTTCGAGCATGACGAAGAGAACGACCGCTGGGCCGCCGTGCACCACCCCTTCACGTCGCCCAAGGATGGCCATGAGGACCTGATGGACACGGACCCTGGCAAGTGCATCGCCAAGGCCTACGACATGGTGCTCAACGGCTGGGAGCTGGGTGGCGGCTCGGTGCGTATCCACCGCGCCGATGTGCAAAAGAAGGTGTTCGATGCCCTCAAGATCACGCCCGAAGACGCACAGGTCAAGTTCGGCTACCTGCTGGACGCGCTGCAGTACGGCGCGCCTCCGCATGGTGGCCTCGCCTTCGGCCTGGACCGCCTGATCACGCTGATGACCGGCGCAGAGTCGATCCGTGACGTGATCGCGTTCCCCAAGACCCAGCGTGCGCAGGACCTGCTGACGCAGGCGCCTTCGCCGGTGGACGAAAAGCAGCTGCGCGAGCTGCACATCCGCCTGCGCAACCCCGACGCCATCAAGGCGGCCTGATCCGGGGCATCCGCCAGATCGATCCCGCAGATGCACTCCGGCGGCATCGCACCACAAAGCGGCAGGGGCCTCGGCCCCATGCCGCTTTTTTCTTGGCTGGTTCCCCAGCGTTGAAAGGAAGCCTTCCATGCGTTCCATGACGATCCCGGCCCTGCTGGCAGGGGTGTTGCTGCTGGCCCTGGCGGGCTGCGGCGAAAAAAAGACCGAACTGGGCCAGGGCGGCTCGGTGGTCACCGGTTCGGCCGGGCCCCAGGGCGCGCAGAACGCCGCCCGCGAGCTGGTCCGCTGCGAAGCACCCGTGGCCACGCTGGCGCTGGCCGAGAACCCCAACGGCTACACCGTGGGTTCGGGCTACCACCTGCCGGCATCCCCCGTGCCCCTGGTCAAGCTGCTGGCGCAGCAAAGCGGCTGCTTTCGGGTGGTGGACCGCTCGGCCGGCCTGCGCGGCACCATCCAGGAGCAGGACCTGAAGGACTCCGGCATCCTGCGCAAGAACAACTCCACCGTGGCCAAGGGCAAGGGCTATGAGGCGCAGTACACGCTCACCCCCAGCCTGACCTTCAGCGAGCAGGATGCGGGGCGCGGCCTGGCCGGGGTGATCGCGATGATTCCGGTGCTGCGCGACATTGCCGGCCTGGCCGGTCTGGTGGAGCAGGTCAAGTTCAAGGAGGCGCAGACGGCCCTGCTGCTGTCCGACAACGAAACCACCGAGCAGGTGGCCGCGGCCACCGGGGCGGCACGCACCACCGACCTGGGGGTGGGCGGGCTCGTGTTCGGCAAGCTCGGTGGCGCGGCGGGGGCGGGCTGGAGCAATACCAACGAGGGCAAGGTCATCGCCGCGGCGTTCCTGGATGCGCACAACCAGCTGGTGGTGCAGGTGCGTGCGCTGCAGGCCAAGGAATTGCCCCCGCCCGTGCCCACCACCGCCGCCGCCACGCGCTCCAGGGGCGGGTGAGGAGGGCGCCATGGTGGCAGCGCAGCGGCCCTGCAAGCTCCCGGAGTCGGTGCTGGTGGTGATCCACACCCCGGCGCTGGAGGTGCTGCTGATTCGCCGCGTGGGCGGCGAGGGGCACTGGCAGTCCGTCACCGGCAGCAAGGACCGCCTGGAGGAGCCTTTTGAGGAGACGGCCCGCCGCGAGGTGGCGGAGGAAACCGGCATCGATGCGCGGTCACCCGGCTGCGTGCTGACCGATTGGGCGCTGGAGAACGTCTACGACATCTGGCCGCAGTGGCTGTACCGCTACGCGCCCGGCGTGGTGCGCAACCGGGAGCGTGTGTTCGGGCTGCGCGTGCCTTCAGGCACCCCGGTCGTGCTCAGCCCGCGCGAGCACGATGCGTTCCGGTGGCTACCCTGGCAGGCCGCCGCGGACGCCTGTTTTTCCGCGTCGAACGCCGAAGCCTGCCTGCTGTTGCCCCGGTTCGCCGGGCAGGCCTGAGGCTTGGGGGGCGCCAGGCGCGTCGCCGATGGCACCGGAGGGGCGCCCGTCCAGCGGCGTTCCCGGGATTTTCAGACCGGCCGCAGGCGCAGCGCGGCCGCGGGGTCGGGAGGCTCGGCGGGGTCGGGGGCCAGGCTGTCCTGGGGCGGCGACGGGATGCGGGTGGGCTCATCGCCGCCGCCGCGCACGCGCAGCACCACGCCGCCGGGCCGGCGTTCGCTGTCCTGCCCCAGGATCGCCCGCGTGGGCGCGGTGCCCACACGCGTGCGCAGCGCGTCGATGGCGTCCTGCAGAGTTTCGGGCGAGGCCATGCGCGCGCGGTGGCGCAGCAGCACCTGCTGGGACATGTCCACCAGCTTGGAGTTGAGCGTGTGCCCGGCCTGCTGCAGCAGGTGGTTCACGGCGCCCGCCGGGTCGCCGGCCAGGCTTTGTGCCATGGCGGCCTCGGCGGTCTTGTTGATCTGCACGAGGCAGTCGCGCACCATCTCTCCGTAAGGTGTGTGCAGGCCGCAGGCGTTGGCCAGCAGCTCGGTCAGGCCCCGCGTGTTGGCGTAGCGCATGCCCAGCGCGCGCACCCAGCCCTCGCCCTCGGACAGGTCGATCGAGGTGACCGCGAGCACGGCCAGCAGGCTGCCCAGGTTGCACGCGGCCTCGAAGTCGAAGCCGCTGGAGGTGATCTCGCCGGCCATGCCGCGCACGGATTCCACGGCCTGCGAGAACTGGCGCTGCTGGATGAGCTGCAGCGTGCGCGCCACCGCCGCGAAACGCCGGATGCGGGCGCTGGACTCGTGCCGCTCCAGGATGCGGCCAAAGTCGGCCATGCAGCGCTCGATGCCCTTGCGGTCGTTGTCGGCGAAGTACGAGAACGTGAGCAGCACCAGCGACTGGAAGTCGAACAGCTTGGAGTCGATGCCCAGCACGGCCGCCCGTGCCAGCACCTTGGTGGCGGTTTCGCGGTCGCCCATGTAGTACGACATCATCCCCAGCTTCTGCAGCCGCACCACCGAATCCGGCGTGAGGCCGCTGGCCGTGCGGTAGGTCTCGATGGCCTGCGAGAAGTTGCCCAGTTCCACTTGCGCGCGGCCCAGCACGTCGTAGGCGTCGGCGAAGGAGGCGTCCTCGCCGATCAGCTCCTGCAGCGTGGTGATGGCCCGCGCCGCCTGCCCGGATTCGATCTGCGCGCGTGCCACCCCGAGCTTGGCCCAGGGCAGGGCGCGGGCGGCGATCACGGCCTCGAACAGCGTGCGGGCCTCGTCGTGGCGGGACAGGCGCAGCAGCAGTTCGGAGCCGATGCGCGCGGCATACAGCCAGTAGGGCTGGCGCGATTCGAAGCGCTCCACGCACAGCTGCGCGGCACGCTCGAAATCCTCGGCCTCGATGGCGTCGAAGATCGGGCGCAGATGGATCTTGCGCAGGCGCGCCAGGCTCAGGCGCTCGAAGAGCGCGCTGGGCGTGAAGGGCTTGAGCAGATAGCCGTCGAGCGCGGACTCGGCGGCCTCGGCCACGGCGGCGTACGAGGCCTCTGACGTGACCATGAAGAACACGGTGGAGAAGGGCAGCAGCTGCGCGCGCCGCAGGTCGTCCAGCAGGGTCTGGCCCGAATAGCCCGATTCGCCGAAATACTGCTCGCACAGCACGTAGTCGAACACCGTGTGCTCCAGCCGGCTGCGCGCATCCTGCACCCGGGTGCACTGCACGATGCGGGTCACGCCGTACTCGCGCAACTGGCCCACGAGGATGCTGCGGGAAGTGGCATTGCTGTCGACGATCAGCGCCAGCACCGCAGGCGCGGCGGATGGGTCGTTCTCGGTAGCCATCAGGGTGTGTGCCGGCCCGCCATGGCGGGGGAGTGGAGTGCAACCAAGTGTAAGCCGCCGCCGCGGCTTTCAGCGTCGGGCAAACCCGCAGCCAGTGCGGCTTGCGACACAATCAGGACATGGAACACGACGATATTCTGCGGGTGGCCACCTACAACATTCACAAGGGCGTGCAGGGCATCGGGCCCGCGCGCCGGCTGGAGATCCACAACCTGGGCCTGGCGGTGGAGCAGCTCGACGCCGACATCGTCTGCCTGCAGGAGGTGCGCAAGCTCCACCGGCGCGAGGCGACCTATTTTCAGCGCTGGCCCGAACTGCCCCAGGCCGAGTTCCTCGCGCCCGAGGGCTACGAGGCCGTGTACCGCACCAACGCCACCACCAAACACGGAGAACATGGCAACGCCCTGCTGTCGCGCTGGCCCGTGATCGGGCACCAGCACGAAGACATCTCGGACCACCGCTTCGAGCAGCGCGGGCTCTTGCATGTCGAGGTGGATGCCCACGGGCGGCGCATCCACGTGATCGTGGTGCATCTGGGGCTCATTCCCGGCAGCCGCATCCGCCAGATCGAACGCCTGCAGCGCTTCATCGAGCGCGAGGTGCCGTCCGGCGCGCCCGTCGTGGTGGCCGGGGATTTCAATGACTGGGGCCAGCAGGTCAAGCGCATGCTGGCCGGCTTTGCGCTGCACGAGTTCGACGCGCCGCGCACTTTCACCTACCCGGCGCGGCTGCCGCTGGCGCAGCTGGACCATGTGTACGTGCGCGGCCTCACGCCGCTGTCGCTGCATGTGCCGCGCGGCCGCATCTGGTGGCGCATGTCCGACCACCTCCCGCTGATCGCCGAGTTCAGGCTATGACCCCCGTTGTGCCGTTCGCGGCGCCTTCCTCCCTGGAAGGGGCGACGCCCCCGCCGGGCGACGGGCTTCCGAAATGAGAAGAAAGCCTTTCGCGCGGGCCCATGGGGCAGGATTTTCCGACGACCACCAGGTGCGCCTGCTGCAAGGGGCCGAGGAGCTTTTTCCCGCGCTGATCCAGGCCATGGACGCCGCCCTGTCGGACATCCAGTTCGAGACCTACATCTTCGACTTCACCGGCGCCGGCGCCGCCGTGGCCGAGGCCCTGATGCGCGCGGCGCAGCGCGGCGTGCGCACGCAGCTGGTGGTGGATGGCGTGGGCACGGGCGCCTTGCCCCACGGCTGGGCGCAGCGCCTGCAGGCGGCCGGCGTGCAGTACCGCGTGTATTCGCCGCTCGGCCCCCTGGGCCTGCTGCTGCCACACCGGTGGCGGCGGCTGCACCGCAAGCTGTGCGTGGTGGACGGCTGCATGCTGTTTTGCGGCGGCATCAACGTGCTGGACGACTTCCACGACCCCAACCACGGCGCGCTGGAGGCGCCGCGCTTTGACTTCGCGGTGCAGGCCACGGGCAGCCTGGTGGCATCGGCCAGCGAGACCATGGACCAGCTGTGGTGGCGCATGCAGGCGGTGCGCGACGCGCGCCAGCGCCGCCTGCCCGAGGCCCTGCAGGCCTTGCGCGCCGCCAGCGCGGCCAAGCATGCGCTGCAGGCCGCCGAGGCCGGCCCGCCCATGCGCGCCGCGCTGGTGCTGCGCGACAACGTGCGCAACCGCAGCCGCATCGAAAAGGCCTACCGCCGCGCCATCGGCGCCGCGCGGCACGAAGTCATCATCGCCAACGCCTATTTCATGCCCGGCGGCAAGCTGCGCCGCGCGCTGGTGATGGCGGCGCGCCGGGGCGTGCGCGTGCGCCTGCTGCTGCAGGGGCGCTACGAGTACTTCATGCAGTACCACGCGGCACGGCCCGTGTATGGCGCGCTGCTGGAGGCTGGGGTGGAGATCCACGAATACGCGCCCAGCTTCCTGCACGCCAAGGTGGCCGTGATCGACGCGATGGGCGACAGGCCCTGGGCCACGGTGGGCTCGTCCAACCTCGACCCCTTGAGCCTGCTGCTGGCGCGCGAGGCCAACGTGGTGGTGGAGGACGCCGCCTTTGCCACCGACCTGCGCCAGCGCCTGGTGCATGCGATGCAGCATGCCGGCCGGCGCATGGACCCGGCGCGCTACGCGGGCCGCCCGCTGCGCCAGCGCGTGCTGGACCGCATTGCCTTCGGCCTCATGCGGCTGGCGCTGTGGATCACCGGAAAAAGCTATTGAGCCCCCTGAGCGGCTGCGCCGCTTTCCCCCGGGGGACGCCACCCGTGGCCCGGCAAAGCCGCTTCCACGGTGGCACTGGCGTGGGGCGGCGCCCTTGACAAGTATTGCTATGAATAGCATAGCTGCTGGCGCTTTGCCATCAAGCGGTGGAGGCCAAAAACCTTTGAAATCTGCGGTGTGTCAATCGCTGTTACGATTCTGACCATGTCCAGCCAACCCGCCGCCGATATGACGTCCACCCCGCCGGATGATGAAGGCACGCCTGTCTCCGTCAAGATCCGAGAGCGCCTTGCCGCTGCCCGCAAGCGTTTTCATGCCAATGACAACATCGCCGAGTTCATCGAGCCCGGCGAGCTGGAGAAGCTGCTCGACGAGGTCGAGGTCAAGATGCAGGGCGTGCTCGACAGCATGGTGATCAACACCGAGGGCGACCACAACACCAACAACACCGCGCGCCGCGTGGCCAAGATGTACCTCAACGAGGTGTTCAAGGGCCGCTACGTGGCGCAGCCGGCCATCACGGAATTCCCGAACGCCGAGCACCTGAACGAGCTCATGATCGTGGGCCCCATCACCGTGCGCAGCGCCTGCAGCCACCATTTCTGCCCGGTGATCGGCAAGATCTGGATCGGCGTGATGCCCAACGAACACACCAACGTGATCGGCCTGTCCAAGTACGCGCGTCTGGTGGACTGGGTCATGGGCCGCCCGCAGATCCAGGAAGAGGCCGTGGTGCAGCTGGCCGACCTCATCATGGAAAAGACCCAGCCCGACGGCCTGGCCATCGTGATGGAGGCCAGCCACTTCTGCATGTCCTGGCGCGGCGTGCGCGAGATGGACAGCAAGATGATCAACTCCGTGATGCGTGGCGTGTTCCTCAAAGATTCGGCGCTGCGCCGCGAATTTCTGTCCCTCATCCCTGGAAGGAACTGACCATGCTCGTACGCCTGCTCTATGCCAGCCGCGCGGTGGACACTTCGCCCGCCGCCATCGAAGCCATCCTGACGCAGTCGCGCCAGCACAACCCGGGCTGCGGCATCACCGGGGTGCTGTGCTACGGCGGCGGCGTGTTCCTTCAGGCCATCGAAGGCGGGCGCTCCGCGGTGAGCGACCTGTACGGCCACATCCAGAAAGACCCGCGCCACAAGAACGTGGAGCTGCTGCACTACGAAGAAATCGCCGAACGCCGCTTCGGTGGCTGGACCATGGGGCAGGTGAACCTGTCCAAGATCAACCACTCCATCCTGCTCAAGTACTCGGAGAAGCCCGAGCTGGACCCCTATGCCGTGTCGGGCAAGGTGTCGTTCGCGCTGCTCGAAGAACTGATGGCCACGGCCTCCATCATCGGCAGAGCCTGAAAGGCGGGGTGTTTTGCTGCTGCGCGGCCACACCCCGGGCCTGCGGTACTCGCCGCACGGGAGTGGGGCTGCGTTCCTCCACCCAGGCTGAGACCGCTCGCTACGCAAGTCACCCCACTTTTCGCTGATGCTCTGGCCTCGTTGTTTCGGCCGCAGCCCACCCGGTTCTGCGGCTTTTTGCATTCAGGCCGCTCTTCTTCTCATCCGTGACCCTTACCGCCTTCGCCCTCATCATCCTTGCCGGCCTCATCCACGCGTGCTGGAACATCGTGGCCAAGAAGGCCGGGGGCGATTCGCGGTTCGCGTTCTTCACCTCGGTGATCATGATGGTCATCTGGGCGCCGTTGGGCTGGTACCTGGGGCGCGATGCCGTGCCGCTGTGGGGGGCCACGGAGTGGGCCTTCGTCGCGGCCAGCGGGCTGCTGCACGTGGGCTACTTCGTCATCCTGCTGCGCGGCTACAGCAAGGCCGATCTCACCGTCGTTTACCCGCTGGCGCGCGGTTCCGGGCCGCTGCTGTCGTCGCTGGTGGCGGTGACGGTCCTGGGCGAGCGCATCTCGGCGCTGGGCGTGGCCGGCATCGCCGGCGTGGTGGGCGGGGTGTTCCTGATCGCGGGCGGCCCGGGCCTGCTGCGCGCCGCGCACGACCCTGCCGCCCGGGCGCGCGTGCACAAGGGCATGCTCTACGGCCTGCTCACGGGCGCCTTCATCGCCAGCTACACCGTGGTGGATGGCTATGCGGTCAAGATCCTGCTGATGTCCCCCATCCTCGTGGACTACATGGGCAACTTCGTGCGCGTGGGCTTGCTCGCGCCCGTGGTGCTGCGCGACCTGCCCACGGCCCGTGCGCTGTGGCTGGCGCAGTGGCGCTTCGCGCTGCTGGTGGCGGCGGTGAGCCCCGTGGCCTACGTGCTGGTGCTGTACGCGATGCGCGAGGCGCCCATGTCCCACGTGGCGCCCGCGCGCGAGGTGTCCATGCTGTTCGCCGCGCTCATCGGCGGCCACCTGCTGGGCGAGGGCGACCGCGTGGCGCGCATTTTTGGCGCGCTGTGCATTGCCGCGGGTGTCACCGCCCTGGCGCTGGGGTAGGCCGTCATGGCGGAGCCCATCCGTCCCCTGCTGCTGGGCTGCGATTTCTCCAGCAGCCCCACGCGGCGCAAGCCCGTCGTGCTGGCGCTGGGCCAGCGCCAGGGCGCGCGGGTACAGCTCGCCGCGCTGGAGCGCTTTGACACGCTGGCCGCGCTGGGCGAGTGGCTCGCCCGGCCGGGCGATTGGGTGGGCGGCTTCGACCTGCCCTTCGGCCTGCCGCGCGAGCTGGTGCGGGCGCTGGGCTGGCCGGTGCAGTGGCGCGCCTGCATGCAGCACTACCGCGGCCTCAGCCGCGCGCAGATCCGCGACCAGTTCGCCGCGTTCTGCGACGCACGCCCTGTGGGCGGCAAGTTCGCGCACCGCGCCACCGACGGGCCCGCGGGCTCCAGCCCGTCGATGAAATGGGTGAACCCGCCCGTGGCCTACATGCTGCACGCGGGCCTGCCGCTGCTGCTGGACGCCGGTGTCCACCTGCCGGGCCTGCACGGCGGAGACCCGCGCCGCGTGGCGCTGGAAGCCTACCCGGGGCTGCTGGCGCGCGAAGTGCTGCAGCGGCGCAGCTACAAGAGCGACGACCGCGCCAAGCACACGCCCGACCGGCTCATTGCCCGCAAGGACCTCGTGAATGCGCTGGAGATGGGCCAGACCCGGCTGGGCCTGCGCCTGAAGCTCAGCCACGCGCAGCGCGATGTGCTGGTGGACGACGCGAGCGGCGACAGCCTGGACGCCGTGCTGTGCCTGCTGCAGGCCGCCTGGGCCCAGCAGCGCCATGCAGAGGGCGACGCGCTCTACGGCCTGCCGCCCGGGCTGGACCCGCTCGAAGGCTGGATCGTGACCGCCGATGCCGCCGATATTGCCGCTTTTCCGGGCATCGGTCCGGCGCACGGTGCGTAGCATGGGCGGAACCCACGCCTGATATCTTCACCACCCCCATGCCGGTTGTCGCCCGCTCCCTGCTTGCCCTCGCCCTGCTGGCACCGCTGATGCCGCCCGCACAGGCCGCCCCCGCGCCCTGGTACTACTGGCGCAGCATGGTGGATGGCGCACGCGTCTGCGCGCAAGCCTCGCCGGGCCATGGCTGGCAGCGCGACAGCGCCGCCTACGAAGGCCCTGGCTGCCAGCCGCGCCGCAAAGTGCTCATCGTGCCCATGCGGTGACGTGCCGCACGGTGGGTGGTGGACAGGCTGCTGTTATAAAAAACATAGCTATCAGCGCTTGTTGCATAAGCGCTAGCAGTCAAAAGTGCTTGCAATCATGTGCATGCATTCGATAATGGCATGCATGACTGAATTGATTCTGATCCGCCACGGCGAGACCGACTGGAACCGCGAACTGCGCTTCCAGGGCCACGTGGATGTCCCCCTCAACGCCACCGGCCACGAACAGGCCCGCCGCCTCGCCGAACGCCTGGCCGCGGAACAGATCGTGGTGGACCACCTGGTCTGCAGCGACCTCATCCGCACGCAGCAGACCGCCACGCCCAGCCTGCAGGTGCTGTTCCCGGAACTGCGCATCGACACCCTCACCGACAGCAGCCTGCGCGAGCAGAGCTTCGGCGTGGTGGACGGCAAGCGCGTGGACGACATCAAGATCGAACACGCCGATGCCTGGACCCAGTGGCTGCGCTTCGAAGCCGACTACGGCATGCCCGGCGGCGAGACCACGCGCCAGTTCCACACCCGCGTGATGGACGCCGTGCGCCGCATCGCGCAGCAGTACCAGGGCCGCAAAGTCATGGTTGTGACCCACGGCGGCGTGCTCGACATGATCTGGCGCACCGCCCGCGGCACGGGCCTGGACGGCCCGCGCCAGAGCGACATCCCCAACGCCGGCCTGAACCGCGTGCGGGTGGATGGCGATGTGGTGGAGGTGCTGGACTGGGCCGATGTGCGGCATCTGGCGGACCTGCCGGCGCAGCCGGTGTATGACCAGACGAAGCTGCTGGTGAGATAGCCTGGCGGCAGGCACAGGGGAGGGCGGGCCGCGCCCGCGCCTGCTTCTATCGCCGGGCTCCGCTATCCCTGGTGTGGCAGCAGCAGCCCCAGGGCGCCATTGACCACCCCCACCTGCCGCGCGAGCCGCACCGACTCCGGCTGCGCATTGGCCATCGGCTGCAGCAGGTTCTGCACCGCCGCCCACTGCCCGTTGCGCTGCAGCGCATCCAGCCAGATCTGGTGGAACAAATCCCGCTGCGCGTGGCTGCCGCCGATCTCCAGCAGCCGTGGCAATGCCAGGCCCAGCTGCTCCGCCGCCGTGGCCCAGTCGCCTTGCGCATGCGCCAGCAGGCCGCGCGCGGCGGGCTCGCACACCTGCTTCCACACGGTGCGTTCATGTGCCTCGGTGCGCGTGGCGGCGTGGGCCTCGATGTTGCGCAGCAGCGTGCGTGCCGCCTCCGTGCGGCCCGCGCGGGCCAGGCCGTAAAGATACTGCAGGTCCAGGAACGGCAGTACATGGTCGGACAGGCGCAGTGCCAGGTGGCCGGCTACGTCGGCCCAGCGGTGGCCCACATCCACGCCCGCCAGTTCCAGCCGCGCCAGCAGCGAGACGGCGTTGATCTGGTCCTGCGTGTATTCCTTGACCACGCCCCACACCTGGCTGTCGTACAGCGCCAGCACCTCGGCGTGCCGGTCCTGCTCTAGCAGGAAGAGTGCCTGGTGCCACCAGTTGTGCGTGACCATGAAGGAGTTGAGCCCCGTCCAGGTGTCGCTCACGCCGGCCATGAAGTCCGCGCCTTCGCCGATGCGCCCCTGTGTCAGCATCACGTGTGCGAGGGCATGGTGGGCCCAGGGTTCCTTGCGGCACAGGCGCACCGCATGGCGCGCGGCGGCTTCCGCTTCGGTGAGCCGGTGGCACTGCTCCCAGCCAAAGGCCAGCATGCCGTGCAGGTAGGGCACGTCGGCGGCAGCGGGCAGGGCATGCAGCGCCAGGCGCAGCATGCCGGGGGAGTCGCCGCGGTTGAACAAGTGGTATTGGCCGAGCTTGAGGGAGGCCAGGTCGCGCGGGAACAGGCGGGCCTGCTCCTCGTGCAGCGCGATGGCGCGCGGCAGGTCGCCGTGAACCCAGGCGGCGACGGCGGCCACGAAGCGCTGTTCGCGCTCGCTCGCCGCAGGGGCATGGGCGAGCGCCCGGTCGATGAAGGGGCGTGCGTTGCCCGGCGCCTGCGCCGATTCGGCGAACATGTGCAGTGCCGCGCAGCAGGCCTGCACGATGGCGCTGGGGTCGCCGGCGGCCTGCAGCACGTTCACCGCGCGGGCCTCGCAGGCGATGAAGCCTTCCACGAAGTCATTCAACGCCGCCGCGCTGCCCGGCTCGCGCAGGGTGGCGGTGTTGCCCAGGCTGTCGGTCAGTGCGTGCGCGGCGGTGGATGGCATGGGGGCATTGTTGGGCGGCAGGGCTCAGCCGCCCTTGATCAGCGTCAGATAGGCCTTGCGTGTCTCGGCCGATACGGAGGCCACCAGCTGCTCATGCGGCGTCTGGTGGCGCGCCAGCATGCGGGCCGTGGCAACGGTCTTGGACTTGCAGAACCAGTGGCAGGTGTGCTGCATCAGGAACAGCTCCGCCGTCATCATGTAGGCCCGGTCCTTGGGCGACAGGTGGCTGGTGTTCTGCACCACATGGGTGATGCCGCGTGCATGGATCGCCAGGGCCCGCCGCATGTCGAAGGTGAACGCCGGCAGGATCTTCTCGGCGAAGGGGATGGCCATCGCGAGGCGGCTGACCCGCGCGTCGGCGTCGCTCACCTTGGCGAAGTCCGCGGCGAAGCGGCTGAACTGCTCGCTCAGCTGCTGTTCGGTGGTGCTCAGCAGGCTCCAGATCTGGCTGCGGCGCTCGTCGGTGCTTTCACCCAGGGCCCGCAGGTAGCCGTCTGTGAGCGCTTCCATCAGCTTTTCGATCTGGTAGTGGGCCAGATGGTTGCCCAGCAGCACGATGCGCTTGCGCTGCTCCTTGGCGTTGAGCATGAAGGTGCCGGTGGCGATGAGGATCGCCAGGATGAGGATGTCCATGCGGTGATTCGTTGAAGTGGTGCGTGTCGTGGTGGCCCGGGGCGCAGGCCAGCCCGGAGGGGGCGCCGCACGCGGGGCGTGCGTGTTGCCAACCCCTAGGTTACCAACATCCACCCCGCCGGGCCCTCGGGGTTAAGCCGCAGGCGGCAGCGGCCAGGCCTTTTGCGGCTCGCGGATCAGCTCGAACGCATGGGCCACCTGCAGCACGCCCAGGTCGTCGAAGCGCGCGCCGGCGATCTGCAGGCCGATGGGCAGGCCGCTGGCGGTGTAGCCGCAGTTGACCGAGGCCGCCGGCTGTTCGGACATGTTGAACGGCACGGTGAAGCCGATGTGCTCGAGCGGGCGCAGCGGGTCGTTGGTGGGCGAGGGCAGTTCGGCCTGGAAGGCGGCCATCGGCGCCACGGGCGAGATCACGTAGTCGAACGCGCTGCAGGCCTTGACCGTATTCACGCGCGTGAGGTGGAACTGGTGGCTGGCGTTGAAGACCTCGGTGCCGCTCATGCTGGCGGCGCTGTCGGCCCAGGTGCGGATATAGGGCAGCACCTTGTCGCGCTGCTGCGCGGGCAGGGCCTTCAGGTCGATGTGGGAGCGCATGCGCCAGAAGTGGTCCATGCCGTCGAGCATGGCCTGGGTCATGAAGGGCAGCATGGGCACGATGGTGGCGCCAGCGGCCTCCATCAGGCGGGCTGCGCGTTCCACGGCGGCCTTCACTTCGGGTTCCACCGGCAGGCCGCAGCCCGCGTCCAGCAGCAGGCCGATGCGCAGGCCGCGCAGGCGCTCCACGCCCTTGTTGAACTGGCTCCAGGCGATGTCCTGCGCTGGCAGGCTCATGCTGTCGCGCGCGTCCGGCTGGCTGAGTACCTGCATCATCAGCGCGGCGTCGGCCACCGTGCGGGTCATGGGGCCGGCGGCACGGCCGGTGTAGGGCGGGTCGATCGGGATGCGGCCCAGGCTGGGCTTCAGGCTGAAGATGCCGCACCAGCTGGCGGGCAGGCGCAGCGAGCCGCCGATGTCGGTGCCGATGTGCAGCGGCCCGTAGCCCGCCGCAGCGGCGGCACCGCCACCGGCGCTGGAGCCGCCCGGGCCCTTGCTCACGTCCCAGGGGTTGCGCGACAGTGGGTGGAAGGTCGACAGGCCCGAGGACAGCATGCCGTAGTCGGGCATGGTGGTCTTGGCCACGATGACGGCACCGGCCTCGCGCATGCGGGCGGCGGGCGGCGCATCGGCGGCGGCGGGCACGAGTTCGACAGCGGCGGTGCCCAGGGGGGTCGGGTCGCCTTGCGTCGAGATGTTTTCCTTGATGGTGCTGGGCACGCCGTCGAGCGCGCCCTTGGGCTCGCCACGCAGCCAGCGCGCTTCCGATTCGCGGGCCTGCGCCAGGGCGGCCTCGGGCCGCAGCAGGTAGGTCGCCTGTATGTGGGGCTCCCAGCGCCCGATGTGGGCCAGCACGGCCTGCGTGACCTCGACGGGCGAGAGGCGGCGCGCGCGGTAGGCGGCCAGGAGGTCGTGGGCGGGCAGGTCGTGCAGGGCGGTCATGGTAGAGAGATTTTTGATAAAAAAGGCTGATAACGCTTATGGATAAAGCGCTAGCAGCTATTGTTTCAGGAGCTATCTGCTCCCGAGCGTTTCAGCTATTCATTGCTCGGCGCGCCACCCACAGCCTCTGAAAAGGGCACGGCCCAGGCGCGGGCAGCCGAGCAAGGGCCGCCCCGCAGCGAGGGCTGCGTCCCCCTGCCCACATCGCGCAGCGATGTGAGAGCGGGGGGAAGGCCCGCAGGGCCTCAGGGGGGTGTCTCATCAACTCCAGGACAGCGTGGAGATGTCGTTCACGAACACGGGCATGTCTTTCCACAGGCCCTTGAGGTTCTTGTTGGCCACCGTGATCCACTGGTTGGAGTACAGGAACGCGTGCACCGCATCGTTGGCCAGCAGGCGCTGCGCGTCGCCCAGCAGGCGTGCGCGGTCAGCGGGGCGCGGGGCGTTCTTGATCTGGTTGAACAGCTCGTTGAACTTGGGCGAGTTGTAGGCCCAGTAGTAGTCGGGCTTGGCGAAGTTGCCCAGGTCGAACGGTTCCACGTGCGAGATGATGGTCAGGTCGTAGTTCTTGCTGCCGTAGGTGCCGGACAGCCACTGCGCCCATTCCACGTTCTGGATCTTGGCGATGATGCCGACCTTGGCCAGCTGGGCGGCGACCACCTCGCCGCCCTGGCGGGCGTAGGGCGTGGGCGGTAGCGTCAGGGTCAGCTCCAGCGGTGTCTTGATGCCGGCCTCGGCCAGCAGCTTCTTGGCCTTCTCGGGGTCGTAGGGGTTCACGCCCGTGGTGTCCACGTAGCCGAACGCGCCGGGCACGTAGTGGCTGCCGATGGGCGCGCCATAGCCGTCGCCCGCACCTTCGATCACGGCCTTGCGGTCCACGGCGGCGGCGATGGCGCGGCGCACGCGCACGTCGTCCAGCGGCTTCTTGCCGTTGTTGATCGCCAGGATGGTCTTGGCGCGCGAGCCGCTCACCACCACCTGGAACTTGGGGTTGCCCTTGAACTGCGGCACGCTGCGGGGCGTGACGCGCGGGAACGCATCCACGTCGCCGGCCAGCAGGGCGGCCACCTGGGCGGCGGGGTCGGAGATGAAGCGGAACGTGGCGCGCTTGATCTTGAGCGCCTTGGCATCGCGAAAGCCCTCCCAGGCCGTCAGCACCACGGAGGAACCCTTGTTCCAGGCCTGCAGCTGGTAGGGGCCGGTGCCCACGGGCTTGTTCGCGTTGGTGTCGGCGCTCTTGGGCTCCACGATGATGGAGGTGGCTTGGCCCAGCACGAACAGCAGGTCGGGGTCGATGTCCTTGTTGAGCAGCACGACGGTGTAGTCGTCCACCACCTGCGTGGTGAGGTTGGCGAAGGTGCGCTTGTCCTTGTTGGTGCTCTTTTCGCCGCCGGCGCGGTCGTACGAGAACTTCACCACGGCCGCGTTGAAGGGCTCGCCGTTCTGGAACTTCACGCCCCGGCGCAGCTTGAAGGTGTAGGTCTTGAGGTCGGGCGAGACCTCCCAGCTCTCGGCCAGCAGCGGCGACACGCTGCCGTCGGCGTTGATCTTGGTGAGCGTCTCGAAGATGTTGTACTGCACGATCTCGGCGATGGCCGATGCGGCGCCGGCCGTGGGGTCCAGGCCCGGGGGTTCGAGCGTCATGGCCAGCACCACGGCGTCTTTGCGGCCCTGCGCCAGGGCGCCGAGCGAGGTGGACAGGGGCACGGCGGCGATGGCGCCAGTGGCTAGGACGGTACGGCGGTTCAGCATGTTCGGACTCTCCAGACAAAAAAACCAGACGAAAGCCCCGGTGTCATTTCAATTTGTTACCGGGGAGCACAAAAGCTTTTTACACCATCGCGTGCGCATTTGGTTATGCGGTTTTTGCGGTGGCCGTGGCAGCGGCCGCCGCGGCGCGGCGTGCGCGCGCCCGGCCGGGCTGCACCTGCGGCACGGCGCCCACCAGCGACTGGGTGTAGGGGTGCTGCGCGTTGCGGAACAGTTCAGCCGGAGAGCCGCGTTCGACGATGCGGCCCTGGTACAGCACCACGACTTCATCGCACAGATGGTTGACCACCGCCAGGTCGTGGCTGATGAGCATGTACGTGATGCCGAACTCCTGCTGCAGGTCCTGCATGAGGTTCAGCACCTGGGCCTGCACGGACACGTCGAGCGCGCTCACGGGCTCGTCGGCGACGATGAGGCGCGGGCGCGTGATGAGCGCGCGCGCGATGGCGATGCGCTGGCGCTGCCCGCCCGAGAATTCATGCGGGTACTTGGAGAGGTCGTTGGTGCGCAGGCCCACCTGGGCCAGCACCTGGCCGGCCTGCTCGCGCTGGGCGGCGCGGCTGGTTTCACCCTGGGCCTGCAGGGGCTCGGTCACGATGCGCTCCACCGTCTGGCGCGGATCGAGCGAGCCGTAGGGGTCCTGGAAGACCATCTGGAAGTCGCGCCGCGCGTGGCGCAGCTGCTCTGCGGGCAACTGGTGCAGGTTGCGGCCCTGCAGCTCGACGGTGCCGGAGGTCGGTGTGTCCAGCGCCATCACCAGGCGGGCCAGGGTGGATTTGCCCGAGCCCGATTCGCCGACGATGCCCAGGCTGCGGCCTGCAGCCACCGAAAAGCTCACGCCGTTGAGTGCATGCACCTTCCCCGGGGGCTGGAACAGATGTTCCCGCGGCAGCGTGTATTCACGCACCAGGTCTTTCACCTGCAGCAGGGGGGCGTTGGAAAGGGACGCCAGGGGGGTCATGCGGTCACCTCGACAATGTTCACCGCCTGGGCACTCTGGGCCTCGGCGATGGCTTCGCGGCGCAGGCAGCGCACCTCGTGGTCGCCATCGGCATCGGTGGCCACCAGCGTGGCTTCGGGCCGATCGTGGTGGCAGGCATCCACGGTGTAGCTGCAGCGCCCGGCGAAAGGGCAGCCGGCCGGCAGGTCCACGAGCTCCGGCACGGTGCCGGGGATGGTGGACAGGCGCGGGCGCTGGCCGGGTGCATGCACGGCGCCCAGATGGGGCCGTGCCGCGAACAGTCCGCGTGTGTAGGGGTGGGCCATGGCGGAGAAGACGGAAGCGGTGGAGCCGCTCTCGACCACGCTGCCGCCATACATCACCATCATTCGGTCCACGTTCTGCGAGATCACGCCGAGGTCGTGCGAGATGAGGATCAGCGCCATGTTGCGCTCGGCCACGAGGTCGCTGATGAGGTCCAGGATCTGCTGCTGGATGGTCACGTCCAGCGCGGTGGTGGGCTCGTCGGCGATCAGCAGGTCGGGCCCGCAGGCCAAGGCCATCGCAATGGTGATGCGCTGGCGCTGGCCGCCCGAGAACTGGTGGGGGTAGGCATCGAAGCGCTGCGCGGCGTGGGGGATGCCCACGCGGTCGAGCAGCGCCAGGGCCTCCGCGCGCGCGGCCGAAGCGCTCATGCCACGGTGCAGACGCAAGGGCTCGGCCACCTGGCGGCCAATGGTGTGCACGGGGTTCAGGGCTGTCATGGGCTCCTGGAACACCATGCCGATGCGGTTGCCGCGCATCTTGCACATCTGCGCATCGGTGCGGCCCACCAGCTCCTGGCCATCAAAGCGGATGCTGCCCGTGACCTGCGCGCTGTCGGGCAGCAGGCCCATGAGCGACATGGCGGTGATGGACTTGCCGCAGCCCGACTCGCCGATCAGGCCCAGGGTTTCTCCGCGCGCCAGCGAAAAGCTCACGCCGCGCACGGCGTCGGCGGGGCCTCGGTGCGTCTGCAGGCGGATGCGGAGGTTGGAGACTTCTAACAGAGACATCGTGGGATTCTGGTGGTCTGCTTGGCGGGATCAGCGCTTGCGTGAAAGGCGGGGGTCGAGCAGGTCGCGCAGGCCGTCGCCCAGCAGGTTCAGGCCCAGCACGGCCAGCGCGATGGCAACGCCGGGCCACACGGCCAGCAGCGGCGCCTGGAACATCAGGGTCTGTGCCTCGCTGAGCATGCGGCCCCACGAAGGCTGGGGTGGCTGCGTGCCCAGGCCCAGGTAGGAGAGGGCGGCTTCCGCCAGGATGGCGATGGCGAACTGGATGGTGGCCTGCACGATGAGCACCGACAGGATGTTGGGCAGCACGTGCTCGAGGGTGATGCGCCAGCCGCCCTTGCCGCAGGCGCGCGAGGCCATGATGTATTCGCGCGACCACACGGCGTTGGCCGAGGCGCGCGTGACGCGCGCGAAGGTGGGGATGTTGAAGATGCCGATGGCGATGATGGAATTGACGATGCCCGCCCCGAACACCGCCGTCATCATGATGGCCGAGAGGATGGCGGGGAACGCGAACGTGAAGTCCGCCAGCCGCATGATCAGTTCTTCCACCCAGCCGCGCTTGGCGGCGGCCAGCAGGCCCAGGGCCGTGCCGATGGTCAGGCCGATGCCCACGGCGATCACGCCCACCAGGATGGAGTTGCGCGCGCCCACCAGCAGCAGCGAGGCTACGTCGCGGCCAAAGGCATCGGTGCCCAGCCAGTGGGTGCCGGATGGACTCGCCAGCTTGTTGGCCAAGTCCATCTCGTAGGGCGACCAGGGCGTCCAGACGAAGGAGAGCAGCGCAGCAAGGATCAGCAGCGCTGACAGCACAGCACCAATGACAAAACTGCGGTGGCGCAGGGCGCGGTGCAGCCAGCCGGGGGCGGAGGGCGTGGAAGAGGAGGGGGTGGACACGGCGGCGCTCATGGGAATCAGATGTCGGAAGCCTTCACGCGGGGGTCGATCACGGCGTAGAGGATGTCCACCACGAAGTTCACGATCACCACCATGGCCGCGAGCAGCATCACGCAGTTGCGCACCACGATCAGGTCGCGGTTGGAAATCGACTGGAAGATCAGGCGCCCCAGGCCTGGCAGGTAGAACACGTTCTCCACCACGATGGTGCCGGCCAGCAGGTTGGCGAACTGCAGGCCCATGACGGTGACCACGGGGATCATGGCGTTGCGCAGCACGTGGCCCCAGAGCGCGGCGCGCTGCGACAGGCCCTTGGCGCGCGCGGTGCGCACGAAGTCCTCGCGCAGCACCTCCAGCACGGCCGAGCGCGTGATGCGCGCGAGGATGGCCGCCTGCACCACGGCCAGCGCGATGGCCGGCAGCAGCAGCGCCTTGAGGGCTTCCAGCGGGCCGCCGCCGGCGTCCTCCGTCCAGCCGGGGAAGCCGCCGGCGGAAAACCATTGCAGCTTCACGGAGAACAGCAGGATCAGCAGGATGGCGAACCAGAAGTTGGGAATGGCGATGCCGATCTGCGCCAGCCCCATCACGCCCACATCGCCGAGCTTGTTATGGCGCGCGGCGGCGTAGACACCCGCCGCGAGCGCCAGCACCGTGGTGATGACCATGGCCATGAGGGCCAGCGGCACGGTCAGGGCCAGGCGCTCCAGCACCAGATCGAGAACCGGGGAGCTGTAGGCATAGCTGTCGCCCATGTTGCCCACCACCAGGCCGCTGACCCAGTTCCAGTAGCGCAGGCCGGCGGGCTGATCCAGCCCCAGCTTGGCCGCCAGCGCGGCCACGGCATCGGGAGAGGCGTCGGGGCCCATCAGGATCTGGGCGGCGTTGCCCGGCAGGATCTCTAGCACCAGGAACACCACGACCGAAGCACCGATCAGCGTGGCCAGGAGGGTGATGAATCGCTTGAGGAAAAACAGGCCCATGGGAGGGTGGCGTCAGGAAAAAGGAGGAAGGCGCGAGTGCGTCAAATTAATGTGTATACACAGCATAACGGTAAAAACATCCCCGTCGGCGGTGGTGGGTTGCAGTGTCGCATGCAAGGCACATGCCACCATCGCGGGATAATACGGAGCATGAACTGCGCTGCGTACCTTCTGGCCCCTGCTTCCGGCTCCATGCCCAGGGAGGCCGCATGGCGCTGATGATCACCGACGAGTGCATCAACTGCGATGTCTGCGAGCCCGAATGCCCCAACCAGGCGATCTACCTGGGGCAGGAGATCTACGAGATCGACCCGAGCAAATGCACCGAATGCGTGGGGCACTTCGATGAGCCCCAGTGTGTGCAGGTCTGCCCCGTCGCGTGCATCCCCGTGAACCCGCAGCACGTGGAGAACCGGGAAACCCTGTGGCAGAAATTCCAGCGGCTGCAGGCTGCGCCGCCGGCCTGATTTCAAGCCTTGGAGGCGGTAAGCGCTTGTGTATCAAGCGCAGGATGCTATGAAATAAATAGCAATGACTGCCATGCCCTGTGGGCAGGGCCACGCCGGCAGGGGGGTCAGTCTTCCGCGGGACGGGGTGGCTTGGGGCGTGGCGGCTTGGTGGTGTGGATGAGCAAGGTGGCCTTGTCCATCTCCCCCGCCAGCATGGCCGGGTAGGCCTTCAGGGAATGGGCGATGCTGTCCTCGATCAGCGTGCGCTGGTCGGGCGAGGGTTTCTTGAGCACCCAGTTGGCGACTTCACTTTTCACGCCCGGATGGCCGATGCCCACGCGCAGGCGCCAGTAGTCGGGCGAGCCCAGCTGGCCGTGGATGTCGCGCAGCCCGTTGTGCCCGGCATGGCTTCCGCCGCGCTTGAGCTTGACCTGCCCGGGCGGAATGTCCAGTTCGTCATGCACCACCAGGATTTCTTCGGGCTGGATCTTGAAGAAGCGCGCCAGCGAAGCGACGGACTTGCCCGAGAGGTTCATGAAGGTCTGCGGCTCCAGCAGCCACACGCTCTGTCCATGCACCGTGGTGCGCGCGACCAGCCCGTGGTAGCTGCGCTCGGGCACCAGCGTGGCCTTGAGCTCCCGCGCCAGGGCATCGATCCACCAGAAACCGGCGTTGTGGCGGGTGGCCTCGTAGTCTGGCCCGGGGTTTCCAAGGCCTACAAACAGCTTGATCATGGGCGGGATTATCCGTGTGCGGCGGTGGTGCGAACTGCAAGGGGTGCGGAGCGGCTCCGCCGGGGAAGGGGGGCTCGCCCGGCGGCGGGACGGGGTCCGCCAGGCCGCGTCTTCCAATGAAAACGGCCCACGCAGGGTGGGCCGTTTCGGTGGCCAGCGTCGCCGGAGCGCGCTGGCCTTGGGGAAGAAGCAAAGGGTCGTCCGTGAAGGACGGCTGATTACTTCTTGCCCTTGCCCTTGCCCTTGGCGTCGGCCGCGGGGGCTGCTTCGGCAGGGGTCTCGACGACCACGACCGGAGGCACCACGGACACCAGAACGGGGTTGTTGTTCTGGCCACCACGGACCTTGGCCACCACGCCCTTGGGCAGCTTGATGTCCTTCAGGTGCAGGGATGCGCCCTTTTCCAGCTTGGACAGGTCCACAGCGATGAACTCTGGCAGGTCCGAAGGCATGCAGGTCACGTCCAGTTCGTTCACGATCGGGTTGACCATGCACTTGTCGACCTTGACGGCGTTGGACTCTTCAGCGCCGCTGTAGTGCAGTGGCACCTTCATGTGCAGCTTGGTCTTTTCGTCCACGCGCTGGAAGTCGATGTGCAGGACGAGCTGCTTGTAGGGGTGGTATTGCACGTCGCGCAGCAGGACCTTGGAGGTCGTGCCGGCCACTTCCATGTCCAGCACGCTGGAGTGGAAAGCTTCCTTCTTGAGGGCGTGCCACAGTGCGTTGTGGTCCACCTCGATGAGTTGGGGTTCGGTGGTGCCACCGTAGACGATGCCAGGCGTCTTGCCCGAATTGCGCAGACGGCGGCTCGCACCCGTACCTTGCTTGGCGCGCTCAAAAGCGACGAAGTTCATAACTAGCTCCTGAAAAGGACAGACCGCGACCAGTCTTGCCCTGTTGAAAAAAGCCTGCGGTGCCATTCCTGGCGGCAGGCCCATGCAATGCCCTCGAACAGGCAAGCCTCCCGAAGGAGGCCTGCACGCAATCCGGTCCGCAACGCTCCCGTGGGAAGCGCGTCAGAACAGGTTGTCCTGGTCCGAGAACAGACTCATCACCGACTCACCCTTGGCAATGCGCTGTATCGTCTCTGCGATCAGCGGTGCCACGGAGAGCTGGCGAATCTTGGTGCATCCCCGGGCGTTGTCGCTCAAGGGGATGGTGTTGGTCACCACCACTTCGTCGAGGGCGGAACCCTTGGCGATGCGTTCGATGGCAGGACCCGAAAAAATGGGGTGCGTGCAGTAGGCGTACACTTTCTTGGCGCCACGCTCCTTGAGCACTTCGGCCGCCTTCACCAGCGTGCCGGCGGTATCGATCATGTCGTCCATGATCACGCAGTTGCGGCCTTCGATCTCGCCGATCACGTGCATGACTTCCGACACGTTGGCCTTGGGGCGGCGCTTGTCGATGATGGCCAGGTCGCAGTTGAGCTGCTTGGCGAGCGCACGCGCCCGCACGACGCCACCCACGTCGGGCGAAACCACGATCAGGTCTTCGTAGTTCTTCTGGCGCAGGTCACCCAGCAGCACGGGCGATGCGTAGATGTTGTCCACGGGGATATCGAAGAAACCCTGGATCTGGTCGGCATGCAGGTCCATGGTCAGAACCCGGGCAACACCCACGGCCTGCAGCATGTTGGCCACCACCTTGGCGGTGATCGGCACGCGCGTGGAACGCGGGCGGCGATCCTGGCGGGCATAGCCGAAGTAGGGGATCACGGCGCTGATCCGCTCTGCCGACGCGCGCTTGAGCGCATCGACCATGATCAGCAGTTCCATCAGGTTTTCGTTGGTCGGCGCGCAGGTGGACTGCACCACGAAAACATCCCGTGCACGCACGTTCTGTTTGATTTCTACGGTGACTTCGCCGTCGGAGAAGCGACCCACGTCGGCTGCACCGAGGGTGGTGCCGAGGTGTTGGGCGATTTCAGCTGCCATGCCAGGATTGGCATTGCCGGTGAAAACCATGAAGTCGGGGTGGTTGGCTTGCATGAGCGTCCCAGCAGTCTGAAAAAAAAGCCCGTACGCGAAAAGAAATTTGGCAGGGGAAGAAGGATTCGAACCTTCGCATGCCGGAATCAAAATCCGGTGCCTTAACCAGCTTGGCGACTCCCCTACACAGGTCAACTGCCGAAGGCAGCGAACCTTAATTCTCGTCTGATGCCCAGCCTGCCAGAGGATGGATCATCAGATTTTCACATGCCTTGATCTGCCAGCCCTCGGGGGCGCGGTCCAAATCAACTGCGTGTGACATTTGTGCAAACACCGCACTGCCTGAGCCTGTCATCCGGCCTTGCAACCCTCGCGACCTGAGCCATTCAATGGCTTCGGTGACTTCGGGACAGAGCGCCTGGGCAACGGGCTGCAAGTCGTTTCGACCGAAGTCAAAGTGTGCTGCAGCAAAGCCTAAGATTGTAGCACTATCTGAATCGCGTTTCAAACTTGGTGACGAAAAAATTGATTTTGTCTCCAAGCCTGCTGCGGGCTTCACGATGGCAAAGCGCGCTGGCGGCAGTTGGTGTGCTTTCTCAAGCGGCGTGATTGTCTCACCAATTCCTTCGACCCAGGCGTTGTGGCCGCGTAAAAAAAATGGAATGTCGGCACCCAGCGTCAATCCGATCTTTTCGAGTGCCGTGCGCGGCAGGTCCAGGCCCCACACCCGATTGAGGGCCAGCAAGGTGGTTGCGGCATCCGACGAGCCGCCGCCCATGCCCGCTTGCGAAGGCACGCTCTTCAAGACGCCGATGCGCGCGCCCTGGCGGCAGCCCGTGGCCTGCTGCAGGGCACGCGCCGCCTTGATGGTGAGGTCTATCTCCGGCAATGCGGGACCGATGTCTTCACGCGTGATCTCGCCTGACGCGCAGCGCTCGAAATGGAGCGTGTCGCACCAGTCGACCAGCATGAAGACCGACTGCAGCAGGTGGTAGCCGTCCGGGCGTCGGCCTGTGACGTGCAGAAAAAGGTTGAGCTTGGCCGGGGCCGGCACGTCATACAGGGCTTGCATGGCAACAAACGGTGCGCGAGGAGGGGATGCGGGCTAGCGGGTCAGGGCGATGCGCAAGGTGGCCTGTGGCACGGGGTCGTCCCGGTGCGCGACCAGCCGCCCCTGCTCCAGGGCGGAGAGGTCCGCTCTCCAGCCTGGCACCGTGGCTTGCACGCCCTTGAGCCAGCCAAACAGGGCCGCGACGGGGATGCGCGTGCCGGTCACATCCTGCAGCAGTGCATCCAGCGAATCGGAGGTGCGGGTCTCCTGCGCGCTGACGAGCTGCGCGTGCCCATCCTTCCAGTCCAGCTGCGCGATGCGGCTGCCCAGGGGGCTTATCAATGCAAGCCCCCCGCTCTGGGCATTGCCGCGCAGCTCGAACATGGCGGAAAACGACTGCGATGCCTGCCCATCGACTTGCAGGGCCAGGCGACCGCTCCATGCGTCTTCTTCAGGAGCGGTTTTTTGCATCGGCTGCGCACAACCGGCCAGCCACAACGCGCAGGCAAGCCATGCGAGCAACACGGCGAAACGCCGCAGACCTGCAAGGCCGACCATGGGGTGCAGCGGTGTCGTTTGCCAGCCCCGCATCAAAGGCTGACTCCGAGGCGCGCCAGTGTTTCCTTGAGGGTCTCGTTGTCGGGGCTCGCGCGCTGGCCTTCCTTCCAGACCCTGACGGCCGCTTCCCTGTCTCCCAGACTCCAGAGCACCTCGCCAAGGTGCGCGGCGATTTCCACGTCCGGACGCGCCTTGTACGCGGTTTCCAGGTGCCGCCGCGCTTCCGCCTTGTTCCCCATCCGGAATTCCACCCAGCCCAGGCTGTCCGTGATGAAGGGGTCCGACGGAGCGAACTCCATGGCCTTGAGAATCAGCTGCTTGGCTTCGTCCAGGCGCAAGCCTCGCTCCGCCAGGGAGTAGCCGAGCGCGTTGTACGCATGATGGTATTGGGGCTTTTGCGCGATGACCTGTCTCAGCAGCCGTTCCATCGTCTCGGGTTGGCCCGCTTTCTCCGCCAGCATGGCCTGGTCGTAGACCAGCTCCGCGTCATCGGGCGCCAGCGCCACGAGATCGCTCTGCACCGCGTAGGCCTCCTGGTACAGCCGCAGGTCGCGCAGCAATTGCACTTCGGCCAGCAGCTTCATCCGCTTGTCTTCGGCCGACGTACCGGGCAGGTTGCGCAGCAGCGCGCGCGCCTGGGCCACCTTGCCCTGACGCGCCAGCAGGGATGCGCGGCGGCTTTGCGCGCTGAAGACTTCATCGACATTGTCGATGCGTCCCAGCCATGCCTCGGCGGCCGCGAAATCCTGCTTCTTCTCTGCGATTTGCGCGTACAGCAAGTAGGCTTGCGTCAGCCCCTTCTGGCGCACGTCCGCATCCGGAGAGGCCGACACAAGTTCCATGAAGCGCTGCAGCGAACTCTCCGACGCGGGCAGGCGGTTGTCCTGGAATTGCAAGGTGGCGAGCACCAGCCATGCTTCCACCAGTGCGGGCTTGTCCCTGGTGACAAATTCCAGCTGATGGCTGGCGTCCGGATAGCGCTGCAAGCCCAGAAGCACCCGGGCATACGCCATCCTGAGCTCGGGGACCGGCTGCTTGGCGAGTGCCTGTGTCACCAAGGGTTCGGCCTCGGGGGTGTTCTCTTCCATCAACTCGAGCGCCAGCACGGCGGCAGCCTCGTTGGCGTTGTCCAGGGCCTGCGCCCTGCGCGCAGCGTCCAGCGCTCCCGGCTTGTCGCCAGCCGCCATGCGCAGGCGCCCCAGGGACACCCAGGCCACCGGTCCGGTGGCGGGGTGCGCGAGTTCGTCGACAAGGGCCGCTTCCACCACCTTGGCCGCCAGTGCCTTGTCACTCGCGCGCCCGTACATCTGGGGCAGTGCGGAAAGCGTGGACGCCTTGGCGCGGGGCGGGGACTGGGCAAGCTCCTGGCGCAGCAGATCGGGGGTTTCGCCAATCCGGTTCAGCGCAACCAGAATCTGGAGTACATAGCGGTTGGCTTCCCGTGACTGCGGCAGTGCTTCCTTCCACGCCTTGGCGGCTGCCAGCGCGTACTCGCCCGAGCGCGACTGCAGTGCGATGTCCGCTGCCCTCTGGTAAAGCTGTCCATCCGCGCTGCGGCGTGCCGCCTCGAGCATGAACGCGTAGCCGGCACCCGGGTCACCGGTCCGAGCACTGATCTCGCCCAGAAAAATCTCGTAAAACAATTCCGCATCCAGCGCCGGATTGGATGCCACGGGGGCTTCGCCGGTGGCGGGAGGGGCGTCGCCCCCCGGCTGTTGCGCCCATGCTGAGTGGGCAGCTACCGCTATAACGGTAGTCAATGCGGCGATCCGAAAACTGTGAAATGGCACCATCGGGTCATAATAATCCATGCCTGTTAACCCATTGCCGGGGTCTTCGTATGCCTGAGTTGCCCGAGGTGGAAGTGACGCGCCGCAGTTTGGCCGATGCCATCACTGGCGCCCGCATCGAGGCCGTCACACTGGGAAAACCCCTGCGCTGGCCCCTGGGTTGCCCCCCTCAGACCCTGATAGGCCAGCACGTGGTGGACCTGCGCCGTCGCGGCAAGTACCTGCTGGCCGATACCAGCAGCGGGGTCCTGCTCCTGCACCTCGGGATGTCCGGAAGCCTTCGGTTCACCCGAGGGTTGCCTGCGGCGGGCGTCCATGATCACTTCGACATGGTGACCAGCCAGGGAACGCTGCGGCTGCATGACCCCCGCCGGTTCGGTGCGGTGGTTTACGCCACGGGGGAGGAGGACCCGGTCGCTGCCAAGTTGCTCGGGGGATTGGGCATGGAGCCGCTGTCGGATGCGTTTTCTCTCGTGGCCTTCCAGTCGGGGCTGAAAAAGAGCCAGATGCCCATCAAGCAGTTGCTCCTGGCCGGCCGGCTTGTGGTGGGGGTCGGCAACATCTATGCCTCGGAAGTGCTTTTCCTGGCCGGCATCCGGCCGACCACGAGTGCTTCGCGCATTGGGCCCGCACGGGTGCGGAAACTGCATGAAGCCATTCGCGTGGTGCTTGCGCGGGCGGTGGAGCTGGGGGGCAGTACATTGCGCGACTTTTCCAATGCGGATGGCACCGCAGGGCACTTTCAGACCCAGGCAAATGTCTATGGGCGCGATGGAGCGCCGTGCCACGTGTGCGCCACTCCGATACGCGTTCTGCGCCAAGGACAGCGGAGCAGCTATTTTTGCCCGGCATGCCAGCGGCCCTGAGGCGAGCGGGGGCGCGGCCTGGCCCAAATGACAGCCCGTGGGCCGTCGATGCTATATTTTGTGTATATGCCTGCCTTGTAGGCCATACATAGATCTCTGGGAGCACAGTGGGACCTTCATTCAACGAGCAGTTCGACCAGCACGGCGTCTGGCGGCGTGAGTTCGCCCAGCAACTCAAGCGGCTGGCCGAGTGGATGTCTTCGCACGAGCTCATGGACGCTGCCGTGCAGGAACGGCTGCACCGTCTGGAGGAGCAGGTTCGCAGCGACAAGGTCATGGTGGCGTTCGTTGCCGAGTTCTCGCGCGGCAAATCCGAGTTGATCAACGCGATCTTCTTTGCCGACTATGGACGCCGCATCATGCCTGCGAGTGCGGGGCGCACCACCATGTGCCCCACGGAACTCGGCTACGACGCCAGCGTGGCGCCCAGCCTTCGGTTGCTGCCGATTGAAACCCGCCTGCAGATGCAGAGCCTGGCCGAGTGGAGGGTCAAAACGGATCGCTGGCAGGAGATTCCTCTGGACGTCGGCAACGCAGACCAGATTGCCAAGGCGCTCGAGAAAGTCGCCGAAGTGCGCAAGGTCAGCCTGGACAACGCGCGCGCACTGGGTTTCTGGCACGATGACCTGACCGATGAGAACCCCGTGCCCGACGCCCAGGGGCTCGTGGAAGTGCCCATGTGGCGCCACGCCATCATCAATATTCCGCACCCCTTGCTCAAGCAGGGGCTGGTGATCCTCGATACCCCAGGGCTGAACGCCGTGGGCGCGGAGCCCGAACTCACGGTCAATCTCATCCCGCAGGCACATGCGGTCGTTTTCATCCTGAGTGCCGACACCGGCGTGACCCGTTCCGACCTGTCCATCTGGCGCGAGCATCTGGCCATTTCAGCGGACAGCATGGATGCTCGGCTGGTGGTGTTGAACAAGATCGATACGCTGTGGGACACGCTCAACTCGGCCGAACAGGTGCAGGCGCAGATGGAGCGCCAGTGCAGCACTTCCGCGGAAATGCTGGGGGTTCCCCTGGAGAGGGTGGTCCCGGTGTCCGCGCAGAAAGGCCTGGTCGCCAAGATCACCGCCGACGATCTGCTGCTGGAAACCAGCGGACTGCCGGTGTTGGAAGAGGCTCTGGCCAAGGGCATCATGGGCCGGCGTCAGTCGATTTTGCGGGCGGCGGTGGCCAATGGCGTCGCCAGCCTGCGCACTGAAACCTCCCGCGTCATCAATATCCGGCGCCGCGATCTCGACGACCAGATGGCCGAGTTGCGCAGCCTCCGTGGCAAGAACGCATCGGTGATCGAATCGATGCGCCACCGCGTCGAGCAGGAGCAGCGCGAATTCGACCTGAGCACGACCAAGATACAGGCGGTGCGCGCTGTTCACCTCAAGCTTCTCCGTGACGTGTTCCAGCAACTGGGCGCCAAGGCGCTCAAGGCGGAACTCTCTGAACTGGCGCAGACGCTGCAACAGAAGGGGCTCAAGCTGGGGGTCAAGAAAATTTATGTCCAGACCTTCGACAAACTGCGCGGCACACTGGACAAGGCACAGGCATCGGGCACCGAGATCCAGGCCATGCTGGGTGGAACGTTCAGGCAACTCAATGCCGAGTTCGGTTTTTCCCTTCAAGTGCCTTCAGCCCCCCAGCTGGAGCATTTCACGCACGATCTGAACCAGATCGAACAAAGCCATCTGCAGTACCTCGGCATGGGCAATGCGCTGAAGCTGGCACAGCCCGAGTTCGCGGAACGCCTGGTGCGGGCCTTGGCCATGCGGCTGCGTACCGTGTACGAGTCCGCAGCGAACGATCTGGAACTGTGGAGCAAATCCGCCACCGCCCAGCTGGATGCCCAATTGCGTGAACGTCGCCGCAGTTTTGCGCGCCGCATCGAAGCCGTCGATCGCATACAGCATGCGGCCAGTGGCTTGGTGGAGCGCATCGCGGAAATAGAGTCGAGCGAGGACGAGCTGGTTCAGCTGGAGCACAGGCTGCAGGAACTGACCGCGAAGCTCATTGCCCTGCCGGGACTGGAATCCGCGACCACCGACAGCAGCCATCCTGTCTCGGCATGAGCGCCACGGAGCACGGGAGCGTGGCGGAGCGCGTGGTCGCATGGCAGTCGACGCACGGGCGCAACCATCTGCCCTGGCAGCAAACACGTGATCCGTATAGGGTCTGGCTGTCGGAAATCATGCTGCAGCAAACCCAGGTTGCCACGGTTCTCGACTACTACGCGCGTTTTCTTGCGCGTTTCCCCGATGTGAGGGCGCTGGCGCAGGCCGGGCAGGATGAAGTGATGGGGCTGTGGAGCGGGCTGGGCTACTACACCCGTGCCCGCAACCTGCATCGCTGCGCCCAGCAGGTGGTCGCCGAACATGGGGGCGTATTTCCCGACACTGCCGCGGTGCTGGCGACTTTGCCGGGGATTGGTCGGTCCACGGCGGGAGCGATCGCAGCCTTCTGTTTTTCTGAGCGAGTCCCCATTCTGGATGCCAATGTCCGCAGGGTGCTCACGCGCCTGCTGGGGTTCGACAAGGACCTGGCGTCGGCAGGAAATGAACGTCTGTTGTGGGAGGAGGCGCAGGCACTGCTCCCCAGGAAAAATCTGCATGCTGCCATGCCCCGCTACACGCAGGGGCTCATGGATCTGGGCGCCTCGGTCTGTACTCCAAAAATGCCGCGCTGCGGGCAGTGCCCCCTGGCAAGCGGCTGCGCAGCGTCCAGGGCCGGCGACGCGGAGCGTTATCCCGTCAAGACGCGCAGGCTGGTGCGCCGTTCAGAATCCTGGCAACTGCTCGTGCTTCGAAATCCCGGGGGCCGGGTTTGGTTGCAGCGTCGTCCGGCGGCTGGCATCTGGGCGGGAATGCACTGCGTTCCGGTATTTGCCGACGGTGCCTCTCTCATGGGCTGTGTCGCGTCTTTGGGCGATGCGTCCCGCATTTCCTGCAATGAGCTGCAGCCGTTTCTTCACGTGCTGACGCACAGGGATCTGCATCTTCATCCCGTTCTGGTCGCGGGGGACATTGCAGAGCGTCCCACGGAAGACGGCGGGTGGTTTGGTGCCGACGAATGGCACTCCATCGGCCTGCCGGCGCCTATCCGCAAGCTGCTTGATTCGACGCAGGCGCAGCTTTGGTGATGGGGGTGGGGGTGTGCGCGGTACCGCGCCTTACCGCCCATCCAGTTCCCGGTGCCTCTTCAGTGCGGTCCAGCGGCTGTTCAGAACCTCGGCGAGGCGCTCCACCAGATAGACCGAGCGATGCTGGCCACCGGTGCAGCCTATGGCCACGGTAACGTAGCTGCGGTGGTTGCGGTCAAGCATTTCCAGCCAGTGCGCAAGGAACTGCTCGATGTGCGCCTGCATCAACGAGACGTCGGGCTGCTGGCGCAGGAAGTGGGCAACAGGCTCGTCCAGCCCGGTCAGATCACGCAATGAGGGCTCATAGTGCGGATTGGGCAGCATCCGAACATCGAAGACGTAGTCCGCGTCCATCGGTATGCCGCGCTTGAACGCAAAGGATTGAAACACCAGGGTCATCTGCCCCCGGGCCGTGACGATCAAGCTCTTGACGTAGCTTTGCAGTTGCGAGGCCCGTATCGTGCTCGTGTCGATCACATGCGACTGCTCTCGTAGCTCGGCCAGCAGCTCGCGCTCCAGTTCGATGATCTGCACCAGCGCCTTGCGCCCCTGCTGGAGGTCGTCGTGCGACAGTGGGTGGCGTCGCCGTGTTTCCGAAAAGCGCCGCACCAGGGTGTCGATCGTTGCATCCAGAAAAATGGATTGCACCAGCACACCCTGGCTCCTGAGCCTATGGAGCTCCTGCGGCACCTGGTGCAAGGATGTGGCGCTGCGGACGTCCATTGCGATGGCAACGCGGTTCCCGTGGTGGCGGTGCTCCAGTGCTACGAAGGCCGGCAACAGTTCGGGCGGCAGGTTGTCCACGCAGTAGTACCCAGCGTCTTCCAGGGCATGCAGCGCCACGGATTTTCCGGAGCCCGACATGCCGGTGATGAGGACGATTTCGAGCGCCATCAGCCGTTTCCTTCCGAAGTTGCGGCAGCGATATCCAGCATTTCTCGTGCGTGGGCGAGTGTCGTGCCCGTGGAGCGTTCCCCTCCCAGCATGCGGGCGATCTCCGCGACACGTTGCTCCTCCTGAACCGCCAGGACGGTGCTGGTGGTGCCTTGTGGGCTCTTGCGCTTGGAAACCTTCAGGTGATGGTGGGCGCAGGCTGCCACCTGGGGCAGATGGGTGACTGCGAGCACCTGCCGGTTGCTGCCCAGTTGCTGCATGAGGCGTCCCACGGTTTCGGCCACCGCACCGCCGACACCGGAGTCCACTTCGTCAAAGATGAGCGTGGGCGCCATGCCCAATTCGCTGGTCGTCACCGAGATGGCAAGGGAGATGCGCGACAGCTCGCCCCCCGACGCCACTTTGCCGATGGGTTTGGGGGTCATGCCGGGATGGCCGGCCACGAGGAAGACGACGTCGTCGATGCCATGGGCTGAAGGCTCCTGCGCTTTGGTGACGGACACCTCGAATTTCCCTCCTTCCATGCCAAGGCCCTGCATGGCCAGCGTGATGGCCTGGGACAGCCGGGGAGCTGCCTTTGCGCGGCCCAGTGACAGAGACCGCGCCGATGCCTGGTAGGCCTTGGCGCTGGAGGCTTCCGCGGCCTGCAACTGCTCCAGATCGGTGGCCGCATCCAGGCGGCGCATGTCTTCCTTCCAGCCTGCGAGCAGGGCAGGCAGCTCTGCGGGAGTGCGCTTGTACCTGCGCGCCAGAGTCATCCAGAGCGATATGCGCGCGTCGAGTTCTGCCAGGCGCTGTGGGTCGATCTCCGCATGCCTCAAGTACAGCTGCAGCGAGTGCACGACATCGCTCGCCTGCGCGAGGCTGGAGGAGAGGATGTCCGCAAGATTGGCGAACTCGGGCTCAATATGTTCCTGGCTTTGCAGGAGGGCGTGCGCGCGCGAGAGCCCGGCGAGCGCCCCGACCTCGTCGTCCTGCAGGGTCTGGATCGCGCCCTCCGCGCCTTCCAACAGGGCCTGCGCGTGCGAGAGGCGCTTGTGCTGGGCGTCGAGCTCTTCCCATTCGCCATTGGCGGGGGCCAGCTTGTCCACCTCGCTGATCTGCCACTGCAGGCGCTCACGTTCCTGCTGCAGCGTGGCCTGCGCCTGGCGCGCCTGTTGCAGGGCCTTCTGGTCCGCACGCCATTGGGCCCAGCGTGCGGTGGTCTCTGCGGTGCGCACTCCTGCAAATGCGTCGAGCAGCCCGCGCACGGAGTCAGGCCGCGTGAGGCTCTGCCACGCATGCTGGCCATGAATGTCCAGGAGGCTGTTGCCCAGCATCCGCAGTTGAGCCGCAGTGGCGGGCGTTCCATTGATCCATGCCCGGCTTTTACCCTGCGCGTCCACGGTGCGGCGCAAGAGCAGCAGGTCATCGATGTCGAAGCCCGCTTCCTCCAGCCAGGGGTGAACATGGGCCGGGCAGTCGAATTCCGCACACAGGTCGGCCTTGTTTGCGCCCTCGCGAACCACGCCCGCATCCGAACGGGAGCCCAGCACCAATTGCAGGGCATCAATCAGGATCGACTTGCCGGCGCCGGTTTCTCCGGTCAGCACGGTGAAGCCGGAGCCCAGTTCAAGCTCCAGCGCCTGAACGATCACAAAATCACGCAGGGTGATCCGCCTGAGCGCCATGGTCAGGAACCTCCTTCGTTCCAACGTAGTTTCTTGCGCAGCGTGGCAAAGTAGTTCCAGCCCAGGGGGTGAAGGAACCGCACGCAATGCTCCGACCGTTTGACCAGGATGCGGTCCCCGTGCAGCAGAGAGGCCAGGGACTGCATGTCGAAATTGGCGCTGACATCCCTTCCGCTGACCACCTCGACCGCCACTTCGGTGGCATCCGACAGGACGATGGGGCGGTTGGACAGCGTGTGGGGGGCAATGGGCACGAGCACCCATCCTGGAATGGAGGGGTGCAGCATCGGCCCTCCGGCGGAAAGCGAGTAGGCCGTGGACCCCGTCGGCGAAGCAATGATGAGGCCGTCTGCGCGCTGGTTCGCCACCAGGCGGCCGCCCACCTCGACACGCAGCTCCACCATGCCCGACGTGGCGCCCCGGTTCACCACCACATCGTTCATCGCGAGGGCCTCAAAGACAATCCGCTCATCCCGCACCACCGTGGCGTGCATGAGCGGCCGCAGGTCTTCCTCGTACTCGCCCTGCAGCATGGGCAGCAGGGTGGCTTGGTACGTGTCAAACGGAATGTCCGTGATGAAGCCCAGCCGCCCCTGGTTGATGCCGATCAGGGGGGTGCCAAACCGGGCAAGCCTGCGGCCTATGCCGAGCATGGTGCCATCGCCTCCGACCACGAGGCCCAGGTCGCACTGGCAGCCTATCTGGTCTACATTCAAGGCTGGGTAGTGTGTCAGCCCGGTGTTGCTGGCGGTTTCAGCCTCCAGCATCACTTCACAGCCTTGGCGCTCCAGAAAATGGGCGATGTCTTCCAAGGCTTGGCGAGAGCTGTCGCCCATGGAGCCTGCCGATGAAGCCTGGTACTTGCCGATGAGCGCAACATGGCGGAAATTGGACGTCATCGCGAAATTACATCATTAAAATCATTCCATGCTCGATGACCGTGCCAAGTTGTTGCTCAAAGCGCTGGTCGAGCGCTATATCGCCGATGGTCAGCCCGTTGGATCGAGGACCTTGTCGCGCGCGTCGGGGCTCGACCTCTCGCCAGCCACCATCCGCAATGTCATGGCGGATCTGGAGGAACTGGGGCTGATTGCAAGCCCCCACACTTCGGCAGGGCGCATTCCCACGGCACGTGGCTACCGGCTCTTTGTAGACACCATGCTGACGGTGCAAAGGGATCCGCTGACACCTCCACAGCTTGCGCCGGAGCAGCCCCAGAAGGTGATTGCGAACGCGGCGCAGTTGTTGTCAAACCTCTCGCAGTTCGTCGGGGTGGTCATGGCGCCACGGCGCACTTCGGTATTTCGCCACATCGAATTCCTGCGGCTTTCCGAGCGCCGGTTTCTGGTCATCATCGTTTCTCCCGAGGGGGACGTTCAGAACCGCGTCATCTTCACCGAGGCGGACTACTCGCAATCGCAGCTCATTGAAGCCTCCAACTTCCTCAACGCGCACTACGCGGGGCTCGCGATGGAGCAGGTGCGCGAGCGCCTGAAGTCCGAAGTGGATGTGCTGCGCGGCGAGATCGCCTCCCTCATGCAGGCGGCCGTCAACGTGGGTTCCGAGGCCCTGTCGGAGGCGCAGGACGAGGTTGTTATTTCGGGCGAGCGCAACCTGCTGGCTGTCAGCGATTTTTCCAGCGACATGGGAAACCTGCGGCGGGCCTTCGATCTGTTCGAGCAAAAGACCCAGATACTGCGGTTGCTGGATATCTCCAGCCAGGCGGAAGGTGTGCGCATCTACATCGGCGGCGAAAGCCATGTGGTGCCCTTTGAAGAGCTGTCCATTGTCAGTTCGCCGTACGAAGTGGACGGCAAGGTCGTGGGCACGCTGGGTGTGATCGGCCCTACGCGCATGCCCTATGACCGGATGATCCAGATCGTGGACATCACGTCCAAGCTCGTGTCCAACGCACTCAGCCATCGCAAGTAAAGCCCCTACAATACGGCGCTTGCCCCGTTGTATGGCGCTGGAGCATGGCTTGGGGCGTTAGCTCAGTTGGTTAGAGCAGAGGACTCATAATCCTTTGGTCGTTGGTTCAAGTCCAACACGCCCTACCACCCGTCGTTCGCACGGGCGATCATCGCGATTGCAGCCATTTTTCTTGTCGCAGTGCAGTCCTTTTCTCTTTGGAGTCTCTGGAGTGCATTACAATCCTGGCTTGCGTTGAGTTGAGTGTCTAATTGAGTTTGCCTTCAAGGCAGGAACAAGCAGAAAAATCTGATTTCAAGGGTCGCCAAGAAATCATGCTATAATTCAAAGCTTAGCGGCTGTAGCTCAGCTGGATAGAGTACTTGGCTACGAACCAAGGGGTCGTGGGTTCGATTCCTGCCAGCCGCACCAATGTTTAAAGCCTGCAATCGAAAGATTGCAGGCTTTTTCATTTGTCCAGAGCGCTTTGCGCTGATCGGGAGATGTGGCTATGAGCAAGGCTTTTACCAAAGAAACCGACGGTGGCGACGAAGATGAATTGGCGCTGCCTCCGCTGCCTGCGGGTGGCAAGAACTACATCACTCCCGCTGGCTATGCCCGCCTGCGGGATGAGCTGCTTGACCTGATCGACAACGAGCGTCCCAAGATCGTGGACGTCGTGCATTGGGCCGCCAGCAACGGCGATCGCTCCGAAAACGGCGACTACCTGTATGGCAAGAAGCGTCTGCGCGAAATCGACCGGCGCATCCGGTTCCTGACCCAGCGGCTGGAAATTGCTGAAGTGGTGGACCCCAGCCTTCACGCTGGAAGTGACCAGGTGTTTTTCGGGGCCACGGTGACCTATGTGGATGATGAGGCCGTGGAGCGCACCATCACCATCATGGGCATCGATGAGGCGGACAGCCACGAGTCGCAGGTGAGCTGGATTTCTCCGGTCGCCCGCGCATTGCTCAAGGCCCGTGTCGGTGATGAGGTGCAACTGCCCACGCCGGGCGGTGTCCGCAATCTGGAGGTGGTGGAGGTGAGATACCCGCCGCGAGCCGGGTAGCAGCCAACCGCGCAGCAACGCAGCCGAAGCCGAGTGGCTGGTGGGGCCTCCAGGCCAGCTGGATTTCCTACGCCTGTGGCGTGATCCTGGCGGCGCGAATGACTGCCTGGGTGCGGCGCAGGTTTTTCAGCGCCAGTTCCAGGTGTGCCTGGTCGCGCACGGCAACGATAAACCGCAGGTCGGTGGTGTCGAGCGCGGCCTCGTCATCCATGTCGACATGGGTGATATCCGCTTCTGAATTTGCCAGTTCCGCGGCCACGCGGGCCAGGACACCCTTGCCGTTGGTGACGGTGACCACGACCCCTGTTTCAAACATGCGGGTGGGCTCGTCGGACCAGTCCACCGCGATGAAGCGTTCGCTGTCCTTGTGCTGCAGGCGCTTGGCCACCGTGCAGTGCACGTTGTGGACGACCAGCCCTTCGCCCCGGCCGAGATAGCCGACGATGCTGTCGCCGGGCACGGGCCTGCAGCAGGTGGCGTATTGCACCGACGCGTTTTCGCTGCCGTCGAGCGTGACGGCCCCCTGAGACAGCGTTTCATGCGAGGTATAGCGCTCGCGGGTCATGAGCAGCGCGTCGGGGCGGTGGCCATGCTCGGACATCAGCACCATGAGCCGTTTTGCGACGATGCTGGCGATGCGCTTGCCAAGGCCCAGGTCCGTCATCAGTTCGCTGCGGGTGCGGTTGCCGGTGAAGCGCAGCAGCTTCTCCCACATCGGCTGGGTTTCCGCGTCCAGCGGTGGCAGTTGTTCAAGGCCTTCGGCGCGGATGGCCTGTGTCAGCAGCTTTTCCCCCAGCCCTTCCGATTCGGTCTGCGCCAGGGTTTTCAGATAGTGCCGGATCTTGGAGCGCGCCCGGCCGGTGCGCACAAAGCCCAGCCAGGCCGGATTGGGGGTGGAGACGGGCGCGGTGATGATTTCCACCACGTCGCCGTTCTTGAGCTCGGTGCGCAGCGGCACCTGCTCGTTGTTGATCTTGGCGGCGGTGGTGCGGTCGCCCACGTTGCTGTGGATGGCGTAGGCAAAGTCCACCACCGTCGCGCCGCGGGGCAGGGCCATGATCTGGCTCTTGGGGGTGAACACGTACACGGCGTCGGGGAACAGGTCCACCTTCACGTGGTCCCAGAACTCGGCGGCATCGCGGGTTTCGTTCTGTATGTCGAGCAGCGATTGCAGCCATTTGGTGCCCAGGCGTTCGGCAGAGGTGCCGTCGCCATCCTGTGCCTTGTACAGCCAATGCGCCGCCACGCCGGCCTCGGCGATCACGTGCATTTCGTCCGTGCGCATCTGGAACTCGATGTTCACGCCCGAAGGGCCGACAAGGGTGGTGTGCAGCGACTGGTAGCCGTTGAGCTTGGCGATCGCAATATGGTCCTTGAACTTGCCGGGCACGGGCTTGTACATCTGGTGCAGCACGCCCAATGCGGTGTAGCAGTCCGTTACCGTGGGCACGATCACCCGGAAGCCGTAGATGTCCGTGACCTGGGCAAAGCTCAGGTGTTTGAGGTCCATCTTCTGGTAGATGGCGTACAAGGTCTTTTCCCGGCCTGCCAGGCGAACCTTCATGCCGATTTTCGAGAAGGCGGTATCCACCTCGGCCTGCACCTTCTGCACCAGGTCGCGCCGGCGGTTGCGCGATTTGTTGACGGCCTTGGACAGCGTGGCATACCGCCACGGATGCAGATGCCGGAATGCCAAGTCCTGCAATTCACGGTAGGTCTGGTTGAGCCCCAGGCGGTGGGCGATGGGGGCGTAGATCTCCAGCGTTTCGGATGAGATGCGGCCCCATTTGCTGCGCGGCATGTCGGACAGCGTGCGCATGTTGTGGGTGCGGTCCGCCAGCTTGATCAGGATGACCCGCACGTCGCGCGCCATCGCCAGCAGCATCTTGCGGAAGGACTCCGCCTGGTTTTCCTCCCGGGTGTTGAACTGCAGCTTGTCGAGCTTGGTCAGGCCGTCCACCAGCTCGGCCACGGGGGCCCCAAAGCGGTCGATCAGGTCGGCCTTGGTGACGCCGCAATCTTCCATGGCATCGTGGAGCAGGGCCGCCATCAGCGCCTGTGCATCGAGCTTCCAGGTGGCGCACTGGGCCGCCACGGCGATGGGGTGGGTGATGTAGGGCTCGCCGCTGTTGCGCAACTGGCCCAGATGGGCCTCGTCCGCGAACCGGTAGGCCTGGCGCACCTGCTCGATGCTGCCGGCGTCCAGGTAGTCCAGGCTGTCCGTCAGCGCGGCAAAGCTGGCCGCAGCGGCATTGGCGGCCGCTGCGGCTGCCGAAAGGGTGCCCGCCGTTGGCGATTCGCCAAACCGGGGCTGCGTTGCAGAAGGTGAGTTGAGCACCGCGTTCATGCCTTAAATGTAGCGCGGGAGCGCATCAGACGACTTCTGGGCAAAAAAAAGCACCGCTGCCGCGGTGCTCTTTAGGGACTTCGCCCGGGAAAATGCTCAACCAGGAACCTTCTTGAGCATTTCCAGGCCAACCTTGCCTTCGGCGATTTCGCGCAAGGCGGTCACGGCGGGCTTGTTGCGGCTTTCGATGCGGGGGGCGTGGCCTTGGCTCAGCATGCGGGCACGGTACGTGGCGGCCAACACGAGCTGGAAGCGGTTGGGGATCTTTTCCAGACAGTCTTCTACGGTGATGCGTGCCATCGGTTTACTCCGGATTCAGGTGATATTGAGCGACTGGAAGGTGTCAGCACGGGCGCGGCGCTGGGCGGCGTACTTGAGTCGCTGGGCGTGAACTACGGCTTTCAGGTCGAAAAGCGCGCGCTCAAACAACTCATTGATTATAACGAAGTCGAATTTGCTGACTTGTGCCATCTCGATGGCCGCGTTCTTGAGGCGGACTTCGATGACATCGGGAGAGTCTTCGCCCCGCCGTTCCAGGCGCGAGCGCAGTTCTTCCCAGCTGGGAGGCAGGATGAACACCAGGATGGCGTTGGCAAATGCCTGCTTGATCTGCAGGGCGCCCTGGAAATCGATCTCCAGGATCACGTCCGAGCCCTGGGCAATCCGCTCCTCGATGGCTTTCTTGGAGGTGCCGTAGCGGTTGCCGTGCACATGCGCCCACTCCACGAAGGCATTGCCCTCCACCATGGCGTCGAATTCGGACTGCGAGGCGAAGTAATAGTCGCGGCCGTGTTTTTCCTGGCCGCGTGGCGCGCGGGTGGTGTGGGAGATGGACAGGTGGACGTGGGAGTCCAGCTCCAGCAGGGCCTTGACGAGGCTGGATTTGCCAGCCCCGCTGGGGGCTGCAACTACGATGAGATTTCCGGGGTAGTCCATAGTTGATGTGCGCTGCGCGCTATCAAAAAATGAGTGTTACTCGATATTTTGCACTTGCTCGCGCATCTGCTCGATCAGCACTTTCATGTCCACGCTGATGCGTGTGAGGTCAAGCGCGGCAGACTTGGAGCCCAGCGTATTGGCCTCGCGGTGCAGTTCCTGGATCAGGAAGTCCAGCCGCTTGCCCACTTCGCCGCCCTTCTTGAGCAGGCGTTCGATTTCGTCCAGGTGGGAGTCCAGCCGGGTGATTTCCTCGGCCACGTCGATACGGATGGCAAAGGCGGTGGCTTCTGTCAGGGCGCGGTCGCGGGCGGCCTCGGGCAGGGTGGCGCCATCGGTCAGGGCCATGGCCTCCTTCCAGCGCTCCATGAAGCGCAGCCGCTGCTGCTCGACCAACAGGGGCACCATGGGGACGGCCTGTTCCGCCAGGGCGCGCAGCTGCTTGACCCTGTCCAGAAGCATGGTGGCCAGCCGCTTGCCCTCCCGCTCGCGGGCGGCCATGAGCGCGGTCAGCGCTTCTTCCGCGAGGGCGGGCACGGCTTCGCTCCAGTCCTCGGAGCCCGACGGGGCGTTGGCGCACAGGCGCAGGGCATCGGCCACCGTGAGGGGGGCGGCAGTGGGCAGCCATGCCTTGACGGAGTCCTGCAGCGAGTTGAGCCGCTGCAGCAGCCGCGCGGGCGGATCCTGCAGGGTGTTGCTTTCCTCGTTCTCCAGGGCGGCCCGGACCTCGACCTTGCCGCGCTTGAGCCGGGCGGTCAGCAGGCTGCGCAGCGCGGGCTCCATGGGGCGCAATTCATCGGGCAGGCGGAACGACAGGTCCAGGAAGCGGCTGTTGACCGACCGGATTTCCAGCCCCAGCCTGCGCGATTGGGACGCGCGGGCCTCGGTTTCTGCGCCAGTGGCGGACGCGCCGTGCTGTGCGCTGGCGTATCCGGTCATGCTGTAAACTGGCATTGGACTTTTTGATGGTTGCTTGCGATCCGGCGATTATCCGGGTTCCGCTCTACCCCCGAGTCATCTTCGCAAAATATGTCAAAAATCAAGCCGGCTCCCTTGCCGCCCGACACCGCCATTGGTGGATACCGCGTGGTTCGCAGGGTGTCCTCCGGGGGCTTTGGCGTGGTCTACCTCGCCACGGACAGCGAAGGACAGCAGGTCGCCATCAAGGAATACCTTCCGTCGTCCCTGGCGACGCGCGCGCCTGGCGAGTTGCTGCCCAAGGTGCCGTCGGAGAAGCTCTCGCTCTACCGCCTGGGGCTCAAGAGCTTTTTTGAAGAAGGGCGCTCGCTGGCCCAGATCTCGCACGCCTCCGTGGTGAGCGTGCTCAATTTCTTTCGCGAGAACGAAACCGTCTACATGGTGATGAACTACCTGGAGGGCGCGACCCTGCAGGACTTCATCATCACCGCGCGTGACCTCAAGACGCAGAAGGTGTTCCGCGAGTCGACCATCCGCTCGCTGTTCGACGAGGTGCTGCGCGGCCTGCGCATCGTGCACCAGCACAAGATGCTGCACCTCGACATCAAGCCGGCCAACATCTTCATCACCGACGACAACAAGGCCGTGATGATCGACTTCGGCGCCGCGCGCGAGGTGCTGTCCAAGGAGGGCAACTTCATCCGCCCCATGTACACGCCCGGCTTTGCCGCGCCCGAGATGTACCGGCGCGACTCGTCCATGGGCCCGTGGACCGACATCTACGCCATCGGTGCCTGCATCTACGCCTGCATGCAGGGCTTTCCTCCCAACGAGGCGCCCCAGCGCATCGAAAAAGACCGCCTGTCGCTGGCGCTGACCAAGCTGCGCGGCGTGTACTCCGACAACCTCATCGAGGTGGTGGAGTGGTGCATGGCGCTGGACCCGCTGTCGCGCCCGCAGTCGGTGTTCGCGCTGCAAAAGGAGCTCAGCCGCGAGGGCGAGCGCCGCTACACCAAGCTCACGGTGGCCGAGAAGATGCGCCTGCAGCTGGACACCCTGGTGTCCGACACCAAGAAGAACGTGCAAAAGGTGGGTGAAGCCACCGGTATCGGAGCCAAACCCAAATGAAAACGACCCACGCGAAGCGGGTTGGGGCGGGGCGCCTGTTCATTAACGATGCCGTGGTGCATCCTTGTTTGCGTGGGTCACTATGAAGTTCTCGGTTTTCCAGATCAGCCGCCGTGGCGGCCGCGAGAAGAACGAAGACCGCATGGGCTATTGCTACACGCGCGAATCGGGCCTGTTCGTGCTGGCCGACGGCATGGGCGGCCACCCCGAAGGTGAAGTGGCCGCGCAGATCGCGCTGCAGACCATCTCGGCGCTGTTCCAGCGCCAGGCCAAGCCCCAGCTCAAGGACGTGCAGGAATTTCTTTCGGGCGCACTGCTGGCCGCGCACCACCAGATCCTGCGCTATGCCACCGACAAGGGCATGCTCGACACGCCCCGCACCACGCTGGTGGCGGCCGTGCTGCAGGCTGGCACGGCCACCTGGATCCACTGCGGCGATTCGCGCCTGTACATGGTGCGCGACGGCGACCTGCTCACCCGCACGCGCGACCATTCGTACATGGAGCTGCGCAATTCGCCCCCGCCGGGGCTCGAGCGCATCAACCGCAATGTGCTGTTCACCTGCCTGGGCTCGCCGACCAAACCCATCTACGACATCACGGGCCCGGTGTATCTGGAGCAGGGCGACCGCATCCTGCTGTGCTCGGACGGCCTGTGGGGCACGCTCAGCGACGAGGAAATCGCCAAGCAGCTCGCCCGCAATGCGGTGTCGCACGCGGTGCCCGAACTGGTGGAGGATGCCCTGCGCAAGGCGGGCGACAGCAGCGACAACGTCACGGTGGTGGCGATGGAATGGGAAACCCCCGACGCGTTCGAGTCCACCCAGGGCGTCTCGACAGACAGCATCAGCGACGACGTGTTTGCGTCCACCATCCAGGCGGGCCCGCTCGACGGGCTGGTGGATGACCTGGACGACGCGGCCATTGAGCGGTCCATCGCCGAAATCAACGAAGCCATACGCCGCTCTGCCGCCCGCAAGGCGTGAGTTCCCGGCCGGCCAGGCGCCGATGGATCTGGCGGCCTGAGTTTTTGGGGCGCGGGAGTGTGTCCCTGCACGCAGGTCCTTCACTCATCCGCCTTGTGTTTTTTTACGAGCCACCCACACCATGACACCCTTTGTCCGTACCGGCCGCCGCGCCGCCGACCAGTTGCGCACCGTGCGCATCACCCGCCACTACACCATGCATGCCGAGGGCTCGGTGCTCATCGAATTTGGCAACACCAAGGTGCTGTGCACCGCGTCGGTGGAGGAGCGGGTGCCGCCCCACAAGCGGGGCAGCGGAGAGGGCTGGGTGACGGCCGAGTACGGCATGCTGCCGCGCGCCACCCACACCCGCAACGACCGCGAGGCCGCGCGGGGCAAGCAAAATGGCCGCACGCAGGAGATCCAGCGTCTCATCGGCCGCTCGCTGCGCGCCGTGTTCGACCTGAAGCTGCTGGGAGAGCGCACTCTCCAGCTCGACTGCGACGTGATCCAGGCCGACGGCGGCACGCGCACCGCGGCCATCACCGGCGCCTGGGTGGCGGCGCAGGACGCGGTCAACCAGCTGCTTGCCAGCGGCAAGATCGCCCAGTCGCCGCTGGTGCAGCCCGTGGCCGCCATTTCGGTGGGTATGGTTCAGGGTACGCCGCTGCTCGACCTGGAGTACGTCGAAGACGTGGACTGCGACACCGACATGAACATCGTGATGACCGGCGCTGGCCATTTCGTGGAAGTGCAGGGCACGGCCGAGGGCGCGGCCTTTACCCGCGCGGAGATGGACCAGCTGCTGGCGTTGGCGGAAAAGGGCATTGCAGAGCTGGTGCAGCTGCAGCAGCGCTCGCTTCTGGAAACCCCATGACAGGAATACTCATTTATTGATAGCTGCTAGCGCTTGATGGATAAGCGCCGGAGGCCATTTTGACCCATGAAAATTGTTCTTGCATCCAACAACCGCGGCAAGCTGGCGGAGCTGCAGGCCATGTTCGAGCCGCTGGGCGTGGAACTGGTGCGCCAGGCCGACCTCGGCGTGGGCGAGGCCGAAGAGCCTTTTCGCACCTTTGTCGAGAACGCCCTGGCCAAGGCCCGCTTCGCCTCGGCACACACGGGCTTGCCCGCATTGGCGGACGACGCAGGCATGTGCGTGGACGCCTTTGGCGGCCTGCCGGGCGTCGATACCGCCTACTACTGCACCCAGTTCGGCTACGAGAAGAGTGACGACAACAATGTGCGGGCCCTGCTGGAGCAACTGCAGGGCGTGGCCAACCGCCGCGCGGCAATGGTCAGCACCCTGGTCGCTGTGCGCAGCCCGCAGGACCCGGAGCCGCTGATTGCGGTGGGCCGCGTGGTGGGCGAGATCACCACGGCCCCCCGGGGGAGCAACGGTTTTGGCTTCGACCCCGTGATGTTCATCCCTGAATTCGGCAAGACCTTCGCCGAGCTGCCCGTGGAGGTGAAGAACGCCCACAGCCACCGGGGCCGTTCTGCCGCGCAGATGCTGGCGCTGATGCGCGAGCGCTGGCTGGCATGAAGTTCCCCCTGAGTCGCCTCGCGCCTTCCCCCCAAAGGGGGACACCGCCAGCGCACGCAAGTGAAACGCAGCTGCGCCGCCTGGGCGGCCCTTGCGCGGCGGTCGTGCGCGCGACAGCTCCCGCTGCAGGCGGGTACCGCGGCGCGAGCGCTATGAACCTTTGAGGCTTGCAATGGCTATTCCCATCATTCCTGCTGCTGCTGCTGCTGCTGCTGCTGCTGCTGATGCGCCCGCCGTGGTGCGCGACATCCAGCACTACATGCGGCCCGGCCTGCTGCAATTGCCCAGCCTGCCTCCACTGTCCTTGTATGTGCACCTGCCCTGGTGCCTGAAGAAATGCCCGTACTGCGACTTCAACTCGCATGAGTACCGCGAGGCCGCCGGTGATCCGGGAGGGGGCGGTTTGCCCGAGCAACGCTACATCGACGCGTTGATGGCCGACCTGGAGGCGGCGCTGCCGCTGATCTGGGGCCGCACGGTGCACAGCATCTTCATCGGCGGGGGCACGCCCAGCCTGTTCTCGCCCGCAGCCATTGACCGGCTGATCGGCGACATCCGCGCCCGCCTGCGGCTGGAGGCCGATTGCGAGATCACCCTCGAGGCCAACCCCGGCACCTTCGAAAAAGACCGCTTCCGAGCGTTCCGTGCAGCGGGCGTCACGCGCCTGTCGGTGGGGGTGCAGAGTTTCAACGACCGGCACCTCCAGGCCCTGGGCCGGGTGCATGACCGCGCCCAGGCCCTGGCGGCGGTGGAGGAGGCTGCCCAGGCCTTCGACACGTTCAACCTCGACATCATGTACGCGCTGCCGGGGCAAACGCTGGAAGAGCTGGAGCAGGACATGCAGACGGCGCTGGCCCTGAAGCCGCCGCACATCTCCATCTACCACCTGACCATCGAACCCAACACCTACTTCGCGAAGTTTCCGCCGGCCGTGCCCGAGGATGACCAGGCCTATGCGATGCTGGACCGCATCACGGAGATGACCGGGCAGGCGGGGCTGGGGCGCTATGAAATCTCGGCCTACGCCCGGGCGGGGCACCAGTGTTTTCACAACACCAACTACTGGCAGTTCGGCGACTATCTGGGCATTGGCGCGGGCGCGCACAGCAAGCTGAGCTTTGCGCACCGCGTGGTGCGCCAGGTGCGCTTTCGCGATCCGGGCCGCTATATGGACAACGCCCTGGCCGGCCGCGCCGTGGCCCAGGATGACGAGGTGCGCCGCGCCGACCTGCCGTTCGAATTCATGCTCAATGCCTTGCGGCTGCGCGAGGGCTTTGCGCTGCAGGACTTCATGGCCCGCACCGGCCTGCCCGTCACCGCCATCGCCAAAGGCCTGGAGGCGGCCGAGCGCAAGGGCTTGATCGAACGCGACATGGCCCGCGTGCGCCCGACGGAGCGGGGCTTCGATTTCCTGAGCGACCTGCAGGAACTCTTTCTGGCCGACTGAAGGATCGCGGGCGCCCGCCGCGCGCCCGGTGTCGCGGGCCGGGTCAGCCGCAGCGCACGGCGATGATGCGCCCGTTGGCATCCACCTCCAGGTTCAGGCGCTGCGCATCAAACTCCTTGGTGATCATCTGCCCCGGCCGCAGGATGCGGGCCAGTTGCGCGCCCGAGCGGGCGCGTGCGGACTCCATGACCGAGGAGGTGCTGTTCTGCCCCACCGCGAACTGCGCGGGCTGGGCGTTGCATATCGCTGCCGGAGGCGCCGCCGGTGGAGGCGTGGCGCTGCCGGGCCCGCTGGAGGAGGACGGGGCGGGTGTCTGGCCATAACCGGAGCAGCCCGTCATGGCGGCGGCCAAGGTCACGCTGCCCACAAGGGCAAGAGAAGCTTTCAACATGTGGATCCTTCGGGTATCGAATCCGCTCACCATACTAGAACCCTCCGCCGGGCGGCGTGTCCGCGCGTAACAACCCGGCCTGCGGGTTTGCATCGGCCCGGTAGCCCCTGCCCGCGGCGGCGCGGACCGCACGCGATGTTGTCCTACAGCTGGCACAAGACGGGCGTTTTAGGATGCGTGCGTCGATACCCTCTCGACATCCCTCCCGCTTGCACAAGCAAGTGTTCAGCCCGCGCACTGCGGGCTTTTTTTTTGGCGTGGTGAACCTGCAGGTACCCCGGAGGGCACGTCCTTGGCCCATGGTTGCATTGCTGGGCACACACAGGCCCCTCCTGGTGCCAGGGGCATGGTGAAGGTGCGGGGGCGCAATGCCCACGGACATCTTGTGCGCGGTCGGCCGGTCACGGTCCTCGCACCGCGAGCACCGCGCCGACACCTGGTAGGCACGGGACTACGGCCACGCGCAGCGCTGGCGCACAGGGCGGGGGGAGGCGGGGCCCTAAGGTAGAGCCATCCACATTTCTTCATCCCTTCAAGGAGATCACCATGCCTATCATCTTGTGGCTGCTCGGCGTCCCGCTGTCGGTTGTTCTGTTGCTCATGCTGTTTGGCGTGTTCTGACCTCTGCGCAATCCATGTAAAAAGCCGCGTGCGCCCCAGGGCGCACGCGGCTTTTGTTTTGCGATAAGGGTGTGCGGCGCTGGGGGCGGTACGGCCGGCCCTTGCCGGGCAGGCGCCTGCCGCGCGCCGTTCGACTACACCAGTTCGGCCGCGGGCCCCCGGCCCATCAGCGCCGCCACGGCGTCCGCGGGCTGGATCTGGCCGTCCAGCAGCGCCACCGCGGCGCGGGTGATGGGCATGTCCACCCCCAGCATGGCGGCCCGCTGCGCCACGGTGCGGGCGCTGTAGACGCCTTCCGCCACGTGGCCCAGCGACTCCACCGCCTGCGCCAGGGTGCGGCCCTGCGCCAGCAGCATGCCCACGCGGCGGTTGCGCGACAGGTCGCCGGTGGCGGTCAGGACCAGATCGCCCAGGCCCGACAGGCCCATGAACGTGTCGGGCCGCGCGCCGAGCGCCAGCCCCAGCCGGGTCATTTCGGCCAGGCCGCGCGTGATGAGGGCGGCACGGGCGTTGAGCCCGAGCGCCAGGCCGTCGCACAGGCCCGTGGCGATGGCCAGCACGTTCTTCACGGCGCCACCCACTTCCACGCCCACGATGTCCTCGTTGGCGTACACCCGCACGCTGGGGCTGTGGAACGCGCCGACCAGCGCGTCCCGCACCCGCGCGTGCGGGCTGGCCGCCACCAGCGCGGTGGGCTGGCCCAGCGCCACTTCCTGCGCAAAGCTCGGACCGCTGAATACGCCTGCTATTAAATCAGGAGCTACTTGCGCTTGTACTTCATGTGCCAGCAGCCCAAAGGATGCCGAACCGGCACCGGGAGGCATCGCCTCGAAGCCCTTGCACAGCCAGGCCACGGGCGCCGTGCATCCCCGCAGCGCCTGCAGCATGCCGCGCAGCGCCGCCATGGGCGTGGCCACGATGACGAGGTCGGCATCCGGCAGCAATGCGCCAAAGTGGCCGTCGGCGATGGAGAGAGAAGGGGGAAAGTCGATGCCCGGCAGATAGCGCGCGTTCTGGCGCGCCGCGCGCATGGCGTCTGCCTGGCCCGCGTCGCGCGCCCAGAGCGTGACCGCATGGCCGGCAGGGTGCTGGGCCGCGCTCATGGCGAGGGCGGAACCCCAGGCACCGGCACCCAATACTATGATTTTCATAGCTGCTTGCGCTTATTCATCAGGCGCTGGAGGCCAAAAAATCTTTGATTCGATGATCTCCGCGCTACGCCTCGCCCGCGGCCTGTGCCAGCGGCGCGGCCCAGGCGGGGTAGCCGCGGAACTGGCTTTGCCAGGCCGTTGGCCGCGTCCCCCTCCCGAGCGCGCAGCGCGACGAGAAAGGGGGAAGGCGCGAAGCGCCTCAGGAGGGCTCTTCTTATTGCGTGATGATGGGCGAAGCCTGGCCGGCGGCCTGGGCTTGCTGCTGCTCGTACATGGCCTGGAAGTTGATTTCGGCCAGGTGCACGGGCGGGAAGCCGGCGCGGTTGATCAGGTCGGCCACGTTGCCGCGCAGGTAGGGGTACACGATCTGCGGGCAGGCGATGCCCATGATCGGGCCCATCTGGTCTTCCGGCACGTTGCGGATCTCGAAGATGCCGGCCTGCTTGGCTTCGACCAGGAACACGGTCTTGTCCTTGATCTTGGTCTGCACGGTGGCGGTCACGGCCACTTCGAAGATGCCTTCGGCCACGGGCGTGGCTTCCACGCCCAGCTGGATGTCGACGTTCGGCTGCTCTTGCTCCAGCAGGATGCCGGGGGAATTGGGCTGCTCGAGCGACATGTCCTTGAGGTAGACGCGCTGGATCTGGAACACGGGATTTTCTTGGTCGGCCATGGTGAAGTCTCTTTGCTCTAACGGAATTTCTAGCAAAACAAAACCCGCCCGGGAAAAGCTCCCGCAGCGGGCACATGGGGCTGCATTATGCAGCGCCCGCGGTGGGGGTCAGGCGGCGCCCAGCAAGGGCATGAGCTCGCCGCGGCTGTCCAGCGCCACCAGATCATCGTGGCCGCCCACATGGGTTTCACCGATGTAGATCTGCGGCACCGTGCGGCGGCCGGTGATCTCCATCATGTGGACGCGCGCGGCGGGGTCGGTGTCGATGCGGATTTCCTCGATCTGCTCCACGCCCTTGGACTTGAGAATCTGCTTGGCCCGGATGCAGTAGGGGCAGACGGCGGTGGTGTACATCTTCACGGGTTGCATGGCGATCCTTCCTTTTCTTTCCTGTGGGGCAACAAAACCTGTTGCAAGCCTATCGCTGTGGGAATAGCTGGGGGCGGCTCAGGCCTTTTCCACCGGCAGGCTGGCTTCGCGCCAGGCCTTGAGGCCGCCGGCCATGGCCTGGGCGTTCTCGTAGCCCAGCTTCTTGGCAATGGCCACCGCGCGGTTGGCGCGGGCGCCGCTCGCGCAGACCAGCACCACGGGCAGCGCCTTGTTCTTGACCACCGTGGGCAGGCGCTCTTCGAGCTGACCCAGGGGCACGTTCCTGGCACCGTTCACATGGCCGGCGGCGAATTCCTCGGTTTCGCACACGTCGATGACCACCGCTTTCTCCCTGTTGATGAGCTGCACGGCCCGGGCGGGCGTCAGCGAGCCACCACTGGCATTCTTGAGCACCGGCCACAGCAACATGCCGCCCGAAGCCAGTGCAACAAAGATCAGATACCAGTTGTCGATAATGAATTTCACGAAGATTCCTTGGGTTGGCGAACTGCGTAATTCTAGAATGCTGGGTTTTGGCCCGCATTTCTTTGACCCGCCTTTCCTGGGGAAACCATGTACAAACTCGTCCTGATCCGCCACGGCGAATCCACCTGGAACCTTGAAAACCGCTTTACCGGCTGGACCGATGTCGACCTCACGCCCACGGGAGTTTCCCAGGCCATGTCCGCCGGCAAGCTGCTCAAGGCCGAGGGCTACGAGTTCGATCTGGCCTTCACCAGCGTGCTCAAGCGTGCCATCCACACCCTCTGGTACACGCTGGACGAGATGGACTGCACCTGGCTGCCGGTCGTCAAGGACTGGCGCCTGAACGAGCGCCACTACGGCGCCCTGCAGGGCCTGAACAAGGCCGACATGGCCAAGCAATATGGCGACGAGCAGGTGCTGGTCTGGCGCCGCAGCTACGACACGCCCCCGCCGGCCCTGGAGGCCACGGACCCCCGCAGCGAGCGTGGCGACCGCCGCTACGCCGCGCTGGCCGAGGGCAGCGTGCCACTGACCGAATGCCTCAAGGACACCGTGGCGCGCGTGCTGCCCTTCTGGAACGACGCGATGGCGCCGGCCATCCGCTCGGGCAAGCGCGTGGTGCTGGCCGCGCACGGCAACTCCATCCGGGCGCTCGTCAAGTACCTCGACGGCATCTCCGAGTCCGACATCGTCGGCCTGAACATTCCCAACGGGATTCCACTGGTATATGAACTCGACGCCGACCTGAAACCCATCCGCCACTACTATCTGGGTGACGCGGAAGCGGCCGCCAGGGCCGCGGCCGCCGTGGCATCGCAGGGCAAGGCGTAAAGCTCGCGTAAAGACGGGGAAAACCCGCCATCTTCTCCTGCCAAAGTGAGTGCCCGTGCGGAACCGCGGCGGGTTCGGCCCTTCCAAGGTGTATATTGATTCGAAGCGGTAAAAGGTGTTGTATGGGCCACAAACTTAAAATTGCAGGATGGGTGTCGGTGGGGGTGGTGGCCGGAGCGCTCACCACGGTGTCCCTGCAGACGGTGGCGCGCGGCGCCATGACGCCACTGCCCCTGGAGGAAATCCAGCAGCTGTCGGCGGTGTTCGGCCTGGTGAAGACCGACTATGTCGAGCCGGTGGACGACAAGAAGCTCATCACCGACGCCATCTCGGGCATGGTCGCCAGCCTGGATCCGCACTCCCAGTATTTCGACAAGAAGTCCTTCAAGGAATTCCGCGAGGGCACGTCGGGCCGCTTCGTGGGCGTGGGCATCGAGATCACCCAGGAAGACGGGCTCATCAAGGTCGTCTCGCCCATCGAGGGCTCCCCGGCGTTTCGCGCCGGCCTCAAGACCAACGACCTGATCACCAAGATCGACGAAACGGCGGTCAAGGGGCTGTCGCTCAACGACGCCGTCAAGCGCATGCGCGGCGAGCCCAACACCAAGGTCACGCTCACCATCTTCCGCAAGGACGAGAACCGCTCGTTCCCGGTGACGATCACGCGCGAAGAGATCAAGACCCAGTCCGTCAAGGGCAAGGTGGTGGAGCCCGGATACGCCTGGATCCGCCTGTCGCAGTTCCAGGAGCGCACGGTCGATGACTTCGTGCGCAAGGTGGAGGAGGTCTACAAGCAGGACCCCAACCTCAAGGGCCTGGTGCTGGACCTGCGCAACGATCCCGGTGGCCTGCTGGACGCGGCCGTGGCCGTCTCGGCGGCGTTTTTGCCGGAGAACGTCACGGTGGTCACGACCAACGGCCAGCTGGCGGACAGCAAGGCGACCTACAAGGCATCGCCGGACTACTACCAGCGCCGTGGCGGCGGCGACCCGCTGCGCCGCCTTCCCCCGGCCCTCAAGTCCGTGCCCCTGGTGGTGCTGGTGAACGAAGGCTCGGCATCGGCCAGCGAGATCGTGGCCGGCGCGCTGCAGGACCACAAGCGCGCCACCATCATGGGCAGCCAGACGTTCGGTAAGGGGTCGGTGCAGACGGTGCGTCCCCTGGGGCCTGATACCGGCATCAAGCTGACCACGGCACGCTACTACACGCCGAGCGGCAAATCGATCCAGGCCAAGGGCATCGTGCCCGACGTGATGATCGACGAGTCCGAGGAGGGCAACATCTTTGCGGCCCTGCGCATGCGCGAGGCCGACCTCGACAAGCACCTGGGCAGCGGCCAGGGCGAGGAAAAGAAGGACGAGGCCCGTGAAAAGGCCCGCGAGGATGCGCGCAAGCGCATGGAGGACGAGGCCAAGAAGCCCGCTTCCGACCGCAAGGCGCCCGAATTCGGTTCGGACAAGGACTTCCAGCTGGTGCAGGCGCTGAACCAGCTCAAGGGCCGCTCCGTGCTGGTCAGCAAGACCTTGACGGAACGCAAGGAAGAAAAGAAAGAGAATTGAGCTTTCTTTCGCTCGTGGTCTGATCGGCTCCAAGCCGGATTCCAGCGGAATCCGGCTTTTCCTTTTGTGCCTTTGACTTTGCCCTTGGCTGTGTTCACTTTTCTGCTTGAGATTCCTTCATGACCGACGACCAGCTCCTGCGGTACTCGCGCCACATCCTGCTCGATGAGATGGGCATCGAAGGGCAGGAGCGGGTGCTGGCGGCGCATGCCCTCATCATCGGCGCGGGCGGCCTGGGTTCGCCCGCCGCGCTGTACCTTGCCTCCGCTGGCGTCGGGCACATCACGCTGGTGGACGACGATGTGGTCGACCTCACCAACCTGCAGCGGCAGATCGCCCACACCACGGCGCGGGTCGGGCAGCCCAAGGTGGCCTCCGCGGCCGCCGCCATGGCTGCCATCAATCCCGGGGTACGGGTCACGGCGCTTCAGGCGCGGGCCGATGCCGGCGTGCTGGATGCGCTCGTGCGCGAAGCCACCGTGGTGCTCGATTGCAGCGACAACTACGCCACGCGCCACGCCATCAACGCGGCGTGCGTCGCCCATGCCAAGCCGCTGGTCGCGGGGGCGGTGATCCGGTTCGACGGGCAGATCACTGTGGTCGATCCACGTGCCGCGCAATCCCCCTGCTATGCCTGCATCTTCCCCCCGGAGGCCGAATTCGAGGAGGTGGCCTGTTCGACCATGGGCGTGTTCGCTCCGCTGGTGGGGGTGGTCGGGGCGATGCAGGCGGCGGAGGCGCTCAAGCTGCTGGCCGGCATCGGCACTTCGCTGGCTGGCCGCCTGCTCATGCTGGACGGCCGGTCCATGGAGTGGAGCACCATGCATGTAGGGCGCGCACCCGGCTGCCCCGTGTGTGTTGCGCGGTAGGATTCCTCCTACAACCGCCGCGTGTGGCGGCTGGCAGAATCACGGCATCACAGCATCTAAATTCGAGGCTCGATCAGCGCAACTGTGCACCGGTCGCGAAACTGGACCCCTTCCGTGAAACTCCGCACCTATATCGTTGAAGACAACGCGACCATCCGTGAGAACCTGATTGGTACTCTCGAAGAGTTGGCGTCCGTAGAGGCGGTAGGAGTGGCGGAGACGGAAGACGAAGGCAAGAGCTGGCTGGCCGCGAACAGCGGGCAGTGGGACCTGGCCATCGTGGACCTGTTCCTGCGCCAGGGCAGCGGCCTGGGGGTGCTGGCGGCCTGCCGCGACCGCAAGCCTGGCCAGAAGATGGTGGTGCTGAGCAACTATGCGACACCCGACGTGCGCATGCGCTGTGCGCAGCTGGGCGTGGACGCGGTGTTCGACAAATCCAATGAAATCGACGCGCTGGTGGACTACTGCATCCAGCACAGCGGCCCCGTGCCCCTGGACTCCAACCCCCCCATGCCGGCATCTGGCCAAGCTGCGTGAACCCGCCGCGGCGGGGCTGCACGCCGGGTCCAGGCTTCACACCTGAACCTCCATGCCCCGCCGGACCCGAATCATGACCCCGGACTGAGGCCACTGTTCCATGTCAGTCAATCAGGCGGTTCTTGAGCGCGTAGTAGGTCAGATCGCTGTTGGAAGACAGGCTCATCTTTTCCATAAGACGCGTCCGGTAGGTGCTCACCGTCTTGACGCTCAACGACAAGGCCTTGGCGATGTCGCCCGCCGTCTCGCCCTTGGCAAGCTTGAGGAACACCTGGAACTCGCGCTCCGACAGCTGCTCGTGCGGCGGGGCGTCGTCCTTGCGGTTGAGCTGCTGGGCCAGCAGTTCGGCCACGGCGGGCGTGAGGTAGCGCCGGCCCAGCGCGATGGTGCGGATCGCTTCCACGATTTCCGAGGGCTCGCATTCCTTGTTCAGGTAGCCGCTCGCGCCCTGGCGGATCAGGTTGATCGCGTAGTGTTCTTCGGGATAGCCGCTCAGGATCAGGATGCCCATGTCCGGCGCCTTGGCGCGCAGCATGGCCAGCGCATCCAGCCCGCTCTGGCCGGGCATCGACAGGTCCATCAGCAGCACGTCGATTTCCTTGTTGCGCACGAGGTCGATGGCTTCGCGGCCGTTGGCGGCCTCGCCCTCCACCCGCAGATCCACGTGCTCCGACAGAAATTGCCGCAGCCCGGAACGAACAATCGCGTGGTCATCCACAATGCCAATCTTGATCATCGATCTTTCTTTCGCAGGGCGGTGGTGCCGCGCCTGATGTTTGTTGGTTGCACAGGTTCTTCGGCATGCCACGCCCTGATGGGGTGTGGCGGCGGCCGGGTCCTCAGACATTATCCAGAATACCGCGTATGAGCCTCAAAGAAAACACCCGCATCTGGCTTCCCAAGGTTCGCAAGATGGCGTTGAGCCTGCCGATGGCGCTGCTGGCGGCCATGGTGCTGGTAGGGATCAATGAAACGGGGCATATGCGTTCGCAGGATGCGGTCGAGCAGATGACGCACGGCCAGAACACGCGCAAGGCCGTCAATACCCTGCTGCAGAGCATGCTGGACGCGGAGACAGGCCAGCGCGGCTACCTGCTCACCGGCAACGAGACCTACCTGGAGCCCTACGACAAGGCCGTGGCCAGCGTGCAGACCAATCTGGACGGGTTGCGCGAACTGTTCATGGATGCCCCCGACGACATGCAGGAGTTCGCACTGCTGTCGCGGCAGATCTCCCGCAAGCTGGCGGAGATGGAGCTGAGCCTGCGCCTGCGCCGGCAGGGCAATGAGGACGCCTGGAAATTCATCCTGCACACCGACGTGGGCAAGGAGCACATGGAGGCGATCCGCAAGCATGCGCTGGAGCTGATCGCGCGCAGCGACCGGCATGTCAAGCAGGGCCAGGAGCAGATCGAGCAATCGCTCATGCTGTCGCGCATCGGCATCGCCACGGTCACCGTCATCGGGCTGCTCGCGTTCTACATGTACCTGCGCCAGGCGCAGGCGCTGCAGGTGGTCAACCTGCGCGAGCAGGCCCTGCTCGAGCGCGAGCGGGATCGCCTGGAGGGACTCGTGAGGGACCGCACCGCAACGCTTTCCGAACTGGCCAACCACCTGCAGCAGGTGCGCGAAGAGGAGCGCGGGCACCTCGCGCGCGAGCTGCACGATGAACTCGGCGCGCTGCTCACGGCGGCCAAGCTGGACGTCGCGCGGCTCAAGTCCAAGATCGATGCCACCGTGCCCGAGGTGGCGGAGCGGCTCAAGCACCTGACCGAAACGCTCAACAGCGGCATCGCGCTCAAGCGGCGCATCATCGAGGACCTGCGGCCTTCATCGCTCTCCAACCTCGGGCTGACCGCGGCCATTGAAATCCTCACGCGCGAATATGCCGAGCGCGCCGGCATCGAGGTGGAGACCAGCCTGGAGGCGGTGCAGTTGCCCGATGCCTCGCAGCTCACGGTGTATCGCATGGTCCAGGAGGCCCTGACCAACATCGGAAAGTACGCGAAGGCCAGCAAGATCCTGGTGTCGGTGCACGGCTATCCCACCCATGTGGCGGTGCAGGTGCGCGACGACGGGGTCGGCTTCGACCCGGCGACGGTGCGCCCCACGTCGCATGGCCTGTCCGGCATGCGCCACCGCGTGGAGTCCGCGGGCGGCCGGCTGTCGATCACCTCGCGCGCGGGCAGCGGCACCCTGGTCTCCGCGGTGCTGCCGCTGCAGCACCGCTCCGCGGACGCGCCCAAGCCCCCCGCACTGGACGTGTGACGCACCCTCAGCGCGGTGCATCCGCAGGGGCGCGGTGCCCTCGCCAGGCCTTCTTCCATCCGATTGGCCTCGCGCACGCGGCACCGCTGACGTGCCCCGCCTCTCGGGGCCTGTAGTCCTTTCGTTTTTTTGCATCCGCTGCCCGGGCGTGCCCAGGCGGGGGATGCGCGCTGCATTGCCACCCGTGCGCGGGCGGCAGGGCTTCGTCCTACAGCGGGCGCGCTGCACCGCCGACAGGCCCGCGCGCCAGGGACCGGCATCTTTGAAGCGGCAGGCTTCCTACAGTGGACCCCAGGCGCTGAATTTCTTGTGCCCTGACCCGCCGGCACACACCGGCCCCTACAAAAGGAGAAGGAAATGTTGCATTACGCAGTTGTTTTTCTGGTGATCGCGTTGATTGCAGCCCTTTTCGGCTTTGGCGGCATTGCTGCCGGGGCCGTGGGCATCGCCAAGATTCTGTTCTTTGTCTTCGTGATCATGGCTGTCGTGACCTTTGTCCTGGGGCTGCTCAAGAAGGGCTGATGCCCGTTGCCGTGAAACCAGCCATCCCCGCATACACCATCCAAGGAGTTCCCCAATGAGTATCCAGACCGCCACCGACAAAGTTGCCAGCAGCGCCCGCCATATCGCCGACGATGTGCTGCAGAGTGCGCAAGACGCCGTACAGTCCACGCGCAATGCCGCCAACAACTCCCTGGAAAAAGCCGAAGAGGGCGTGCGCAACCTGCGCAGCCAGGCCGACCCGGTCATTGACGATCTCGCGGCCCGCGCCCAGGAACTCGCGGCACGCAGCATCGACTATTGCGCCGAAACGAGCGCGCGGGCCCGCCGCCAGATGCAGCAGGCCGCGGAGGCCACCAACAAGTACGTGGCCGAGCAGCCCGGCAAGTCGCTGGTGATCGCCGCCGCCTCGGGCGCCGCGCTGGCCACGCTGGTGCTGTGGATGTCGCGCCGCCGGCACGCCGCATACTGACCTGTCAGCCCGGCTTGCAGGTCGGCCGTTGAAGGGTGACACTTTGTCCCCACCGCGGCCGCCCCGCCAGCATCATCCATCAGGCACCAGATATCGAACCGTACAGTCCGCCGGTCGCGGAGGGTGCAACAGACCGGCAGATTGCAATTTTCCAGCACCCGCGTTCCCAAACCATTCTTCTAGAAGGACAACACCATGAAATACGCACGTGCCCTCGCTTTTGCCGCAGTCGCCGGCATCACCATCGTCACGGCCACCGGCTGTTCGGTGGCCCGCAACCAGCAGACCATGGGCTCCTATGTCGATGATGCCGGTATCACCACCGCCGTGAAGGCCAAGATGGCGGAGGACAAATCCGTCTCCGCCACTTCCATCAGCGTGGAAACGCTGAACGGCACGGTACAGCTGTCGGGCTTTGCCAAGTCGCAGACCGAGAAGAACCAGGCCGAGGCCATCGCGCGCAACACCAAGCATGTGCGCGAAGTGCGCAACAGCATTGTCGTGCGCCCCTGATCGTTGAACGGACGGCATGAACCGGGGCAGGCGGCTCGCGCCACCTGCCGGCCGGGGCCAGGGAGCAGGTTCCAGGAATGACCTGGAACCTGCTCTTTTTCATTGGGAATCCCGATCCGGGCCCGGCGCCGCCTGCGGCGCGCGGCGAACCTGGCGGCCATGCCCCCACACGGACGCCCCACTGGGTATAAGCTCGGCACCATGCGCGTATTCAATTGCGACCATTGCGGTCACCTGGTGTTTTTTGACAGCGTGCAATGCCTGCACTGCGGCAGCACGCTGGCATTCCTGCCAGACCAGCTCGCCATGGCCGCCCTGGCGCCCGCGCCGCAGGACGGCCCGGGCCTGTGGCGTCGCATGGGCGAGCGCGGCACCGCGAACTACAGCGGGCGGCTGTACCGCATGTGCCACAACCACACGGAGTACCAGGCGTGCAACTTCGCGGTGCCCGCCAACGACTATGCCGACCTGTGTGCCTCGTGCCGCCAGACGCGCATCCTTCCCGACCTCTCGGAAGCCGCCAACCTGGGGCGCTGGAAGCAGATCGAGGCGGCCAAGCGCCAGCTGTTCTACACGCTGGCGCGCCTGGGGCTGGAACCCGTCCCCGGCCGGTACGGACCGGTCTTCGAATTCCTGGCCGACCTGCCCGGCGGTCCCGCGATCCTCACCGGCCATCTGGGCGGCACCATCACGCTCAACGTGGCCGAGGCGGACGACGACGAGCGTGCCCGCCGCCGCATCGCGCTGGGCGAGCCCTACCGCACGCTGATTGGCCACCTGCGCCATGAATCCGGCCATTTCTACTGGGACCAGCTGGTGCGCGACGGCGGCCGCATCGACGCCTTCCGCAATGTATTTGGCGACGAGCGGCAGGACTACACCGCCGCGCTGGACGCGCACTACGCCCGGGGCAACGAGCTGGGCGACTGGGCCGCGCGCCATGTGAGCGCCTATGCCGCGGCCCACCCGTGGGAGGACTGGGCCGAAACCTGGGCCCACTACCTGCACATGATCGACCTGCTGGAGACGGCGGCCAGCTACCAGGCGGGCGTGACGGTGCCCGACCCGCATGCCGCCATCCGCCACCATGTCACCGACCCCTTTGCCACGCCGCGCCCCGCGTTCCAGGACATGGTGCGCCAGTGGGTGCCGCTGACCCTCATGCTCAACAGCCTGAACCGCAGCCTGGGCCAGCACGATGCCTACCCGTTCGCGCTGTCCTCCGGCGCCATGGTCAAGCTGCGTTTCGTGCACGATCTGGTGCAGGCGCAGGCCCCCCAGGGCGGCGTGCAGGCGGTGCCGTCCGAGGCGCTGTAAGCCCCTCCGCGCAGCCGGTCCTGGCGTCCGCGCGGCCTCCCCGCCAGCGCCGCAGCCTGCACGCCCGCGTGTTTCTTGCGACACTCCGGAGCCATGAACAACACCCCCTTGCATGCCTTCGACCCTCCCCAGCTCGTTCTGATACCCGGCCTGGCCGGTGATGCCACCATGTGGCAGGCACAGCTGCCGGCCCTGCCGGCCGCGCTGCGCCCCGTGGTGGCCACGGCCCACGCGCGGCCCGACGCGCAGCGCATTGAAGACATGGCCGCGCTGGTGCTGGCCGAGCATCCTGGGGCCTTGCTGCTGTGCGGCGCCTCGATGGGCGGGATGATCGCCATGGAGGCCGCGTGCCAGGCGCCCGGGCGCGTGGCCGGCCTGGCGCTGCTGGGCACCACGGCCCGGCCGGAGACGCCCGACATGCGCGCGCTGCGCGAAGCCGCGATGGAACTGTTCGCCCAGGGCCGCTTGCGCGAGGTGATCGAGCCCAATGTGGCGTTTGCCTTTCACCCCGCCAATGCGGCACGGCCCGCGCTGGTGCAGGCCTACCTCGACTTCGTGCTGCGCGCCGGCGCGCAGCAGCTGGTGCGCCAGAACCGCGCGGTCATCCACCGGCCCGATGCCCGGCTGCACCTGCCGCGCGTGGCCTGCCCCACGCTGGTGGCATGTGGCGCCGCCGACCAGCTCACACCGCCCGAATGCTCCGAGGAGATCGCGGCGCTCATCCCTGGCGCCCACCATGCCGTGCTGGCCGAATGCGGCCACATGCTCACCATGGAGCAGCCCGAGGCCGTCAACCGCCTGCTGCTGGAATGGATCGCGCGGGGTGGCTGGGGGCATTGATTTCTCATGAAATTGGCCTCTGGCGCTTGATGGGAAAGCGCTGGTTGCTATGAATTCAGGAGCTAATCAGAACTCCAGGTTGTCGATGAGCCGCGTGCCGCCCAGGCGCGCCGCCCCCAGGGCGACAAGCATGCCCGGCCCGTCCTGCGCCGTGGGTGGCTGCAGGTCGGCGCGGCGGCGCACGGTGAGGTAGTCGGGCTGCCAGCCGCGTGCGCGCAGGGCATCGATGGCCTGTTGCTCCAGCGCCGCGCCTGCGGCTGGCGGCCGGGCAGTCCATTGCCCCGCCAGCTGCCGGAGCGCCTGCGGCAGGGCCACGGCCTCCTGGCGTTCCTCGGGGCCGAGGTAGCCGTTGCGCGAACTCAGCGCCAGCCCATCCGCCGCGCGGCAGGTCTCGCCCGCCACGATGTCGATGGGCAATGCGAACTGCCGCACCATCTGGCGGATCACCATGAGCTGCTGGTAGTCCTTCTTGCCAAACACCGCCGTGCCGCCGCTCTGGCCCAGCACGCAGGCGAACAGCTTCATCACCACCGTGCCCACGCCCACGAAGAAGCCGGGGCGGAACTGGCCTTCGAGCATGTCGGCCAATGCGGGATCGGGGTGCACCTTGAAGGTCTGGGGCTCGGGGTACAGGTCGGCCTCGCGCGGGGCGAACAGCACGTCGCAGCCCGCGGCCCGCAGCTGCGCGCAGTCGGCCTCCCAGGTGCGGGGGTAGCTGTCGAAGTCCTCGTGCGGCAGGAACTGCAGGCGGTTCACGAAGATGCTGGCCACGGTCACGTCGCCCAGGGGCCGGGCCTGGCGCACCAGGGCGATGTGCCCGTCGTGCAGGTTGCCCATGGTGGGCACGAAAGCAGGGTGGCGGCGGGCGGCGAGGGCCTGGCGCAGGTCGGCGATGGAGTGGGCGATCAGCATGGGGCGGGAGTGCGTCTGTTGAAAAATCCGGGGGGCGCTTACCAGGCGTGTACCGCGTTGTCCGGGAAACGCCCCTGCTTGACGGCCTGCACATACGCCTCCATGGCGCCGCGCACGCTGCCCGCGTCCGACATGAAGTTGTGCACGAACTTCGGCATCTTTCCGAGGTTCATGCCCAGCATGTCGTGCAACACCAGCACCTGGCCGGCCGTGCCGTTGCCCGCGCCGATGCCGATGGTGTGGCAGCGCGGCAGCTCGGCCGTGAGGGCCGCGGCCAGCGCGGCGGGCACCATCTCCAGCACCAGCATGGCGGCGCCTGCGTCCTGCAGTTCGTGTGCTTCTTGGCGCAGCGTGCGGGCGTCGTCGTCGGTCTTGCCCTGCACGCGGTAGCCGCCCAGGGCATGCACGGTCTGCGGCGTGAGGCCCAGGTGGGCGCACACCGGCACGCCGCGCTGCACCAGGAACTCCACCGTGGGCGCGGTCCAGCCCCCGCCTTCGAGCTTGACCATGTGCGCACCCGCCTGCATCAGCACGCAGGCGCTGCGCAGGGCCTGCTCGCGGCTCTCGGCATAGGTGCCATACGGCAGGTCGGCCACCAGCCAGGCCGTGCCCTGCACGCGGTGCAGGCCGCGCGCCGCGCTGGCCGTGTGGTAGGCCATGGTGTCCAGGCCCACGCCCACCGTGCTGGGCAGGCCCTGGCACACCATGCCCAGCGAGTCGCCCACCAGGATGCATTCCACCCCCGCCGCATCGGCCACGGCCGCGAAGGTGGCGTCATAGGCGGTCAGCATCGTGATCTTCTCGCCCGCCGCGCGCATCTGCGCCAGGCGCGGCAGGCTCACGGGGCGGCGCTGGGGCAGGGGCGATGCGGGCGGCAGGGTACCGTAGGGCGTGGCGGAAACGGTGCTGGTGGCAGTCATGGGGCTTGCATGGGCAAAAATTGCCGCGAGTCTATGCGACCAATAATGGGTGTACTTATTGGTTGCCGGCGCGGTGGGAAACGGGCTGCGCTGGCGCAGTGGCCTTTGGGTTCCCGGTATGCTCCCGCCCCATGACGCTTTCGAACCAACAGTCCATGGACCATGATGTGGCGGCCCTGGCCCAGGCCGATGTGGCCCGCGCCCTGGCGGAAGACGTGGGCGCAGGTGACCTGACCGCCGGCCTGATCGACCCCGCCCGCCGCGCCCGCGCGCGCATCCTGGCGCGCGAGTCCGCCGTGATCTGCGGCGCGCCCTGGGCCGAAGCCGCCTTGCGCGCGCTCGACCCCCCCATGGGGATCATCTGGCATGTGGCCGAGGGCCAGCGCTGCGCGCCCGACCAGGTGGTGCTGGAACTCACGGGCAATGCCCGCGCGCTGCTCAGCGCCGAGCGCACGGCGCTCAACTTTCTGCAGCTGCTGTCGGCCGTGGCCACCAAGACCCGCACCTATGTGGACGTGGTGGCCGGCACGCGCGCCCAGATCGTGGACACGCGCAAGACCCTCCCCGGCCTGCGCCTGGCACAGAAGTACGCCGTGCGCGTGGGCGGTGGCACCAACCACCGCATCGGCCTGCACGACGCGGTGCTCATCAAGGAAAACCACATCGCCGCCGCCGGTGGCGTGACCGCCGTGCTGAAAGCCGCGCAGGCTGTGGCCGCGCAAGCCACGTTCATCGAGATCGAAGTGGAAACGCTGGCGCAGCTGGCCGAGGCGCTGGAAGCCGGCGCCAGGATGGTGCTGCTCGACAACATGCCCCTGCCCACGCTGCGCGAGGCCGTGCGCATCAATGCCGGACGCGCGATTCTGGAAATCTCCGGCGGCGTCACGCTCGATGGCCTGCGCGCGCTGGCAGAGACTGGCGTGGACCGCATCTCCATCGGCACGCTGACCAAGGACGTGAAGGCCACCGATTTTTCGATGCGCCTGCAGGAGCTGTCATGACCACCACCACCGCCGTGCTGAACCGCATCGATGTGGAGTACGAGCAGCCGCTCGGTACCCAGGAGGGCTCCGTCTGCTCCACGAAACACGCCTGGGCCCGCGTGCCGCCCGAGCCCACTGCACCTGAGCGCGCCGCGCTCAAGGAGAGGATCCGCCGCCTGCTCAAGGAGAAGAACGCGGTCATGGTGTCGCACTACTACGTGCACCCCGACCTGCAGGACCTGGCGGAGGAAACCGGTGGCCTGGTGAGCGACTCGCTGGAGATGGCGCGCTTTGGCCGAGACCACGCCGCGCAGACGCTGGTGGTGAGTGGCGTGCGCTTCATGGGCGAGACGGCCAAGATTCTGAGCCCCGAAAAGACGGTGCTCATGCCGGACCTCGATGCGACCTGTTCGCTCGACCTGGGCTGCCCCATCGACGCATTCAGTGCGTTCTGCGATGCCCATCCCGACCGCACCGTGGTGGTCTACGCCAACACCAGCGCGGCCGTGAAGGCGCGCGCCGACTGGCTGGTTACTTCGAGCTGCGCGCTCGACATCGTGGGGGCCCTCAAGGCCGCGGGCCAGAAGATCCTGTGGGCGCCCGATCGCCACCTGGGCGCCTATATCCAGCGCGAGACCGGTGCAGACATGGTGTTCTGGAACGGCGCCTGCATCGTGCACGACGAGTTCAAGGCCTTCGAGCTGGAGGCGCTCAAGAAGGAGCACCCCCGCGCCAAGGTGCTGGTCCACCCGGAGAGCCCCGCGGACGTGATCGCCCTGGCCGATGCGGTGGGCTCCACCAGCGCCATCCTCAAGGCCGCGCGCGACATGGATGCCACCGAATTCATCGTGGCCACCGACAACGGCATGATGCACAAGCTGCGCACGCTCAACCCCGGCAAGGTGTTCATTGAGGCGCCCACCGCAGGCAACAGCGCCACCTGCAAGAGCTGCGCGCACTGCCCCTGGATGGCGATGAACGGCCTGGTCGACGTGGCGCGGGTGCTGGAGACCGGTGCCAACGCGGTCCATGTGGACCCCGCCCTGATTCCGCGCGCGCGCCAGCCGATTGACCGCATGCTGGCCTTCACCGCCGCGCTCAGGAACGGGCAGCCGGCCAGCGCCCTGGTGCCGCACCTGGGCGCTGCCTGACAGTACCACCCGCAGGGCCTGATCTGCTTTGATTTTGATAGCTGTCAGCGTATGAAATACCTGCGCTAGCGCCTGTTTTGACCATCACTTCCCGCATCGACTTCACCCAGCCGCTGGATGCACGCGCCCCGCGCCTGCGCCACGCCTTCGGCACACCCCGCGAGGTGCTCGTGGCCCACGCGCTGCCCCAGGTGCGCGGCGTGCTCGACGCCGTGCACGCCGCCGCGCGGCAGGGCCGCTGGTGCGTGGGCCATGTGCGCTACGAGGCGGCCGCCGCGTTCGATGCGGCCTTGCAGACCCACGCGGCCGACGGACCGCTGGCCTGGTTTGCCGTGCACGACGCGCCGCTGCCCTGGCCCGAAGGCGCGCAGGGCCCCGCGGCGCAGCCTCCTGCTCAGGTGGCATGGACCGGCAGCCCTGACCGCGCCTCGTTCGATGCCGCGCTGGCGCGGATCCAGCAGGCGATCGCGGCGGGCGAGCTGTACCAGGTCAACTACACCGCGCCCCTTCATGGCACGCTTCAGGGGTCGGCGCAGGCACTGTTTGCCGCGCTGTTGCGCGCCCAGCCCGGCGGGTATGCGGCGCACATCGACGCGGGGCCCGAGCAGGTGCTGTCGGTGTCGCCCGAGCTGTTCTTCGACTGGCGGGATGCCCCCGATGGTGGCGCCTTCCTGGCCCGGCCCATGAAGGGCACGGCCCCGCGCGGAGCCACCCCCGAAGAGGACGCGGCCCAGGCCGAGCACCTGCGCACGGCGCCCAAGGAGCGGGCTGAGAACGTGATGATCGTGGACCTGCTGCGCAACGACGTGTCGCGCATTGCGCTGCCGCACAGCGTGCGCGTGCCCGCGCTGTTCGCCACCCAGGCCCTGCCCACGGTGTGGCAGATGACCTCGGACGTGACGGCCCGCACGCGGCCCGGCACCACGCTGACCGATGTGTTTGCGGCGCTGTTCCCGTGCGGCTCGGTCACCGGCGCACCCAAGGTGCGCGCCATGCGGATGATCCGCGCGCTGGAGCCCGCGCCGCGCGGCGTGTACTGCGGCGCGGTGGGCGTGGTGCGCCCGGCCGGCCCGCCCGACGCGCAGGGCCGGCACGCGGTGGCCGCCACGTTCAACGTGCCCATCCGCACCGTGGTGCTGCGCAGCGGGAGCGGCGGCGACGGCGAGGAAGGCCCGGCCGTCCACGCCACCTGCGGCATTGGCAGCGGCATCACCTCGGGCGCGCTGGCCGATGCCGAGTGGAGCGAGTGGCAGCACAAGCGGGCCTTTGCCGAGCGTGCCAGCCAGCCCTTTGACCTGCTTGAAACCCTGGCGCTGGAGGCCGGCGCCTTCCGGCACCTGGCCGACCACCTGGCGCGCCTGGAGAAGACCGCCGCGCACTTTGGCGTGCCCTGGGATGCGAAAGCCGTGTCGCAATGCCTGCGGGCGCTGGCCGCCGCACACGCGGCGGGGGCCTGGCGGGCGCGCCTGCTGCTGGACGCCACCGGCACGCCCCGGGCCGAGGCCTTTGCGCTGCAGCCCACGGCCGCACCCGTGCGCCTGCAGCTGGCCACGCGCCCGCTGGCGGAGGCGCACGGCGAATTCGTGCGCCACAAGACCACGCGCCGCGCGCACTATGCGGCGTTGGCGCCCACCACGCCCGGCGTGTTCGACACGGTGCTGTGGAACGCGGCGGGCGAGATCACCGAAAGCACCTTCGGCAACATCGCCGCGCTCATCGATGGGCGGTGGGTGACGCCGCCCCTGTCCTGCGGCCTGCTGCCCGGCGTGGGCCGCGCCGTGGCATTGCGCGAGGGGCGCGTGGTGGAGGCCGTGCTGAGCGTGTCTGACGTGCCCCGGGTGCAGGCCTGGGCCTTCCTCAACAGCCTGCGGGGCTGGCTGCCGGCCACGCTCGAAGGCTGATCGGCGCCGGCGCCCCGCGTGGTGATGGGGGCCGGGCTGGCGGAGGATTCAGCGCCGGTTCAAAGCCGCTCTTTGGCGTAGGAGCCCCGGTCCATGTCCACCACTTCCACGCTCAGCTGCACCATCACGCCCTGGGGGCGGGGTGTGCGTTCACGCAGCACGGCGGCGATGCGCCCGGAGAGTTCTTTCTTGGCCTCGGGCGTGCGGCCCGAGAGCAGACGCAGCTGCGCGTGCACGAACGCGCGCTGTGCCGGTGCGGTGCCGATCTCGAAGCTGTCGGCCACGATGAATCGGGTCTTCAGATCGGCCTCGTCCTGCACCTCGGGATGGGCGCACAGGGTGGCGTTGAGCGCAGCCAGGGTGTCCGCCTCGGGATAGTGGGGCAGGTTGCTGGAGTATTCGACGGTGAGATGGGGCATGGGATTCGTGATTCCGTTCTGGGCGGGGCACGCACTGTGCGCGCCGCGCCAGTTTAAGGGCGCGGGTTCACCGCCGGGCGCGCGGGGGCTTGCGCCGGTCAGGTTCCCAGGCCGGCCCCGGCCCGGGGGCGACGTTCCAGCCCTCGCGGGCGTCCGCGTGCGCTTGAAGGCCCGTGGCGAATGCGGGGCGGCCGCTCCTTGTTGACACGGCACCAGGGCCATGCGCGATTTGTGTTGCCGCGGAGCGGCCCGCCTGCTCAGAATCCGGGCGGCCCCGCGCTCACTGTGCGGGGCCCGCGCCGTGTGCCGGTTCGCAGGTTCCTGCCGTGCCGCCAGGAACATTGCCAGGGTGCTGCAACCCGTGGCGAACCGTGGCGCATGCGGCGGACGTGCAGGTGGGCAGCGGCTTTTCCTCAACCGTGTTCAGTAAAACCATGACATACCAAAAAATGATCCGACACACCGCTCTCGCCGTCCTGGCGCTGTGCGCCGCCACCGGGGCTGGCGCGCAATCGCCACCGCACTGGGAGTACAAGGGCAAGCACGGCGCCACGCACTGGGGCGCGCTGGAGGCGGGCTTTGGAGCCTGCGCGCGGGGTGCGGCGCAAAGCCCCGTGGACATCCGCAAGACCGTGAAGGAGGCGCTGCCGGCGCTCGAGTTCCAATACACGCCCGGGGCGCCCACGCTGGTCAACAACGGCCACACGGTGCAGGTCAACATGCCCGCCGGCAGCAGGCTCGTGGTCAACGGCAGGGCCATGGAGCTGCTGCAGTTCCACTTCCACACCCCCAGCGAGGAAGCCATTGGCGGCAAGCGCGCGGCCATGGTGGCGCACTTCGTGCACAAGGGCGAGGACGGCGGGCTGGGCGTGGTGGCCGCGCTGATACAGCCCGGCAAGACCAATGCCGCGTGGGCTCCCATCTTTGCGCACCTGCCGCGCACCGGCGAGCAGGTGACGGTGCAGGGGCTCACCCTGGACGCCAGCGCCCTGTTGCCCGCCAGGAAAGGCTACTACAGCTTTGACGGCTCGCTGACCACGCCGCCGTGTTCCGAAGGCGTGCAGTGGATGGTGCTCAAGGAGCCCGTGAAGCTCGGCGCCCAGCAGATCAAGGCGTTTCGCCAGCTGTACAACGCCAACGCGCGGCCGTTGCAGCCGCTCAACGGGCGCGTGGTCAGGGAAAGCGCCTGACGGCCACCCCGGGGGACGGCGCTCCAGGGGGGCGCGGGGAGCACCGGCGGCGCCTGCCTTCAGCTGTTGACGGCCGCGCGCGCGCCGCTGGTGCCAGTGGCTGGCGGCTGCCGGGCGGCCACGTGGCGGGCCGCCGGGACCGCGTGGGCCGCATGCGCGGCCAGGGCGGCCAGCAACCGGTCCACATCGTGGGCCGTGTGGGCGGCCGACAGCGCAATGCGCAGCCGGGCCGTGCCCGCGGGCACGGTGGGCGGGCGGATGGCGGGCACCCACAGGCCCTCGCGGCGCAGGCTTTCCATCGCGGCCAGGGCGGCTTCGTTGCTGCCGATCACGAGTGCCTGCACCGCCGTGTGGGATGGCAGCAGTTGCCAGCCCAGTCCCGGGGGCAGCGTGGCCAGGCCTTCGCGCAGTTGCGCAATGCGCTGGCGCAGCCCCTCCCGCAGCTCGTCGGCGGCCGCCATCAGCTCCAGGCTCTTGCGCAAGGCGCTCGCCAGCAGGGGCGGCGCGGCGGTGGCGAAGATGTAGGTGCGCGTCTTCTGCAGCAGCCATTCGATGAGTGCCGCGTCGCCAGCCACGAAGGCGCCGGCGACGCCCGCCGCCTTGCCCAGCGTGGCCATGTAGAGCACGCGGCGCGACGCGGCGGCACCCGCCAGCCCCGCGTGCGCCAGGCTGCCGCGCCCCTGCGGCCCGAGCACGCCAAAGCCATGGGCGTCGTCCAGCAGCAGCAGGGCGTCGTAGCGCTCGCACAGCGCCAGCAGCGCCGGGATGTCGATCAGGTCGCCATCCATGCTGAAGACGGCATCGCTGACCACCAGCTTGCGCCGCGCGGGGCTGGCGGCCAGCGCGGCTTGCAGTGCCGCCAGGTCGGCATGCGGGTAGCGGTGGATGGTGGCGCGTGACAGCCGCGCGCCATCGATCAGGCAGGCATGGTTGAGCGCATCGGAAAACAGTGCGTCGCCCGCGCCCACCAGGGCGGGGATGATGCCGGTATTGGTGGCATAGCCCGCGTAGAAGTACAGCGCCCGGGGCAATTGCACGAAGGCGGCCAGTTCCTGCTCCAGCGCCGCGTTGGCGGCGCTGTGCCCGCTGACCAGGGGCGAGCCGCCCGAGCCCACGCCAAAGGTGTGCGTGGCCTCGCGCGCGGCCTCGGCCAGCGCGGGGTGGCCGGCCAGGCCCAGGTAGTCGTTGCTGCAGAAGGCCAGCATGGATTGCCCGTCCACCAGCAGGTGGGCACCCCCTGCGGGCTGCACCACGCGGCGGCGGCGCAGCAGGTGGGCGCGCTCGAGGTCGGCGATTTGCCCTGGGATCTCGTCCAGCCAGGACGCGCAGGAGGTCGGCGCGGTCATAGCCACTCCCCGGGAAGCTCGAACACCAGGCCGCGCGCGTCGGGCAGTTCCTGGTAGGGCACCTCGGCCAGCAGCGGCGCGCCCAGGCGGTCCCGCAGGTAGGCGATGTTCTCTTCGGCCGCGTCCATGCCAGGGTCCACGCGGTTGGCCACCCAGCCGGCCAGCGCGAGGCCGCGCGCGCGGATCGCCTCGGCCGTGAGCAGCGCGTGGTTCAGGCAGCCCAGCCGCAGGCCCACCACCAGCACCACGGGCAGGGCCAGGGCCTGGGCCAGGTCGGCGCCGGTCTCGGTGTCCGACAGCGGCACGTGGAAGCCGCCCGCGCCTTCGACCACCACCGCATCGGCCTGGGCCGCCAGGGCCTGGTAGCTGCGCACGATGGCCGCGATGTCGATCCGCACCCCGGCGCGCGCGGCGGCGATGTGGGGCGAGAGCGGATCGAGCAGCAGCACGGGGTTGTCCAGCTCGGGCGCCACGGCCAGCGTGGAGGCCGAACGCAGCGCGATCGCGTCCTCGCTGGCCCAGTCCTCGCCCCAGGGCACCACGCCCGCGGCCACCGGCTTCATGCCGACCACGCGGCGGTGGTGTGGCGCCAGGGCGTGCAGCAGGCCGGTGGACACCAGCGTCTTGCCGACGCCCGTGTCGGTGCCGGTGACAAAACAACCAATCATGGGGTCTCCTCCTGCAGGGTGGCGTTCAGTGCGCCCAGCGCGCCCTCGGCGAGGCGCTGCACGGCCTCTTCGTCGAGCACATAGGGTGGCATCGCGTACAGCGTGTGGCCGATGGGGCGCAGCACCAGCCCCCGCGCCATGGCGTGCTGGTGGTAGCGGCGTGCGAAGTCGGGCAGCGTGGTGTCGATGTCCCAGGCCCAGATCATTCCCAGGCGCCGCGCGTGGCGCACGCTCGGATGGCGGGTGAGCGGCATGCAGGCCGCGTCGATGCGCAGGGCCAGGGCCGCGTTGGCGTTGAGGGTGTCGAGCTGGCCGAACAGCTCCAGCGTGGCCAGCGCCGCGCGGCAGGCCAGCGGGTTGCCGGTGTACGAATGCGAGTGCAGAAAGCCGCGCGCCACATCGTCGTCGTAGAACGCGGCATACACCGCGTCGGTGGTGAGCACGGCCGACAGCGGCAGCGTGCCGCCCGTGAGGCCCTTGGACAGGCAGATGAAGTCCGGCCGGATGCCCGCCTGCTGGTGGGCGAACATCGTGCCCGTGCGGCCAAAGCCCACGGCGATCTCGTCCACCACCAGGTGCACCTCGTAGCGGTCGCACAGCGCGCGCGCCAGGCGCAGGTACTCGGGGCTGTGCATGGCCATGCCGGCGGCGCACTGCACCAGCGGTTCGACGATGAGCGCGGCGGTGCTCGCGTGGTGCTCGGCCAGCCAGGCATCGAGCGCCTGGGCACTGCGACGCGCCACGTCCTCGGCGCTTTCGCCGGGCGCCGCGCCGCGCGCATCGGGGCTGGGCACGGTGGCGGCCAGGCGCACCAGCGGCGCGTAGGCCTCGCGGAAGATCGCGATGTCGGTCACGGCCAGCGCGCCCACGGTCTCGCCGTGGTAGCCACCGGCCAGACCCACAAAGCGGCTCTTGGCGGGGCGACCCGTGTTGCGCCAGTAGTGCGCGCTCATCTTCAGGGCGATCTCGGTGGCCGCCGCGCCGTCGCTGCCGTAGAACGCATGGCCCAGGCCCGTGAGCGCGGAGAGGCTTTCCGACAGCTCCACCACCGGCGCATGCGTGAAGCCGGCGAGCATCACGTGGTCGAGCCGCTCCAGCTGGTCGGCGAGGGCTGCCTTGATGTGCGGGTGGCTGTGGCCAAAGAGGTTGACCCACCAGGAGCTGATGCCGTCGAGGTAGCGCCGGCCTTGCGTGTCGTAGAGCCAAGGCCCCTGTGCGCGCGCGATGGCCACGGGCGGCTGGGCCTCGTGCCGCTTCATCTGCGTGCAGGGGTGCCAGACGCTGGCGAGGCTGCGGGCCACCAGGCCGGCGTGCAGGGGCTGCATGTTCATCACAGGGCCTGTGTGGGCACGGCGTGGCGCAGTCCGGTCTGGCGGTTGTGTTCGTCCACGAACACCAGTTGCGGCTGGTGCGTGGGCACCTGGTCCTCATGCACCTGGGCGAAGGCCGCGATGATGATGAGGTCGCCCACGGCGGCGCGGCGCGCGGCCGAGCCGTTCACCGAGATCATGCCGCTGCCGCGCTGGCCCTTGATGGCGTAGGTGATGAAACGCTCGCCGTTGTTGATGTTCCAGACGTGGATCTGCTCGTTCTCGGCGATGTTGGCTGCTTCCAGCAGGTTTTCGTCGATGGCGCAGGAGCCTTCGTAGTGCAGCTCGCACTGGGTCACGGCGACGCGGTGGATCTTGGATTTGAGCAAGGTACGGAACATCGGGCTTCCTTGGGTGAAGTCGGTGGCGGCGCGGGCGGGGTCTGCCGGCGGGGCAGGTGGTGTGTCAGCGCGCGGGCAGGTCGAGCAAGCAGCTGTCGCCCAGCGCGTCGCGCCACACGCGCACGCGGCTCACGCGCGGCTGCAGTTCGGCGGGCAGCGCCTGGGCGATGAAGACGCACAGGTTCTCGAGCGTGGGCGTGCCCAGGCCCGGCACGTCGTCCAGCATGTGGTGGTCGAGCTGCCCGCGCACCACCTCCAGGCCCCGGCGCAGCAGGCCCAGGTCCAGCACCATGCCAGTGGCGGGGTCCAGTGGTCCACTGAGCGACACCTCGGCGTGGTAGGTGTGGCCGTGCACGCGGCGGCTGCCTTCGGCCTCGATCTCACGGCGCAGGGTGTGGGCGGCGTCGAAGAAAAACCGCTGGGAGATGGTGAACAACATAGACAACGACAACAAAGAAGGTCCGCTTACCGGATGCCGGTGAGCTTGTGGGTCTGCAGGCTCAGGCGCCACGCGGGGTGCGCCAGGCAGGCGTCGATGCAGGCGGCGGTGTTCTGGCGCTGCAGCAGGCCGTCCATGGGCTGCAGGAAGCGGTGGGTGAACTGGGTGTCCTGCTCCAGCGCCCGCAGGTCGAACCCGGGCTGGGGCCACACGAGTTTCAGCTCCTGTCCGCTGCGCTGGACCCACGGTGCACCGGCCTTGGGGCTGATGCACAGCCAGTCGATGCCCTCGGGCGCTTTCACGGTGCCGTTGCTCTCCACGGCGATGCGGAACTGCTGGGCGTGCAGTGCGTCGATGAGTTCAGCGTCCACCTGCAGCAGGGGCTCGCCACCGGTCAGCACCACCAGCCGGTGGCCTGCGCCGGCAGGCCACTGCGCGGCGATGGTGTCGGCCAGCAGCGTGGCGGTGTCGAACTTGCCGCCCAAAGTGCCGTCGGTGCCCACGAAGTCGGTGTCGCAGAACTGGCAGATGGCCTGCGCGCGGTCCTGCTCGCGGCCCGTCCAGAGGTTGCAGCCCGCAAAGCGGCAGAACACGGCAGGCGTGCCTGCCTGGCCGCCTTCACCTTGCAGGGTGTAGAAAATTTCCTTGACGCTGTAGGTCATCGGGGCACCGGGGGGACGAGGATGGTAGGGGCGGCTGGGGCTGCGATCTCAGGGTAGTCGCGGCTGAAATGCAGGCCCCGGCTTTCGCGGCGCAGCTGGGCGCTTTTCACGATCAGGTCGGCCACCTGCACCAGGTTGCGCAGCTCCAGCAGGTCGCGCGTGATGTGGAAGTGCGCGTAGAACTCCTGGATCTCGCCCTGCAGCATGGCGATGCGGTGCGCGGCGCGCTCCAGGCGCTTGTTGGTGCGCACGATGCCCACGTAGTCCCACATGAAGCGGCGCAGCTCGTCCCAGTTGTGGGAGATGACGACGGACTCGTCGGCGTCGGTCACGCGGCTGTCGTCCCAGGCGGGCACGGCGGGCAGATCGGCGGTGGGGGCCGTGGCAATGGCCTGGGCGGCAGCTCGTGCGAACACCATGCATTCGAGCAGCGAGTTGCTGGCCAGCCGGTTGGCGCCGTGCAGGCCGGTGCAGGCCACCTCGCCCACGGCGTACAGGCCGGGCAGGTCGGTGCGGCCGGCCAGGTCGGTCAGCACTCCGCCGCAAGTGAAGTGGGCCGTGGGCACCACGGGGATGGGCTCTTTGGTGATGTCGATGCCCAGCGCGGCGCAGTGGGCCAGGATGTTCGGAAAGTGTTCCTGCAAGAACGCGGGGCTCTGGTGCGAGATGTCCAGGTGCACGCAATCGAGGCCGTGTTTCTTCATCTCGAAGTCGATGGCGCGGGCCACCACGTCGCGTGGGGCCAGTTCGGCGCGCGGGTCATGGTCCAGCATGAAGCGCGTGCCGCCCGCCGAGGGGGGTAGCAGCAGCCTGCCGCCTTCGCCGCGCACCGCCTCGCTGATGAGGAAGGACTTTTCGTGCGGGTGGTACAGCCCCGTGGGGTGGAACTGGATGAACTCCATGTTCGCCACGCGGCAGCCCGCGCGCCACGCGGCGGCGATGCCGTCGCCCGTGGCGGTGTCGGGGTTGGTGGTGTACAGGTACACCTTGCCCGCGCCGCCCGTGGCCAGGATGGTCTGCGGCGCGCGGAAGGTCACCACCTCATCGGTGTCGCTGTCCAGCGCATACAGGCCGAGGCACCGGTGGCCCGGCAGGCCCAGCTTGCGCGTGGTGATCAGGTCCACCAGCGTGTGCTGCTCGAACAGCGTGATGCCGGGCGTGGCGCGCACCACGTCGATCAGCGTGCGCTGCACGGCCGCGCCGGTGGCGTCGGTCACATGGGCAATGCGGCGCGCGCTGTGGCCGCCTTCGCGCGTGAGGTGCAGCTGGTCGCCTTCGAGCGTGAAGGGAACGCCCAGCTGGCGCAGCCAGGCGATCGATGCGGGTGCGTTTTCCACCACGAAGCGCGTGGTGGCCAGGTCGCACAGGCCTGCGCCGGCCACCAGCGTGTCTTCGATGTGGGCGGCAAAACTGTCGTCATCGGCCAGCACGGCGGCAATGCCACCCTGGGCCCAGCCGCTCGATCCATCCTGCAGCGTGCGCTTGGTGATCACGGCCACGCGGTGCGTGGGGGCCAGGTGCAGCGCGGCCGAGAGGCCTGCGAGGCCGCTGCCTACGATGAGAACGTCGAAGTCGTGGGATGCCATGGAAGGTGTCAGTTGCCGTTGAAGTGGGCGCGGCTCCCGGCCGGGGCCACCGTGGAGCCGGCTTTGCCAGGCCACCGGTGGCGTCCCCCTCCCGCGCAGCGAGAGAGGGGGAAGCGGCGCAGCCGCTCAGGGGGTGTCATGCCGGTACATAGGCGAGGCGCACGTAGATGGGTGCGAAGGCCTCGGCCTGCGTGATCTCGATCAGCGTCTCCTTGGCCAGCTCCAGCAGCGCGATGAAGGTCACGACCAGCACGGTGCTGCCTTTTTCGGGCTCGAAGAGTTCTTCAAACTCCACGAAGCGGCGGCCCTGCAGCGTCTTGAGCACCATGCTCATGTATTCGCGCACGCTCAGCTCTTCGCGCGTGATCCTGTGGTGCTGCACGAGCTTGGCGCGTTTCAGGATGTCGCGCCAGGCGTCCTGCAACTCCACCACGTGCACATCGGGAAAGCGCGGCTGCAGGCTTTGTTCGATGTAGACCTGCGCCTTGAGGAAGTCGCGCCCGTACTGCGGCAACTGCCCCAGGCGGGCGGCGGCCATCTTCATCTGTTCGTATTCGAGCAGGCGGCGCACCAGCTCGGCGCGCGGGTCTTCGGGCTCCTCGCCCTCGGCCTGCTTCTTGGGCGGCAGCAGCATGCGCGACTTGATTTCGATCAGCATCGCCGCCATCAGCAAATACTCGGCCGCCAGCTCCAGGTTGCGGCTGCGGATCTCGTCCACATACGCCAGGTACTGCTTGGTGACCCCCACCATGGGGATGTCGAGGATGTTGAAGTTCTGCTTGCGGATCAGGTACAGCAGCAGATCGAGCGGGCCTTCGAAGGCTTCAAGGAAGACTTCGAGCGCATCGGGCGGGATGTACAGGTCCGTGGGCAGGGCGAACAGCGGCTCGCCATACAGGCGCGCCAGCGCGACCTGATCGACCACGTCGGGCATGCCGCCCGCGTTCAGCGCGGCCGTGCCCGCCGGATCATCGGACGCCTCGGGCACGCGCGCGGTGGTCATGGATATTTGCTATTGAAAATATAGCTATCAGCGCTTATTGATCAAGCGCTGGGGGCCAATTTGATGCCCGGGTCGGCTCAGTCGGCGTTCGTCTGGTAGACGTAGGGCTTTTGCTCGACCTGGGCTTCGCGGTACTCCCCCCAGATCTTGCGGTCCACCTGCTTGTCCCACAGCAGCGCGCGGCCGGCCAGCTGCTGGCTTTCCAGCTCGGGCTTGCTGGCCTTGAGCTGGTTGATGAACTGGGTGGCATCGGATTGGTAATCGGGGCGGCGGAAAATGGACATGGACTGTTAACCTCTTTGCCGTGGATTTTACCGGGACCGACTCATGCCCTTGATATATCGCGCCGCCGCCCTGGCGGCCGCCACTTTTTCGTTGCTGGCGCTTGCCGCCTGCGACCCGCAACGCATCAGCGAACTCAAGGAGGGCGTCTCCACCGAGGCCGACGTGCGCGACCGCTTCGGCGTCCCCGAGAACGTGTGGGACGAGCCCGGCGGCGCGCGCACGTTCGAATACAACCGCCAGCCCGCCGGCCAGGTCAACTACATGATCACCATCGGCGCCGACGGCCGCATGACGGCGCTGCGCCAGGTGCTCACCCCCGAGAACTTCGCGCGCGTGGTGCCCGGCATGCGCATGGACGAGGTGCGCCGCCTGCTGGGCAAGCCCGCCAAGGTCACGCCCTACGAACTGAAGCGGGAAACCCATGCCGACTGGCGCTACCTGGAGGCACCCAACCAGGCCAAGGTGTTCACCGTGGTCCATGGGCCCGACCAGTTCGTGCTGCGCACCCAGACGGGGGCCGACCTGGAGGCGCCGGAGTTCAAGGGCGGCAAGTAGCCGCGCGGCGGGTCACACCGGCAGGTCCTCCAGCCCCTGCGCCGCCAGCCGGGCGGCAAAGCCCGAGCGCTCGATCAGCGAGCGCGGCTGCTCGTGCAGGTGCACCAGGCGCAGCCGCCCGCCGCGCGCGGCCACGGCCTTGAGGATCTGCGCCAGCGCGTCCAGCCCCGTGGTGTCCAGCGCCACCAGCTCGCTGGCGTCCAGCACCACGTCCATGCCGGGCGGGCCGGTCTCCACGGCCTGGAGGATGGGGTCGATCTTGGCGGCGGCGCCGAAGAACAGCGCGCCATGCAGGCGCCAGGTGGCCACTGGCCGCCCCTGGGGAAAACTGCCTTCGGCCTCCGGCTGGCGCACCACGCGAAAGAGCCCGCTCATGCGCCGCACGAACAGCGCGCAGGCCATGAAGAGGCCCACCTCCACCGCCACCGTGAGGTCGAACACCACGGTGAGGAAGAACGTGCCCAGCATCAGCAGCCGGTAGTGGTTGCTGAAGTGCTTGAGGCGCACGAACTCATGCCACTCACCCATGTTCCAGGCCACGTACAACAGGATGCCCGCCAGCACCGCCAGCGGAATGTGCAGCGCCAGCGGGGCGGCCACCAGCACGATCACTAGCAGCGTGAGCGCATGCACCATGCCCGCCACGGGCGAGGTGGCGCCCGCGCGGATGTTGGTGACGGTGCGCGCAATGGTGCCGGTGGCGGGCATGCCGCCGAAGAACGGCACCACCAGATTGGCCAGCCCCTGGGCCACCAGCTCCTGGTTGGGGTCGTGTTTCTTGTGGTGCGGGTCGGTGGCCAGCTGGTCGGCCACGCGGGCGCACAGCAGCGATTCGATGGCGCCCAGCAGCGCGATGGTGAGCGTGGGCGTGACCAGCAGGCGCACCGCGTCCCACGAAAAATCGGGCAGCGCAAACACCGGCAGCGCCTGCGGAATGCCGCCAAACCGCGAGCCGATGGTCTCCACCGGAAACTCCATCGCCCAGGCCAGCAGGCTCAGCGTGACCAGCGCCACGACGGGCGCGGGCACGCGCGCGAAGCTGCGCACGGTGTGGCGCTCCAGCACCTGCATCACGGGCGAGCCCTTCATCATCAGCCTGGGCCAGACGAACAACCCGGCCACGCAGGCCGCGCCCAGCCCGAAGGCATAGGGGTTGAGGCTGTCCGCGTGCCGCGCCAGCGCATCGATCTGCGAGAAGAAATTGCCCGGCATGCGGTCGATGGACAGCCCCAGCCAGTCCTTGACCTGCGACAGCGCGATCAGCACGGCAATGCCGTTGGTGAAGCCGATCACGATGCTCACCGGCACGAAACGCACCAGCGTGCCCAGCCTGAAGAGCCCCAGCAGCACCAGCAGCACGCCCGCGCAGGCGGTGGAGATGAGCAGGTTGGCCACGCCGTAGCGCTCGACGATGCCGTAGACGATGACGATGAATGCGCCCGCTGGTCCGCCGATCTGCACGTTGGTGCCCCCCAGGGCGGAGATCAGGAAGCCCGCGATGATCGCCGTCCACAGCCCCGCCTCGGGCTTGAGGCCGCTGGCGATCGCGAACGCCATGGCCAGCGGCAGCGCCACGATGCCCACCGTCACCCCCGCGCCCACATCGGCCAGCCAGCGGCCCTTGTCGTAGCCGCGCAGCGCATCGAGCAGGCGGGGGTGGAAGGCGAGTGAAAACTGCATGGTGGCGGGCACTTTCTTTTCGGCGGCTCTGCGGCGGCCCAGGGCCCCGGCACCGCCGGGATGCAGCCACCACCGCCATCAACGCGGGGCAGACTTCAGTGTAGTGAGCCGGGTGCGCAGCGCAATGGGGCGAAGCCGGTGCGGTCGCCAAGCACATTGCGTGCCGAATGTGCCCGTTGCCAGGGGCCGCGCGGGGGGGGCGGGTTGTGGATGGAACTTTAAAATTGATAGCAAACTATTGAACTACAACCAGCGGTAGCAGCCGGAAATTCTTCGAATTCTGCCCGCTCAGGGATGGACATCGGGCGTGGAGCCTGCGCTCCCTGGCATATTGCTTGCTGTTCTTGCACGGCCATCCCGGCCCCCGCTCCGCGCGGATTGATGTGACGCCAGCGTGATCCCCTCCATGACCGACACCCCCGCCAATGACTCCAGCGCCGCTGGCGATGCCCATGCCGACGCCTCCACCCTGCGCCATGGTGCGTTCGAGGATGTACAGGCCCTGTTCGCCGGCACGCTGTTCGTGGCCATGGCGCTCATGCTGTTCAACCAGGCGGGGCTGCTGGTGGGCGGCACGGCGGGCGCGGCGTTTCTGCTGCACTACGTCACGGGCATCTCGTTCGGCAAGCTGTTCTTCGCGGTCAACCTGCCGTTCTACTGGTTCGCCTGGACGCGCATGGGGCGCGAGTTCACGGTCAAGACCTTTGTCTGCGTCGCCCTGCTGTCGCTGCTGACCGAGCTGTTCCCCCATGTGATGCACGTGGACTACCTGAACCCGCTGTTCGCATCCTTGCTGGGCGGGCTGCTGCTGGGCACGGGCTGCCTGTTCCTGGCGCGCCACCGCTCCAGCCTGGGCGGGGCCACCGTGGTGTCGCTGTACCTGCAGGCCCGCTACGGCATGCGTGCGGGCAAGGTGCAGATGATGATCGACGGCACCGTGGTGCTGCTGGCGCTCTTCGTGGTGCCGGTGGACCGCGTGGCGTATTCGGTGCTGGCCGTGCTGGTGATGAGCGGGTTCCTGTGGATCAGCCACCGGCCGGGGCGGTATGTGGGGCATTGAAGGCGGCGCTCAGAACCGGTAAAGCCAGCCCGCCGTCACCGCCGGCTGGCTCGATCTGTTGACCAGCGGGCTGTTCTTGATCGCGCTGGCCAGCCGCGTGCTGCTTACGTCCACGAACATCCACTGCCGCGGCGCCAGCGCGTAGCCCACGCGCAGGCCGGCCTGCAGGTTCACGGCGGAGCTGCCTTCATGGGCCGGGCGGCCTGCGCGGGCCTCCGCGCCTTCCACGCCGTAGTAGTAGTCCACATACTTGCGGTCCTGCCGCTGCACCGACACACGGGGGGTGATGTCCCACGCACCGAGCTGGAAGCGGCGCTCGGCCTTCAGCGTGAACTGGCGCCCCTTGCTGTGGCCGGAGGCATCGGCCAGCAGCTCGGCCGAAAGCTGCACCGGCCCCGTGTCCCAGCTGGCGGCCGCGCCCAGCCAGAGGCTGCCCTTGCGCTCCTGCATGCCGGTCAGAAAAGGCGAGTCCTTGGCCTCGTAGCCCTCGAAACCGAAGCGCGACCGCAGCCGCAGGCCCACGGGGCCGGCCGGCGGCAGCTTGACATCCACGCCTGGGCCGGCAATGTGGACCCATCGGTTTTCGTAGGTGAGCAGGGGCAGCGGCTGCGCCTTGTCGTCGAAGTCGCGGTAGGGCTTGCGGTCGGCGCTGACGGCCAGGCCCGCGCCCCAGGTGGAGGTGGGGGCATCCTGCTGCGCCCAGGCGGCGGCGGGCGCCAGCGCCGCCAGGGTGGCCGCGATGACCGCCGCGCGGCCCGGCAGGGTGTGGTGGGTGGGGGAGGGCAGGCGAAGGCAGTGCGTCATGGGTTCGGGTTCCAGAAAGAAGAAAAAAGAAAAGGGGCGGGCCAGGCCGGGCCTGCCTGCGGGCCGCACGCCGCAGGCAGGGGGCCGGTGCACTGTAGGAATGCTTTCTTAGCGCCGGGTTAGCCCTGCGCCGCCCTGGGTGGGCGCCGCGCTCATGGCGGGCTAAGAATTCCGCGCTACGCTGTGCACCGCCCTGAAGGCCCCAAGGAGAACCCTGTTGCGCGCACTGCTGGTGGAAGACGACGACATGATCGGGCGCAGCCTGTCGCATGCGCTCAAGGGGGCGGGCTGGTCCGTGGACTGGGTGCGCAACGGCGAACTGGCCCACAGCGCCCTCGCCGATGGCGACTACAGCTGCGTGCTGCTGGACCTGGGCCTGCCGGGGCTCGACGGCACCGAGGTGCTGCGCCGCGCCCGTGCGCGCGGCGACCTCACGCCGGTGGTGGTGCTTACCGCGCGCGACGGTGTCGAGGACCGCGTGCACGGCCTGGACATCGGTGCCGACGATTACCTGCTCAAACCCTTCGAGGTGGCCGAGCTGCTGGCCCGCATGCGCGCCGTGGTACGCCGGCGCAGCGGTGTGGCCCAGTCGCTGGTGGGCAATGGTGCCCTGCAGCTGGACCTGGCCACGCGCGAGGTGCTGCAGGGCGGCGCCCGCGAGGCCCTCACCGCCCGCGAATTCGCGCTGCTGCATGCGCTGCTGGAGCGCCCCGGCGCCATCCTGTCGCGCGAGCAGCTGGAAAACCGCATCTACGGCTGGGGCGAGGAGGTCAGCAGCAACGCGGTGGACGTGCTCATCCACGGCATGCGCCGCAAGCTCGGGCCCGACGCCATCCGCAACGTGCGCGGCCTGGGCTGGCGGGTGGCGGCGCCATGACGGGGCCGGTGCGCGAGCACGCGGCCCGCTGGTACCGCCCCCGGTCCCTGCGCGGGCAGATCCTGCTGTGGCTCGCGCCCTGGATCCTGGTGGGCGCCGTGGTGGCGGGCTGCGCGTTCTGGGCGAGCTACAGCGCGCTCATCCACACCTTCATGCAATACCAGATGGAGGTGTTGGCGCGTTCCCATGCAGCCGGCGGGCAGGGGCTGGCGGGCACCAGCGATGGCGGCGACGGCCGGGACGCTGGCCACGGGGTCGAGCCCCTGCCGCTGCTCAGCGATACCAACATCCTGGACTGGGGCGCCTTTGCCGTGCAGGTGTGGTCGGCCGACGGGCGGCTGCTGGCCACGTCGCGGCCCGACACCGGTGTGCCACTGCAGGCCGCGCCAGGGCACGGTCTGCTGCGCACCCACGATGCCTGGGCGCCTGGGTGGCGCGTCTACACCGCGCCAGCGGCCGGGCCGCACCAGCGCCGCGTGCAGGTGCTGCAAAGCGAGAAATTCCTGCAGGAAGAAGTGGCGGTGCGCACGCTGTACGTCATCGTGCCCATGGCGCTGCTGGTACCGGCGCTGCTGTTCACGCTGTGGCTGGTGGTGGGGCGCGCATCGCGCTCGCTGCGCATGGTGGCCGATGAAGTGGCCCAGCGCGACGACCGCAGCCTGGGCGCCATCCGCATGGACCGCGTGCCCGAGGAGATCGTGCCCCTGGTGGGTTCCTTCAATGCACTGCTGGCGCGCCTGGGCGAGGCCTTTGCCGCGCAGCGCCGCTTCGTACAGGACGCCGCCCACGAGCTGCGCACGCCCATGGCCGCGATGGCGCTGCAGCTGGAGAACCTGCGCCCCTTCGTGCCTGCGGGCGATGCGCAGCAGCAGTTCGCGCAACTGGACGCGGGCATGCGCCGGGCGCGGCACCTGGTCGGCCAGTTGCTGCGCCTGTCGCGGCAGGAGGCGCCGGTGTCTGCGCAGGCACCCACTGCGCCCGTGGACATCACGGCCCTGCTGCGCGACTGCGTGGGCCAGCTGATGCCCCTGGCGGACCAGCGCCGCATCGAGGTCGGTTTTGCCGGAGACGGGCAGGTGGCGGTCCACGCCGCTGCCAGCGAACTGCGCAGCGTGTTCGACAACCTGCTGGACAACGCCCTGCGCTACACGCCCGAGGGCGGTGCGGTCGAAGTGCGGCTGCACCGTCTGGACAGCGGCGCGGTGGTGGACATCGTCGACAACGGCCCCGGCATTCCGCCAGAGCTGCTGGAGCGGGTCTTCGACCGCTTCTTCCGCGTGCCCGGCAACGACGCCGACGGCAGCGGGCTGGGCCTGGCCATCACCCGCGCGGCAGCGCTGCGCCAGGGCTTGCGGGTGGAGCTGCGGGCGCGGGACGACGGCGCCGCGGGCCTGCTGGCGCGGGTGCATCTGCCCCCACTCCAGCCCGCGCCCGCGCCGCTGCTAACACCCGCCTAAGGCGCTGCTAACACGGGGCTCAGACGCAATTTCTAGAGTGGATGGACTTCCATTTCACAGAAAGTTGCCATGTCTCCACGTACTCTCGCCCCCGCCCTGGCTTGGGGTTTGCTCGCGCTGTCGGCCCTGGCCGTCGGCATTGTCTCGTTGCGCTATGCGCTGCCCGGCATGCCCTTCCCGATGGACCTGCCCAGCCTGCAGTCGGCGCCCCGGGCTTTCGTGGTGCACGCGGTCAGTGCATCGCTGGCACTGATGCTGGGCCCGCTGCAATTGATGGCGGCATGGCGCACCCGGTTTCCGGCCCTGCACCGCTGGGTGGGGCGCGGGTATGTGGCGGCGATTGCGGTGGGCTGGCTCTCGTCGTTGCCCCTGGCACTGGATGCGATGACGGGTCCCGTGGCCGTCCTGGGTTTCCTGGCGCTGGGCGTGGCCTGGATCGTGGCGGCCGGCATGGGCTTGCTGCGCGCGCTGCAGCGCCGTTTTGCCGAGCACCGGCGCTGGATGGTGCGCAGCTATGCGCTCACGGCGGCAGCCATCACGCTGCGCGTCTACCTGGGGGGCAGCATGGCCCTGGGGGTGGATGAGCAGGTGTCCTACCCCTTCATCGCCTGGCTGTGCTGGGTGCCCAACCTGCTGGGCGCCGAGTGGTACCTGCGGCGACAGGCGCTGCGCGCGGGCCGGCCGCAGCGGTCGCCGCCGCTGGCATCGCTGTGAGCGAACGAGCGGCGGGGCCCGGGAAGGCAACGGCCGGCGCGGCCGTTGCAGTGCTTCAGCGCACCCGCATGCCGGGCGTGGCGCCGGGCCAGGGGTTGAGCACGTAGATGCCGGGGTTGGCCTTCTCGTCGCCATGGCTGGCGGCCAGCACCATGCCTTCGGAGACGCCGAACTTCATCTTGCGCGGCGCGAGGTTGGCCACCATCACCGTGTGCTTGCCGATCAGGTCGGCGGGCTGGTAGGCGCTGGCGATGCCTGAAAAGACATTGCGCGTGCGGCCTTCGCCCACGTCCAGCGTCAGGCGCAGCAGCTTGGTGGAGCCTTCGACCGGCTCGCAATTCACGATCAGCGCGATGCGCAGGTCGATCTTGGTGAAGTCGTCGATGGTGATGGTGGGGGCCAGTTCCTCGCCGCCGGGGGATGCTATTGTTTCAGTAGCTGCTGGCGCTTGTTCTGCCTGCGCTGGAGCCTCAAACAATGCTTCCAGCTGCTCGGGGGTCACGCGCTGCATCAGGTGCTGGTAGGGGGTGATCGCCTGCACGTCGCCCGCCACGTGCCACTGCCGCATGTCCACACCCACAAAGCCTTGCACGGCCTGGGCCAAGCCCGGCAGCACGGGCGCCAGGTAGCGCGTGAGCGCGGCGAAGGTGTTGATGAGCACCGAGCAGACCTGGTGCAGCGCCTCGTTGTTGGCCGCGTCCTTGGCCAGGTCCCAGGGCTTGTTCTGGTCCACATAGGCGTTGACCTTGTCGGCCAGTTGCATGATCTCGCGCGTCGCCTTGCTGTACTCGCGGGTTTCGTACATCTGCGCGATGGCGCCGCTGGCACCGCGCACCTCGGCCAGCAGGGCCGCGCCCGTGGCGCCGAAGTCGCTGGTGAGCTTGCCGTCGAAGCGCTTGGTCAGGAATCCCGCAGCGCGGCTGGCAATGTTCACGTACTTGCCGATCAGATCGCTGTTCACGCGCAGCATGAAGTCCTCGGCGTTGAAGTCGATGTCTTCGTTGCGCGCGCTGAGCTTGGCCGCCAGGTAGTAGCGCAGCCATTCGGCGTTCATGTTCAGGCTCAGGTACTTGAGCGGGTCCAGGCCGGTGCCACGGCTCTTGCTCATCTTCTCGCCGTTGTTCACGGTGAGAAAGCCATGCACGAACACGTTGTCGGGCGTCTTGCGGCCGCTGAAGTGCAGCATGGCGGGCCAGAACAGCGTGTGGAAGGTGACGATGTCCTTGCCGATGAAGTGGTACTGCTCGGTGTCGGCAGCGGCCATGTATTCGTCGAACGAGCGGGTGTCGCCGTGTTTTGCCTTGGGGCCGCCCTTGTCGAACCAGTTCTTGAGCGAGGCCAGGTAGCCCACGGGGGCGTCGAGCCACACGTAGAAGTATTTGCCCGGCGCGTCGGGGATCTCGATGCCGAAGTAGGGTGCGTCGCGGCTGATGTCCCAGTCGCCCAGGCCTTCGCTGGTCGTGCCGTCCGGATTGGTGCGCACGGTGAACCATTCCTTGATCTTGTTGGCCACCTCGGGCTGCAGCTTGCCGTCCTGCGTCCACTTCTCCAGGAACTCCACGCAGCGCGGGTCCGAGAGCTTGAAAAAGAAATGCTCGGAGTTCTTCAGCTCGGGCTTGGCGCCGGACAAGGCCGAGAACGGGTTGATCAGGTCGGTGGGCGCGTACACCGTGCCGCACACCTCGCAGTTGTCGCCATACTGGTCCTTGGCATGGCACTTGGGGCATTCGCCCTTGATGTAGCGGTCGGGCAGGAACATGTTCTTCTCGGGGTCGAAGAACTGCTCGATGGTGCGCACCTCGATCAGCGAGCCGTCGGCGCGGTCGCGCAGGTCGCGGTAGATCTGGCGGGCCAGCTCGTGGTTCTCTGGCGCGTCGGTGCTGTGCCAGTTGTCGAAGCTGATGTGAAAGCCGTCCAGGTACTGCTTGCGGCCCGCGGCGATGTTGGCCACGAACTGCTGTGGCGTGACGCCCGCCTTCTCGGCGGCGATCATGATGGGCGCGCCATGCGTGTCGTCGGCGCCCACGAAGTTCACCGCGTGGCCCTGCATGCGCTGGAACCGCACCCAGATGTCGGCCTGGATGTATTCCATGATGTGGCCGATGTGGAAGTTGCCGTTGGCGTAGGGCAGAGCGGTGGTGACGAAGAGTTTGCGTGCGGATGACGTCATGAAAAGCGGCTTTCTCAGGCGGAACCCGCGATTTTAGGCGTTTGGCGCCCTGCCTCGCGGCCGCGGGCGCTCCAGCCCCGCGCGCGGGTCGCGCAGGTGCCAGCGAACGGGCCCCGGGCAGGGTGCGCGGGGGCTCGCCGGGCCCACAATGCCTGGCACCGACCACAACGGAGGAACGCCGATGGCAAAGAAGCTGGTGAGGAGACTGGGATGGAGCGCCGCTGGCGCCGTGCTGGTGCTGGCGACCTACCTGGCATGGTGGCCCGTGCCCATCCGGCCCGTGGCCTGGAGCGCCCCGCCCGCGCCCGGCTACCAGGGCGTGCATGCGCCCAACACGCGGCTGGCCCAGCTGCAGGTGATCGACCTCCACGGCGAGGTCGGCCCCGAGCACATCGCCGTGGGCAGGGACGGCAAGCTCTACACCACGGTGCTCAGCGGCAACATCCTGCGCATGAACCCCGATGGATCGGGCCAGGAGGTCTTTGCCAATACCGGCGGGCGGGTGCTGGGCTTTGACTTCGACGCGGCGGGCTACCTCATCGCGGCCGATGCGGTCAAGGGCCTGCTGTCCATCGCGCCCGATGGCAAGGTCACCGTGCTGGCCGACAAGGTGGGCAGCGATCCCATCCGCTATGCCGACGGCGTGGTGGTGGCCCAAAGCGGCAAGATGTACCTGAGCGACGCCTCCACGCGTTTTGCCCCCCAGGACTGGGGCGGCACCTTCGAGGCCAGCGTGCTCGACATCCTGGAGCAGGCCAGCACGGGCCGGGTGCTGGAGTACGACCCCGCGACTCGCGCCACGCGCGTGGTGGCCCGGGGCCTGAGCTTCGCCAACGGCGTGGCGCTCAGCCAGGACGAAAAGAGCCTGTTCGTCAACGAAACCGGCAAGTACAGGGTATGGAAGATCGCGGTGGACGCGAACGACCTGGACATCAGCCTGCCCGGAGCCCAGGCCAGCGTGCTGCTCGACAACCTGCCCGGCTACCCCGACAACCTGATGCGCGGGATGGACGGCCGCATCTGGCTGGGCTTTGCCAAGCCGCGCGGCGCGGCCATCGACAACATGGCCGGCAAGCCCTGGCTGCGCAGCCTGACACTGCGCCTGCCGCGTGCGCTGTGGCCCATCCCCCAGCCGTACGGCCACGTGATCGCGTTCACCGACGACGGCAAGGTGGTGGCCGACCTGCAGGACCCGGCGGGCGCCTACCCGGAAACCACGGCCATCACCGAGACGGCGGACCGGCTGTATGTGCAGAGCCTGCACGCGCACGGCCTGGGCTGGCTGCGCAAGGACGTGCTCAAGGCGCGGTAGCGGACGCCGGGGCGGACCGGCGGCCCTTCAGGCGTGCTCGCGGGTCTGAATGTCCGCGCCGCTGTCGGTCCAGCCGAAAAAGCGGCACACCTCGGCGCGCATGGCCAGCGTGTCGGCCCGGCCCAGGGCCATCAGCTCTTGCGTGTAGCCGGATTCGAACAGCAGGTAGCTGGCCAGCGCCGCGCCGCGCACATCCGCCATGTTGGACGTGACGCCCAGCGCCGCCAGCATGGCGCGCACGGGGGCCGGCAGATCGCCCACGTGGCGCGCGGCCACCGCGTCGAGCCGCTGCGAAGGCGCGATCACCAGCAGTTCGATGGGCCGCAGCGCGCTGTGCGCGCGCACGTCGGGGGGGATCAGCGACAGCGTCTGGTTGACCCGCTGCACCCGCTCCACGTCGACCGCCAGCGCGTCCAGAAAGATGTTGGACAGCGCATGCCCCGCGATCTGCGCGAGCGTGGGGTAGCTGGGCGTGGGGTTGGCCGCGGCGTCGCCCCGGGGCTCGTGCATGCGGCCCGCGCCGATCACCAGGATGCGCTCGGCCCCCAGGTGGATGGCGGGCGCGATCGGGGCCGACTGCCGCATGGAGCCATCGCCGAAGTACTCGGTATGGTCGTCGATCGTGATGCCCTTGGCCGGGAAGATGAACGGAATGGCCGAGGACGCGAGCAGGTGCTCGTGCGTGATGCGGTCGCGCGCGGCCTTGCGCTGCGAGCGCACCCAGGGCTGCACCGGCGCGTTGGATTCGAAGAACGTGACGTGCTCGCCCGAGCTGTAGCTCGATGCCGTGACCGCCAGCGCGGTGAGGTGCCCCTTGCGGATGAGCCGGGGCAGGCGCACCAGGGGCACCATCTTCACCAGCAGTTTCTCCAGGGGCGAGTTGTCCAGCAGCGACCGGGGCCGCATGCGGCGCCACCGCGCCAGCGCCCAGCCCATGGACAGCAGCGTGAGCCAGCGCGCCCCGCTGCGCATCACGGACAGCGAATCGGCGCCATACACCTGGCTGGCATGGAACTGGCGCCACACGCGTGCGATGCGGCGCACCGCGCGGTCGAAGTTGTCGGCCCCGCAGGCCAGCGCCGCCGCGTTGATGGCGCCCGCGGAGGTGCCCGTGATGATGGGAAACGGATTGGGCCCGCCGCCCGCGCCACAGGCATTGCGGATGTCGGCGATCGCCTCCAGCACGCCCACCTGGTAGGCGGCGCGGGCACCGCCGCCGGTCAGCAGCAGGCCGGTGGGACGGGCGGGCGGGGCCGCGGGAGCGGGGGCGCAGGCGTCGGTGGGGGGGCTGATCGATGGCATCGTCGAAGGGGTGGGTGATGTGCCAAGTGTGGAGTCCGCCACCGGTCGCTCCATCTGGGAAAACCCGCATGGCGGGCTGCGGGGCGGGCCGGCGGGGCGTGGATCAGCGCCGGCTGCTCAGCAGCAGGGCCGCCACTGCATCGCCCTGCAGCACGGCGATCCCATGGTCGCGGGCATACAGGCGCGCGTTGTCGCTGACCTGCCCCAGGGCTGCCACATAGACGCCCGCCGGAGCGTCGCTGGCCACCATGGCCGCGTGCAGTTCGCGCAGGGGCTCCACGCCATGGGTGGCGGCCTTCCAGCGCTTGGCGCTCACCAGCGTGGTCTTGCCGCTCAGGGTCAGGCGCATGTCGGCCCCGGCGTTGTTGCCGTTGATCCGCTCCACGGTGTAGCCCGCCCGGGTCCAGGCGGATGCCAGGGTGTCGGCAAAGCTGCGCCAGGGCATGCTGCCCACGGCCTCCAGCATGTCGGCCACCTGGGCCGGGTTGGGGGCGCGCAGCTGCTTCCAGGCCGCAATGCAGCCCACCACGAAGATGGGGAAACCCGCGAGCGCTCCCACCACGAAGTACTCCTTGGGCAAGAGGGCGCCCGCCGCCAGGACAATGAGGCCGACCACCACGAAGCTGACCCACCAGGGCGAGCGCAGCAGCATGGCAAACAGGGACTTTTCGGCCATCTTGAATTTCACGGGGGTCCTTTTCTTTCGGTTTTGGGCGCAGGCGGCGGCAACGCGGCGCATTGTCCTTCAGACGCGGAGGACACGGCGCTTGGATAGACTACCTGCCTCTTCTGGAGATTATTGAATGGCAGTCACCGAACAGGGCCTCTTGGCCGCACTTTCCAGCGTGCTGGACCCCCACACCGGCAAGGATTTCGTCAGCACCCGGGCCCTGCGCAACGTGCAGATCACCGGTGGCGATGTGGCTTTTGATGTCGAACTGGGCTACCCCGCCAAAAGCCTGGTGCCCGAGCTGCGCCGCAGCCTCGTGGCGGCCGCCAAGGGGATTGCCGGGGTGGAGAACGTGTCGGTCAACATCACCACCAAGGTCATCGCGCACGCCGTGCAGCGCGGCGTGCAGCTGCTGCCCCAGGTCAAGAACATCATCGCCGTGGCGTCGGGCAAGGGCGGCGTGGGCAAGAGCACCACGGCCGCCAACCTGGCCCTGGCGCTGGCTGCCGAGGGCGCCAGCGTGGGCGTGCTCGACGCCGACATCTACGGCCCCAGCCAGCCCATGATGCTGGGCATCAACCGCCGCCCCGAAAGCGACGATGGCAAGACCATGGAGCCGCTGGAGAACTATGGCGTACAGGTCATGTCCATCGGCTTCCTGGTGGACCAGGACGAAGCCATGATCTGGCGCGGCCCCATGGCCACCCAGGCGCTGGAGCAGCTGCTGCGCCAGACCAACTGGAAGGACCTGGACTACCTCATCATCGACATGCCGCCCGGTACCGGCGACATCCAGCTCACGCTGAGCCAGCGCGTGCCCATGACCGGCGCCGTGATCGTCACCACGCCGCAGGACATCGCGCTGCTGGACGCCAAGAAGGGCATCAAGATGTTCGAGAAGGTGGGCGTGCCCATCCTGGGCATCGTCGAGAACATGGCCGCCCACGTGTGCAGCAACTGCGGCCATGTGGAGCACATCTTTGGCGCCGACGGCGGCAAGAAGATGGCGGCCGACTACCACATGGACTACCTGGGCGCGCTGCCGCTCGACATGAGCATCCGCCTGCAGGCCGACAGCGGCAAGCCCACCGTGGTGGCCGACCCCGACGGGGACGTGGCCAAGATCTACAAGAAGGTGGCGCGCGACGTGGCGGTGAAGATCGCCCAGCAGGCCAAGGACTTCTCCAACAAGTTCCCCACCATCTCGATCAGCAAGAACACCTGATCTCCGTGGGCTGCCGCACTGCGCCATGAACCTGCTCGCGTCCCTGCGCTACCTCGTGGCGCTGCACGAGCACCGGCACTTCGGCCGGGCGGCGCAGGCCTGCCACATCACGCAACCTGCGCTGTCGAACGCGCTGCGGGCGCTGGAAAAAGAGTTTGGGGTGGTGGTGGTGCGCCGGGGCCGCAGCTTCGAGGGCTTCACGCCCGAGGGGGAGCGTGTGCTGGCCTCGGCCCAGCGCATGCTGCATGAACACCAGGTGCTGCAGCAGGACCTGTTGAGCGATGCCGCCCATCCGCGCGGCACCTTGCGCCTGGGCGCCGTGCCCACGGCCATGCCCATCCTGGCGCGGTTTGCGGCGCAGCTGCAGGCGCGGCACCCCGGCATCGCGCCCGTCGCGCTGTCCATGAGCTCGCAGGCGCTGGAGGCGGGGCTGGAAAGTATTTCCCTGGACCTCGCGCTGGGCTACACCGAGCGCATGCCCGCGCGCGGCGGCCAACTGCGGGCCTGGCCGCAGTACGTGGAGCACTACTTCCTGCTGCGGCGGGCCAGCAGCCCGAAAGGGCACGGCCTGCAGATGGGCGGGCCCGTTGGCTGGGCCGAGGCGGCGCGCCTGCCGCTGTGCCTGCTCACGCCCGAGATGCACAACCGCAGCCTGGTGGATGGCGCCTTCCGCAGCGCGGGGGCCACGGTGCGGCCCGCCATGGAAACCGATTCGGTCCTCACGCTGGCCTTGAGCGTGGTGGCCGGCAACCTGTGCAGCGTGCTGCCGGGCGCGCTGGTGGATGCGGTGCGGGGCCATGACGGGCTGGAGGCGCTGCCTCTCCTGGCGCCCGTGCTCACCACGCCCATCGGCTTCATGTCGCACCGCCAGGTGCAGCCCACCCGCGCGCTCGATGCCGCGCTGGCCTTGGCGCAGGATGCCGACTGGCTGCGCCACGCCGCCGCGCACAGCGGATTGCTGGCGGCGTAGCCGCAGAACTCTAGGGCCTTGCCGGCTGAGCCCGTGCGGCGCTCGGGACGGCCTGCACCGTGGCTGCCCCGGCCGCCACACGGGATGCCAGGTGATGAAAGCCGGCGCTTCGCCAGCTTGAGCAGCGTGAAACCCATGAACGTCGCGTGAGGCCGCCCGAGGACGGCCATGGACACTTCAGTGGCGGGGCGGCAGGCTGAGTGGCGCCGCTGGTGTCGCCGATCCTGGTGCCGGAGGCGCTGCCCGGCGAAGCAGGGGCGCCGCAAGCCGGACCAGCGGAACTAGCGGGCCGGTGGCGGGGTGGTGAGGTACCCTTCGCGGCGCATCAGGTCGGCCACCGCCTTCGCGGCCTGCGCCAGCGCCGTCTCTGCGGGCTGCTTGCCTGAAATCACCTCGTGGATGCTCTTGCCCAGTATGTCGGTATTGATGGTGTCCCACTCCGGAATGATGGGGCGCCAGTTGGGGTTGGCATCCCCGATGCTGCGCAGGAGCATCTGGAACTCGGGGTATTTCCTCCCCAGGTCGGGGTCGGCCAGGGTGGACAGCCGGTGGGGCACGCCGCCCAGGTGGCAAACCGACTTGTCCTGCTGCTTGGCGGTGAGCCATTGCATCAGCAGGAATGCGCTGTCCGGGTTCTTCGACTGGGCGGGGATGGCCAGTCCCAGGCCTCCGGTCTGGGACGCATAGCGCGCGCCGCGGGGATGGCGCACATAACTTACCTTGCCATTGATCTTCGAGATCTTCTCGTCGCGGACTGCACCGAAGATGAGGGTCGAGTCCAGGTACATGGAGGCCTGCCCTTGCAGGAACGCATTGAGCATCTCCGTCTGGCCCGCCGCCAGCGCGTTGGGAGGGCCGGTGTCGATGATCTTCTTGAGCAGGTTGGCGGCGCGGACTCCGGCCGAATCATGCAGGCGGGGCTGCCAGTTGTTCTCGAACACGCCGCCATTGAGCGGATTCAGGTGCAACAGCCAGGCATGCACGCACTGGTGGCCTTCCTTGCCGCGCGAGGCCAGCGACCCCATGGCGGTCTTTTCCCGCAGGAGCGGCAGCAGCTGTTCCAGCTGGAAGTACGACTCGGGCGGCTTCAGGTTGAACTTCTCGAAGATGTCGTGCCGGTAGGCCAGCACCGAGGTCTCGGCTCCATAGGGCAGCCCATAGAGCTTGGCGGCCCCGCCGGCCAGGTAGCCTTTCCATCCCCCGACCAGGCCAATGTTCTCCCGGAATCCCGCGATGATGTCGGGCAGGTCGAAGTCCTCGGGGGTGAGCTGCCGGTTGTTCAGGTAGGGCTCGATATCCCGGATGAGGCGCTTCTTGACGTACTCGCCTTTCCACATCACCACATACGACACGAGGTCGAAGTCGCACTGCGGCTTGGCCATCTCCTCCAGCTGCCTCTTTTTCATCTCCGCGATGGGGAGCTGTTCAAACTCGACCTGAATGCCGGTTTCGCTGGTGAACGTGGGGAACAGTTTCGTGGCGGCGTCGTAGTGGTGGTGCCTGGGGATGCTGATCCTGAGCTTCTGGCCCCGGTAGGGGGCATACCTGTTCCGGGCGCGCGATGCCCCCGGGAAGAAGGCGGGGATGGTGGCGGCGCACAGCGATTGGACGAGCAGTCTGCGTTGCATGGGTTTTTTCCTGTCTCGGGGGGAGCGTCGATCAATCCAGGTCCACGGCGTAGATTCCGGACGAGACGAAGGTCTCTCCCACACGCTGGACAAACGCCTTCTTGACCATGATCTTCTGGGTGACCGGATTCAGGATGTGGTACGGCGCGGACCATCCAGAGCCCCTTTGCGTGGCCAGGTCGCGCGAGTTCCTGACGATCGCCACGCCATTCGCGTCGCGCATGTCGATGAGGACCTTTCCGACGTTGGCGGGATTGGCTCCGTGCGCGAGATTGCGGCCGTTGAAGTCGTAGACCGTGATGTACAGGTCCCGGTCCTTGAACGAGGTGCCGTGCGTGAATTCGCGGTAGGCCTTCTCGGCGCCGATGTCGCGGATCAGGTCCACGGCCCTTCGCACCTGCTCTTCGGCTTCGGACGGGCTCCCGTTGAGCGTGAACACGTTCACCGACCCGACGAGGCGCGCGGCCTGCGCCCGCAGTTGCTGCGAGGCGGAGGCTGTCTGCTCCACCAGGGCCGCGTTCTGTTGCGTGGCCTGGTCAATCAGCTCCACGGACTCGATGACCTTGCCCACGCTCTCGCGCTGCATCTGGCTGGAATGGGCGATCTCCGCCATGATCTGCGTCACCCGCTGGATGGCCTCGGTCATGCCGCCCAGCTGCTGGGCGGCCGTCTGCACCAGGGTCGCGCCGGTTTCGATGCGGGCGTTGCCGCGGGTCAGCAGCGCCTTGATGTCCTTGGCCGCGCTGGCGCTGCGCTGCGCCAGCGCGCGCACCTCGCTGGCGACCACGGCAAAGCCCCGGCCCTGCTCGCCGGCGCGTGCCGCCTCGACGGCCGCGTTCAGGGCGAGGATGTTGGTCTGGAACGCGATCCCGTCAATGAGCGCGATGATGTCGAAGGCCCGCGCGGAGTCCGACGCAATTTCCTGCATGGTCTGCTGCACGGACGCGAAGGCACGGTTGCCGTGGTCTCCCGCCAGGGCGGTCTGCTGCGCGATGGCGTTGCCCGCATCCGCCTTCTGCCCCACCAGCAGGGCGCTGCTGGCGAACGCCTCCACCGCGTCCGTGGTGTCCTTCAGCGACAGCGCCTGGCGTTCCGTCCGTGCGGACAGATCGGTGTTCGCCTGGGATATCTCGTCGCTGGCCAGGGCCACCTCCTGCGCGCCCGCCCTGACCTTGGTGACGACCCTGGTCAGGGATTCCTGCATTTCGCGCATGGCCGCCATCAAGGGCGAGAACTCGTCGCGCTGCGCGTCGTGAATCAGGCTCGTCAGGTTGCCGATGCGCACATCGTCCGTGAATTTGCGGGCGACGGCGACGCGCGTGCGCAGCGCGCGGCCAATCCACCATGCCAGGGCCAGGCAGCCCCCCGCCACCACGGCGCTGGTCAGGGCCAGTATCCGCAGCGCGGCGGCCGCGCTTTCCACGACGGGATCGGCGTCTGGCAGCGCCGCGCCGAAATGCGAGATCGCCAGCAGGCAGCGCGCGACCTGCCAGGCCCCGAGGAAGAAGCACGCCACCAGCAGGAGCGCGAAGAGGAGCAGCTTCTGCGAAATGCGCAATGTCTGGACGAATCTCATGGGGTGGGGCGGTAAGCGGGGGAATGCAGGCCAGGGTGCGTCCCTAGCCCTTGACGGCGCCTGCCGTGAGCCCGGTGATGATCTGGCGTGCCGCCACGAAGGTGAAGATCAGCGGGGGAATGGCGATGAGGCTGCCCATGGCCATGACCCGCCCCCAGTCCACCCCCATGTCGGTGACGAAAAGCGAGGCCGCCACGGGCAGGGTGCGCGAGTGGCGATCGGTGAGCACCAGCGCCAGGATGAACTCGTTCCAGGCGATGCGGAAGGTGAAGATCGAGGCCGCGGCGAGCCCGGGCGCCATGAGCGGAAGCAGCACCTTGGTGAACACGCGCAGGGGGCCGCAGCCGTCGATAGCGGCTGCCTCTTCCAGCTCCACGGGGACCTGCAGCACGAAGCCATAGAGCAGCCAGATCGTGAATGGCAGGTTGACCGCCACGTACAGCAGGATCAGGCCCCACAGGCTGTTGACCAGGTGCCATTCGTTCCAGATCAGGAAGACCGGTATGGCCATGACGGCCAGCGGCACGGTGCGCAGCAGCAAGGTGGTGTAGGCCAGCGCGCGCCGGCCGGGGAAGCGGAACCGCGCGAGGCCGTAGGCCGCCATGCAGCCCAGCACCAGGGTGGCGGCCGTGGAAATGAGCCCGACAAAAAGGCTGTTGTATAGATACCGGTCGAACTTGTCTTCCTGCAGGACGGCCCGGTAGTTCTCCAGTGTGGGGGTGAAGATGAAGTTCAGCGGCTCGGCGAAGATGTCCACCTGCTGGCGCAGGCTGGTGGCGAAGATGACCGCGATGGGGGCGATGCACAGCACGGCCAGGCCGACCAGCATGGCGTAGTGCGCGGTGGCGAGCAGGGGAGAGCGTTTCATGGGCATCTCGCGTTCCCGGTTACTTCTCGTTGTCCAGAGGGTTCGAGATGCGCAGGGCGATCCATGACAGCACGGCCACCACCACGAGCAGCAGCACGGAGATGGCGGCGGCCACGCCCAGCTGCTGGCCCACGAAGGCCGTCTTGTAGATGTGCAGCGCGAGGATTTCGGTGGAGTCGCCCGGGCCGCCGAATGTCAGCACGTAGATCACTTCGAGAACCCGGAAGGCATCCACCAGCCGCATCATCAGCGTGATGGCGATCACGTGCGCGATCATGGGCAGCTTGACGAGGGTGGTCATCTGCCACCAGTTCGCCCCGTCGATCCGCGAGGCCTCGATGACCGCGCTGTCCACGTTCGCCAGGGCGGCCACCATCATGATGAAGACGAAGGGCGTCCACTGCCAGACGTCCGCGATCACGATGGCGGCGAACGCGAGCGTGGGATCCGCCAGCCAGGTCAGGGGCGCGATCCTGAGCAGGCCGAGCACGGCGTTGATGAGCCCGAACTGCGCGTCGAACATGTAGCGCCAGGCCAGGCCCACGGCAATGGGCGCGATCATCATGGGCAGGATGAACAAGGTGCGAAAGACCGCCGTGCCCCGCACCGGCCGCTCCAGCGCCAGTGCCAGCGCGATGCCCAGCAGCATCTCGGCGGTGACGCAGACGCCGGCGAACAGCAGGGTTGTCCAGAGCGACGACCACACCCGGGGATTGCTGAACGCCGCGGCGAATGCATCCAGCCCCACCCAGCGGGCCGCGCTCCAGGGGGTGCCCATGCTCCAGTCGTAGAGCCCCAGCTGGAAGGCCGAGATGACCGGGTAGAGGCACGCTGCCGCCATGATCGCGGCGGCAGGCCCCACGTAGAGGAGCGGAACCCAGGAAGGGGTGCGCATGGCGGGCGCGCCTCAGACTTTGTACCCGGCTTCACGCATGATCTGCATGACCGGGGCCACCAGGTCATTGAGCGCTGCCTCGGCCGTCTTCTTGCCGGTCAGGGCCTCGGAGATGCCGACCCCGAGCGCCTGCACGTTGATCTTGTCCCACACCGCGATGATGGGCCGCCAGTCGGGGTTGGAGTACTTGAGCGCATCCTTGAAGGTGATGAACTCCGGGTACTGCCGCACGAGGTCGGTGTCGGCCAGCGTGGAGTTGCGGGTGGGCGCGCCGCCCGCCCGGGTGACGGCCTTGTCCTGGGCCTTGGAGGTGAGCCACTGCATGAGCAGGAAGCCCGCATCGGCGTTCTTCGCGTTCTTGGCGATGGCCAGGCCCAGCCCGCCGGACTGGGAGGCGCGGCGCGTTCCCATGGGGTGCAGGGCCCAGCTGACCTTGCCGGCGATGCGGGACTTGGCCGGGTCGTTCACCAGCCCGGCGAGGGAGGTGGAGTCCAGGTACATGGCGGCCTGGCCCTGCAGGAAGGCCGTGTTGCTTTCCCCCTGGCCATACCCCGCGATGCCCGCGGGGCCCGTGGCCACCACTTCCTGCAGGAACTTGAGCGCCTGCACGCCCGCCTTGTCATTGAAGCGCACGCGCCATTGATCATCGAAGACGCTGCCGCCCAGCGGGTTCAGGTGCAGCAGCCAGGCGTGCACGGCCTGATGGCCCGCCTGGCCCCGGGACGCCAGCGCGCCGATACCCTCCTTGTCCTTGATCACGCGCAGCAACTGCGCGAACTCCGCATAGTTCTCGGGCACCTTGAGGCCGTGCTTGGCAAAGATGTCCTTGCGGTAGGCCAGCACCGAGGTTTCCGCGCCATAGGGCAGGCCGTAGAGCTTGGCGCCCGGCCCCGCCAGGTAACCCTTGGGGCCCCCCACGAGCCCCAGGTTTTCGAGATAGACCGGAATGATGTCCTTGATGTCGTAGGCGGGGTCCGCCAGGGCGGGGTTCTGCAGGAACGGGTCGAGCGGCCGGATGAGATTCTTGGCGACGTACTCGCCCTTCCACATCACGACGTAGCAGCCCAGGTCGTAGTCGCCCTGCGGCTTGGCCATCTCCAGCAGCTGCTTTTCCTTCATGCGCCCCATGGCCAGGCGGTCGGTTTCCACCTTGATCCCGGTTTCCCTGGTGAAATCCGGCAGGATCTTCATCATCGCGTCGTAGTGGGGATGGGCCGGCACGCTGAAGGTGACCGTCTGGCCCGCGTACCTGGAATAGCGGCTCTGCGCACGGATTCCGCTCAAGGGCAGGCTGGCACCGAACACCGTGGCACTGGTTTTTGTTACGAAATCGCGTCTTTTCATGGTCTTGTCTCCTGGGTGGGGGTGTCGCGGTGTGTCAGGGGCGCAGGGAGCGCCCCGAGGCGGTGTCGAAAACGTGCATGTCCTGCGGGTCGAAGCTCAGGTCGACCCGCTGGCGCAGCCGGTCCTGCGCGTTGCCCGGCAGCATGGCGGCCACGCGCTGGCCGGAGGGAGTGTTCATGTGTCCCACCACCTGGCTTTCGGTGCCGAGGTACTCCACGACGTCCACCTGCAGGCTGAGCAGGCTCACGCCCGCGTTGGAAGGGTGCAGCGCCTGGGGGCGCAGGCCCAGCGTGAGCGACTGGTCCGCCCGTGGGGCCTGTGCCACCAGCCAGTCCGGCGCGATCCACGCGAAGCCTTCTCCGCGAAGCAGCTTGAGGCCATGTTCCTGGCTGTAGCGGGCCCGGAAGAAATTCATGGTCGGCGTGCCGATGAACCCCGCCACGAACAGGCTGGCCGGGCGCGTGAAGACGTCGGAGGGGGTGCCGATCTGCTGGATCTCCCCCTTGTCGAAGATCACGATGCGCGAGGCGAGCGTCATCGCCTCGACCTGGTCGTGGGTCACATACACCGTGGTCTTTCCCAGGCGCTCGTGCAGGATGGCCAGTTCCGCCCGCATGTGGCCGCGCAGCTTGGCATCCAGGTTGGACAGCGGTTCGTCGAACAGGAAAACCTTGGGTTCCCGCACGATGGCGCGCCCGATGGCCACGCGCTGGCGCTGGCCGCCAGACAGCTCCCTGGGCTTGCGTTCCAGCAGGTGTTCGATGCTCAGGATGCGGGCCGCGGACCTGACCTTCTCGAAGATCTCGGCGTAAGGCCGGCCGGACAGGCGCAGCGCAAAGGACATGTTCTCCGCCACGTTCATGTGGGGGTACAGCGCATAGTTCTGGAACACCATGGCGATGTCGCGGTCCATGGGCGCGGCATGGGTCACATCCCTGTCGCCGATCAGGATCTGCCCCTGCGTCACCTCCTCCAGCCCCGCGATCATCCGCAGCGTCGTGCTTTTCCCGCAGCCCGATTCGCCCAGCAGCACGACGAATTCGCCCTCGTGGATCGCCAGGTCCATCTGCTGGACGACGGTCACCTCGCCGAAACGCTTGACCACGTTGCGTAACTCCAGTCCTGCCATGGGTGCTCCCGTCATCTATCGTTGTGGAGTGCGGCCGGGCGTGTGGCGCTGCCCGAATTTCCGCTGCCACTGGGCCGCCGTGTAGCGCCTGATGCCCCAGCCCACGGGCCGCTTGCGGCTGGCGGCCGTGCCGCTGCCGGGGCCCCAGATGGCCTGGTAGGTGTCGATGCACCGCCCCTGGCGCTGCAGGACCACGAATGCGCTCGCCAGCAGCAGCCACCACAGCGCGAGCGCCAGCCCCATCCAGCGGGGCGCGTCGGCCACCACCAGGCCCAGGACGATCGTGGCGATCGACAGAAGAATGGCGGCATAGCCTCCGGCCTTGTGCACGGATTCAAAGGCCACGCGCCCCGGGGTCATGTCGTAGTGGTCTCCGCGCAGCCGCACGTCGGTGGGGCCGCCCTTGCTGCCCCTGGCCCACGCCGATGCCAGCTGCATGAGCCCCAGCCCCAGCACCCCCCACCCCAGAATGGCGTGCCATGCCGCGGCCTGGCTCACGCCGCGGGCGTTGCCCCAGGCCAGCCCGATGCCTGCCAGCATCAGCGCCATGCCGCCGTACTGCAGCACGCGGTGCGCGTGCCACCAGGTCTTGTTGTCGCGCACCGCCGGCCAGTCCTGGCCGGGCATGATCTTGAAGAAGCGCGCAACCAGCACACCCAGCGGCAGCAGGATGGCCCAGGCCAGAACCATGAGGCGGGCGTGCCAGAAAGCCCACGGCGCGATCTCGTGGTGCGCCGCTCCGCTGATGGGCGTCAGCAGCCACTGCATGAGGCCGTTCATGCACCGCCCCGTGCAGGAAAGCGGGACAGCACGCGCGAGACATCCGGCTCGCGCTGGGTCGCGATCCAGCGTTCGAACTGCAGCGTCTCCATGTTGAGGCAGCCCAGCAGGTCGTTGTCCTGGCTCACGAAGGCCAGCGGCCGCGACGGGTGGAAGCTCAAGGCGATGGCCCGCGCCTCCATCGGCACGTGGGCCAGCTCCCGCAGCGTGGCGGGGTCCACCACGGACAGGCTGCGTTCGCCGTAGTTGGTGACCACCAGCCGGCCGTCCCGGTACAGGTACAGGCGCGTGGGATCGTCGCGCGAGGGCGCCCGGTCCTTGACCTGCATCGTCGCGGTGTCGATCGCGCAAAGCGTGTTGCTCAAGCGGCAGCTCACGTACAGCGTCTTCTCGTCCCCGCTCATCGCATAGCCTTCGGGTTTCTCGCCGGGAGCGCAGGCCACGGGAGCCACCGTGGCATCGTGGGGCCGGATCCTGGTCACGGTGTGGGACAGCAGGTTCATCGCATAGGCCGTCTGTCCGTCGCGGGTGAGCGCGAACAGGTGGCTCTTGATGCCCCCGGTGCTCACGGCCCTGCGCGGGGCCGTGTCCGTGGCGGGATGGTCCAGGACCACGAGTTGCGCTCGGTCTTCGCTGAGCGCGTACAGGCGATCCTGTGCGTCCATCTGCATGCCGTGCAGCCGGTTGAAGGGGGCGATGTCGATGCAGCGCACCAGCTTCCTGCGGGCGATGTCCACCTGAAGGATCTGTGTGCCCCCAGCGCCCGGATGGCCCGAGGTTTCCACGCCATAGTGGCCGATGTAGGCATAGGCCTGGTGCGAGTCGATCACGAACTCGTGCGGGAAGTCGGGCAGCGCAATGCTGGCCAGCCGTTCACCGCTGCCGATGTCGTAGTAGCTCAGGCAGTGGCTGCACTTTTCCACCAGAAGCAGGACGTCGTCGGTCATGGCCGGGGGGCTCCGCGTGTGTTGAGAACGATGCTGTACAGCGAGGTGCTGGCGGCGATGAAGAGGGTGTCCCTGCGCGTTCCCCCGAAGGTCACGTTGCCCACCTTCTCGGGCACGGGAATTTTGCCCAGCAGCGTTCCGTCGGGGTGCAGCACCTGCACGCTGTCTTCGCTGCTGGTGTAGATCCGGCCGCGGTGGTCCACGCGGAAACCGTCCGGCACGCCCGGCGAGACCCGGGCGAACACGCGGGGGTCCTCCAGCGCATGTTCCCGCACGTCGAAGACCACGATGTGGTGGTGGCCCGTGCCGTCCGGGCGCAGCGCGGCCGAGGTGTCGCTCACGTACAGCAGGCTTTCGTCGGGAGAAAAAGCGAGGCCGTTGGGCTCCTGCAGGAACCCGGACGCCTTGTGCAGCTGTCCGTCCGACGGGTCGTAGCAGAACACGTAGTTGCCGCCCAGCTCGGGGGGCGCCTTGTGGCCTTCCCGGTCGCCGAGGATGCCGTAGGGCGGGTCGGTGAACCAGATGCAGCCGTTGCTCTGCACCACCACGTCGTTGGGGGAGTTGAGCCGCTTGCCGTGGAAGTGGCCGACCACCACCTCATCGGGCGTGTCCGCATGCAGGCGCCCCCCGACCTGGGGCGTGCGCACGATGGCGCGTTGCCCGTGGGAGCAATGCAGCAGGTTGCCCGCGCCATCGAGCGCGTGGCCGTTGGTGAAATCGACCTGGTCGCGCCAGACGCTCATGCCGTCGGCGGGGGACCAGCGCAGCATGCGATTGTTGGGAATGTCGCTCCACAGCACCGAATCGTCCTGGGGCAGCCAGACCGGCCCCTCGCTCCAGGCGGCCCCCGTGCACAGCCGCCGCAGCGCCGCGCCTTCGAAGACAGGGGCCAGGCGCGCATCCAGGATGTGGGGTGGTGGGGCGAGGAATTCGGTCACGGACATCCCTGGGCGTGGTGTGCCTTGGCCGTGGCGGACGGCACGTGGCAGTGGGTGCCCGCCGTGGGCGGGTTGGCTGTCGCCATCCCGGCCTGGCTGTGGCATTGGAAGCGCGCGGCGTGCGGGAGGCGGGGCCCGGCAAAGTTCGCGGGCAGGGCGGCGAAGGGCCTGTCCTGGGTGCCTTCATCCCGCTTGGCGCGGACCGCGCCGGCCACGGGGCGAAAGGCTTCCTCGCGGCGGATGCGCGGCGCGGCGGCGGTGGGGTGGGCGGAGCGGCGGTCATCGCTGGCCCACGCGGCAGCCCGGGGCCTGCGGGTGGTGAGGTGATCGCGGGGGCGCATGGCGGGCAGGGCTTTCAATGCGCCCAGCGCAGCACCAGTGGATCGAGCGGGCGTGCGATGGCCAGCAGCTGGCGGCGCACCTCCGGGTGCATGGGCGGCCAGGGCGCGCGCGGTGCGTCGCAGGCGATCACGCGGCCTTCCTTCATCAGCGTCTTGGCCGCCAGGAAGCCCGCCTGGCGGTTCTCGTGGTTGATCAGCGGCAGCCAGCGCTGGTATTCGGCGAAGGCCTGGTCCCTGTCGCCCTGGCGGTGGGCTTCGATGATGGGGCGTATGCCGTCCGCGAACCCGCCGCCCGTCATCGATCCGGTGGCCCCGGCTTCCAGGTCCGCCAGCAGGGTGATGGCCTCCTCCCCGTCCCAGGGGCCTTCGATGGCCTCGCCGCCCAGCGCGATGAGCTCGCGCAGCTTGCTCGCCGCCCCCGCGGTTTCCATCTTGAAGTAGCAGACCTGTTCGATCTCCTGCGCCATCCGGGCCAGGAAGGCCGCAGACAGCGGCGTGCCCGCGGCCGGTGCGTCCTGGACCATGACGGGGATGCCGACGGCGTCGGACACGCCCTGGAAGAAGCTCCGGATGCGTGCCTCGCTGAAGCGGAAGGTGGCGCCGTGGTAGGGCGGCATCACCATCACCATGGCCGCGCCCATGTCCTGTGCGCGGCGGCTGCGCGCGGCGCAGACGGCGGTGCTGGTGTGGGTGGTGGTGACGATGACGGGCATGCGGCCCGCCACATGCTCCAGTGCCGTGCGGGTGAGGGTTTCGCGTTCTTCGTCCGACAGCAGGAACTGCTCGGAGAAGTTGGCCAAGATGCACAGGCCGTCCACGCCCGAGTCGATCATGAAGTCCAGGCAGCGCTTCTGGCTGGCCAGGTCGAGCGTGCCGTTCTCGTGGAAGGTGGTGGGCACCACGGGGAAGATGCCACGGTAGCGGGGGGTGGAGCGTCCAGGCATGCCGCGGCCCTTATCCGACGATGTGGAACTGGTCGAGGTACTCGGTCTTGAGCGCGAGGCCCAGGCCCGGTGCGTCGTCCCTGAGCTGCAGGAAACCGTTCTCCGCCACGGGCTCGCCATCGAAGAGGTACCAGAACAGTTCGTTGCCGACCTCCACATCGAAGATGGGGAAGTACTCGGCCATGGGCGAGGCCAGCGTGCTCATGGTCAGGTGGTAGTTGTGCATCTGCCCCGCATGCGGCACCACCGGCACGCTGTGGGCCTCGCACAGGGCGTTGATCTTGTGGGCGGCGGTGATGCCGCCCACGCGGTTGGTGTCGTACTGCACGACGCTCACGGCCTTCTTGTCCAGCAGTTGCCTGAAGCCGTAGAGGCTGAACTCATGCTCTCCGCCCGAAATGGGGATGCTGCCCATGGCATTGAGTTCGGCATAGCCGTCGATGTCGTCGGCGATCACGGGCTCTTCCAGCCAGCGGGGCTCGAACTTCTCGAGCTTGGGCAGCATGCGCCTGGCGTATTCGAGGCTCCAGCCCATGTAGCACTCGAGCATCAGGTCGTTGTCGTAGCCGATGACCTCGCGCACGGCCTCGACGGACCTGAGGTTTTCCTGCACGCCCTGCTGCAGATGGGCGGGCCCGTAGCCGAAGCGCATCTTGAATGCGGTGAAGCCCTGGTCCAGGAACTTCTGCGCTTCGGCCTGCATGGCGTCCAGGTCGGTGCGGTAGAGCTTGGAGTAGTAGCAGGGGATCTTTTCCTTGGTGCGCCCGCCCAGCAGCTTGAACACCGGCTTGTTCACGCTCTTGCCCAGGATGTCCCAGATGGCCAGGTCCACAGCCGAGATGGCGGCCATGGTCACGCCCTTGCGGCCCCAGGCATGGGTGGCGCGGTACATGCGCTGCCACAGGTACTCGTAGTCCCAGGGGTCCTGTCCGATGACCAGCGGCGCGAGGTACTCGTCGATGATGGCCTTGGCGATGCGCGGCGCCAGCGCCACGTTGCCCAGCCCCACGATGCCGTCATCGGTCTCCATCTCCACCACGGTCCAAGAGTGGAAGCGGAAGGTGCTCATGGTCTCGGTCCTGGAGTAGACGAGGTCCATGGCGTTGGCGCAGAAGTTGTCCTGGGGCGCGATGGTCTTGCCCTTCCATTCGTAGACGCGCGCGCGGACGGATTTGATTTTCATGGCGATTTCTTTTTTTCTGTCATTCACCGGCCAGCGGGTCGCCCTGGCGGGCGCGCAGCTGGTTCGAGCCCATGCGTGCGGCGATCCGGAATGCGTTGTGCGTGGCATTGACATCGGCCACGCCCCTGCCCGCGATGTCGAAGGCCGTGCCATGGGCGGGCGTGGTGATGGGGATGGGAAGGCCGCCCTGGACGGTGACCCCCCGGCTGAATCCCAGCAGCTTGATCGCGATCTGGCCCTGGTCGTGGTACATGGTCACCACCGCCTGGTAGTGGCCGTCGCGCGCTTTCAGGAACACCGTGTCCGCGGGGAAGGGGCCTTCCACCGGCACTCCGGCTTCCTGGAGCGTCCTGACGGCCGGCGCGATGATGTCGATCTCCTCGCGCCCGCACATACCGCCGTCCCCCGCGTGCGGATTGAAAGCCGCCACGGCCACCCTGGGATCGGGGAACCCGCTGTCCCGCAGCGACTGGTGGATGAGCCTGGCGGCGGCCACGATGCGTTCCTGGCTCAGTGCCCGCGCGGCATCCTTGAGGGGAATGTGCGAGGACACCCGCGATGTCCACAGGCGGCCCAGGGTGTTGAACTCGCAGAAGTAGCCCTGCACTCCCAGGTACGCGGCGAAATGGTGCAGTTCGTCCTCGTGGCGGAGCCCGCCCAGCTTCATGGCGTGTTTGTTCAGGGGGGCGAAGCAGATGGCGTCCACATGGGCGGCCTGGGCCGCATCCATGCAGAGGTTCAGCACCTGAAGGACGGAGGCTCCGCATTCCGCCGCCACGTGGCCGCAGCGGACCTTGCCGGCATCGATGGACGCCACCGGCACAAAGGCAGGTCGGTCCTGATGGGGGCGGTCGCGCACTTCGGCCAGCGTCGCGACGGGGTGTGTCGGCACGGCGACGCCAGCGGTCTGCTGGCCGGCATTCCACACCCAGATGTCGCCCACCACGACCACGTTGGCCTCCTCGTGGACGTCAGGCCGGCTGAGCAACTTCGCGATGAGCTCAGGACCGATGCCCGCGGGGTCGCCCAGGGTCAGGGCCACGACCGGTTTTGCGGCGTTTGTCATGGATGGGATTCGGTTTTGGGTGGTGTCGCCTGCTGCATGTGGGCCGATTATTGGGAGGCGGATAGTTAACGTAAATTCAAAAATTGAACATAACTAATAATCACTGGTTATGATTTGACGCTGGGTTTTCCCGTAAGCCAGAGGCGGTTCCTCCATGCACAAAACAAGTCCTTTTGTCGTCTCGCAACTGCTCAACCGGCTGCGCATGCGGCAGGTCGCCCTCATGCTGGCTTTTGCCGAACATGGCACCTTGCGGGGGGCGGCGGTCGAGCTGGGAATGAGCCAGCCCGCCGCCACGAAGATGATTCAGGAGCTGGAGTCGGCGCTGGGGCAGCGCCTGTTCGAACGCGAGGGGCGGGGGCAGCGGATGACACCGGCCGGCGAGCGCGTGCTGGGGTACTTCCAGGGCATGCGCGGCTCGATGGAGTCCATGGCCCGCGAACTCGATGAACTGAAACTGGGAAGCGCGGGGCGCCTGGCGGTGGGCTGCATCATGGCGCCGCTGCCCACCTTGCTGAACCAGGCCATCATCGCGTTCAACAAGACCTATCCGCTGACCACCATCCAGGTGACGCTGGACACCAGCGACAGGCTGGTCGAACTGCTCAAGGACGGCCTGATCGACATCGCCATCGGGCGCGTGCGGCCGGAGCACAAGGCCCTGTTCGGCTTTCAGCCGCTGGCCAACGAGTCGCTGGCCGTGGTGGTGGGAGTGGGGCACCCGCTGTCCAAGAAAAGGCAGGTTCCCTTCTCCAGCTTGCTGGACTACCCCTGGATACTGCAGCCCTCCGGCAGCCCCATGCGCGAGGTGCTGGACCAGGAGTTCCGCTCGCTCCACGCGCCGCCGCCCCGTGGCCTGATCGAGACGGCCTCCATCCTGACCACCATGCAGCTGATCGCGGATACCACCATGGTGGCCGTGATTCCGCTGTCGATCGCCACGATCTATGCGCGGCACCATCTGCTCAAGATCCTGCCCTGCCACATCAAGCACAAGATGGGCGAGTTCGGCGCCATCACGCGCAGGGACCGCCCCCTGCCCCAGGCCGCGCGCTACTTCCTGTCGGCGCTGCATCGCAGCCGCCCGCCGCCGCCGCAGGCGTAGCGGCCGCGCACGGGACGGCCCGGGCTCATTTGTTTTTGTGATCGTCCCATGTGCGTAAGCAATTTGACGCCCCCGCGGGCCTCGTCGACACTGCGCTCGCCAGCCTGCGGTATGCAGGCGGCTTCATAACCACCGCTGCGCGCCCCCACGATCCCGATCCATGAATCCTGCACCCGAAGCCCCCACCGTGGCCGCCGTGTCCGTCAACGACATGCGCGAGCGCATCCGCCGCAAGAGCCGCCTGAAAGGCCGCCAGCCCGAGGATGCCGCGCTGGCCGAGGTGGCGCAGCTGCTGGGGCCGCGCCCGGCCGATGGTTTTCGGCGCGATCTGCTCATCGAATACCTGCACCGGCTGAACGACCACTTTGGCGTGCTGCACGACCGCCACCTGGTGGCGCTGGCCAAGCAGCTCAACCGCCCCATGGCCGAGGTGTATGAAGTGGCCAGCTTCTACCACCACTTCGACATCGTGCGCGGCGAGGATGCCCAGGCCCCGCGCCTGGTGCTGCGGGTGTGCGACAGCCTGAGCTGCAGCCTGGCCGGCGCACATGAACTGCTGGCCGAGCTGCCTGGGCGCCTGCGCGCGATGAACCTTGGTGCAGGGCAGGGCAATGTGCAGGTGGTGGCCGTGCCCTGCGTGGGCCGCTGCGAGCAGGCGCCCGTGGCCGTGGTGCACCAGTGCCCGGTGCCACACGCCACGGTGGATGCCGTGCTGGACACCATCATTTCGAAGCCAAATCGGGCCCTGGCGCTTCATCCACAAGCGCTGGCAGCTATCAATTTTGATATTGCCGCGCTGGCCGAACACAGCGTGCCTGCGCAGCCAGACCCGGTCAGTCCCGCCCACACAGACCTCGCCACCTACCGCGCGCACGGCGGCTACCAGACGGCCGCCGCGCTGGTCAACGGCGAAATGGATGCCGAGGCGGTGCTCTCGGCCATGGAGAACTCGGGCCTGCGCGGCCTGGGCGGCGCAGGCTTTCCGGCGGGACGCAAATGGCGCATCGTGCGCGACCAGCCCGCGCCACGGCTGATGGCCGTCAACATCGACGAGGGCGAGCCCGGCACCTTCAAGGACCGCACCTACCTCGAACGCGACCCGCACCGCTTTCTGGAAGGCGTTCTCATCGCCGCCCAGGTAGTGGGCACCGAAGCCATCTACATCTACCTGCGCGACGAGTACCACGGCTGCCGCGCGCTGCTGCAGGCGGCGCTGCGGGATTTGCGCGCCGAACCGCCATGCCCCTTGCCGCACATCGAGCTGCGGCGCGGCGCGGGTGCCTACATCTGCGGCGAAGAGTCGGCCATGATCGAGAGCATCGAAGGCAAACGCGGCGAGCCCCGCATGCGCCCGCCCTACATCGCGCAGGTGGGCCTGTTCGGCCGGCCCACGCTGGAGCACAACTTCGAGACGCTGTACTGGGTGCGCGACATCATCGAGCGCGGGCCGCAATGGTTTGCCAGCTTTGGCCGCCACGGGCGCAAGGGGCTGCGCAGTTTCAGCGTGAGCGGACGCGTGAAGCATCCCGGCGTCAAGCTCGCGCCTGCGGGCATCACGGTGCAGGAACTCATCGACGAATACTGCGGCGGCATGCCCGACGGCCACCAGCTGTATGCCTACCTGCCCGGCGGCGCGTCGGGCGGCATCCTTCCCGCCAGCCTGAGCAACATCCCGCTCGACTTCGATACGCTGCAGCCCCACGGCTGCTTCATCGGCTCGGCCGCCGTCATCGTGCTCAGCCAGCACGACCGGGCCCGCGATGCGGCGCTGAACGTGATGCGCTTCTTCGAGCACGAAAGCTGCGGCCAGTGCACGCCCTGCCGGGTGGGCACGGCCAAGGCTGCGGCGTTGATGCGCGCCCCGCAGTGGGATGAAGAGCTGCTCGACGACCTGGCCCAGGTGATGGGCGATGCATCGATCTGCGGCCTGGGCCAGGCGGCGCCCAACCCCATCCGCTGCATCCACAAATATTTTGCGCACGAGGTGGGCGAGGCGCCCTGGCCAGGCGACCTGCCCAGGCCGCGCAACAGCCCGCTCGCCGAGCAACTGCCCGGAGGGCTGCAGCCATGAGCGCCGTGTTGACATCCACCGCGGCGCGGCCTGGCGTGGCCTTCGAGCTGGACGGCCAGCCCGTCATCGCCCACGCCGGTGAAACCATCCTCAAAGCCGCGCAGCGCCATGGCGTGGACATTCCCCACCTTTGCTACACCGACGGCCTGCGCCCCGACGGCAATTGCCGCGCCTGCGTGGTCGAGATCGCGGGCGAGCGCACGCTCGCCCCCAGCTGCTGCCGCGCGCCGACCGAGGGCATGAAGGTGTCGGCCGCCAGCCCGCGCGCCCGCAAGAGCCAGCAGATGGTGGTGGAGATGCTGCTGTCGGACATGCCCGATGTGGGCTATCGCTGGAACGACGGCCAATCAAATACTCCTGAATTGATAGCTGGTGGCGCTTATCCATCAATCGCTAGCGGCAAATTTGATTCAAATATTTCAGAAACGGTAGGCCAGCACGGTGAACTGAGCGAGTGGGCCGACCGCCTGGGCGTGGCCGTGCGCCCGGCGCTCAAGGCCCTGCGCCGCGAGCAGCCCGCGCCCGACCTGAGCCACCCGGCCATGGCCGTGAACCTGGACGCCTGCATCCAGTGCAACCGCTGCGTGCGCGCCTGCCGCGAAGAACAGGTCAACGACGTGATCGGCTACGCGCTGCGCGGCGCGCAGAGCAAGATCGTGTTCGACCTCGACGACCCCATGGCCGAGAGCACCTGCGTGGCCTGCGGCGAATGCGTGCAGGCCTGCCCCACGGGCGCGCTCAGCCCCAAGACGCACATCGGCCCGCAGGCGGTGGACCGCAAGGTCGATTCGGTCTGCCCGTTCTGCGGCGTGGGCTGCCTCATCACCTACAACGTGCGCGATGAAAAAATCATCAGCGTCGAGGGCCGCGACGGGCCGGCCAACCACGGCCGCCTGTGCGTGAAAGGGCGCTTCGGCTTCGACTACGCCCACCACCCCGACCGCCTGACGGTGCCGCTGATCCGCAAGACCGGCGTGCCCAAGGAGGTGCGGCCCTACGGCGCCGACTGGCGCGATACCTTCCGCGAAGCGACCTGGGACGAGGCGCTCGGCCTGGCCGCCGGCACGCTCAGGTCGCTGCGCGACACGCACGGCCCCAAGGCGCTGGCGGGCTTTGGATCGGCCAAGGGCAGCAACGAAGAGGCCTACCTGTTCCAGAAGCTGGTGCGCACCGGCTTTGGCAGCAACAACGTGGACCACTGCACGCGGCTGTGCCACGCCTCCAGCGTGGCCGCGTTGCTCGAAGGTGTGGGCTCGGGCGCGGTGAGCAACCCGGTGAACGACGTGGAGCATGCCGGGCTGATCTTCGTGATCGGCTCCAACCCCACGGCCAACCACCCCGTGGCGGCCACCTGGATGAAGAACGCCGCGCAGCGTGGCGCGAAGATCGTGCTGGCCGATCCGCGCATCACCGACATCGGCCGCCATGCCTGGCGCACACTGCAGTTCAAGGCCGACACCGACGTGGCCATGCTCAACGCGCTGATCCACACGGTGATCGACGAAGGCCTGGTGGATGAAGCCTTCATCCGCGACCGCGCCAACAACTTCGAGGCCTTGAAGGCCAACGTGATGGGCTGCAGCCCCGAGGCCATGGCCCCGGTGTGCGGCATCCCGGCCGAGACGCTGCGCGAGGTGGCGCGGGCGTTTGCAAAAAGCAAAGCCTCGATGATTCTGTGGGGCATGGGCGTAAGCCAGCACGTGCACGGCACCGACAACGCGCGCTGTCTGATCGCGCTGTGCGCCGTCACCGGCCAGATCGGCAAGCCCGGCTCCGGCCTGCACCCGCTGCGCGGCCAGAACAACGTGCAGGGCGCGAGCGACGCGGGGCTGATCCCCATGATGTTCCCCAATTACCAGCGGGTGGACAACGCGGAGGCGCATGCCTGGTTCGAGGACTTCTGGGGCACCAAGCTCGATGAGGCGCCGGGCTACACCGTGGTCGAGATCATGCACAAGACCCTGGCCGACGACAGCGACCCGCACAAGGTGCGGGGCATGTACATCATGGGCGAAAACCCCGCCATGAGCGACCCCGACCTGAACCACGCGCGCCACGCGCTGGCCAGCCTGTCGCACCTGGTGGTGCAGGACATCTTTTTGACCGAAACCGCCTGGCTGGCCGACGTGGTGCTGCCCGCCAGCGCCTGGCCCGAAAAGACCGGCACCGCCAGCAACACCGACCGCATGGTGCAGATGGGCCGCCGCGCCTTGAACCCGCCGGGCGACGCGCAGCCGGACCTGTGGATCATCCAGCAGATCGCCGCGCGCATGGGGCTTGGCTGGAACTACGAAGGCGAAGAGTCCGGCGTGGCCGCTGTCTACGACGAAATGCGCCAGGCCATGCATGCCAGCATCGAGGGCATCACGTGGGAGCGCCTCGCGCGCGACTCCAGCGTGACCTACCCCTGCCTCACGGAGGGCGACCCGGGCCAGCCCATCGTCTTCACCGAAAAATTCCCCACGCCCACGGGCCGCCTGCAACTGGTGCCCGCCAGCGTGATCCCGGCGGCCGAAAAGCCCGATACCGACTACCCCCTGGTGCTCATCACGGGCCGCCAGCTGGAGCACTGGCACACCGGCAGCATGACGCGGCGCAGCACCGTGCTGGACGCCATCGAGCCCATGGCCACCGCGTCGCTGCACGGCGACGAACTGGCGCGGCTGGGGGTGGAGCCCGGGTCGCTGGTGGGCATCCGCTCCCGGCGCGGTAGGGTGCAGGTGCGTGTGCGCCGCGACGACGGCACGCCGCGTGGCACGGTGTTCATGCCGTTTGCGTACGTGGAGGCGGCGGCCAACCTGCTGACCAATGCGGCGCTGGACCCGTTCGGCAAGATCCCCGAGTTCAAGTACTGCGCGGTGGCCGTCGAGCGGCTGGAGGTGGCGCAGGCCACTGCGCCGTACTGAGAACCCGCAAAGCCGCCTGGTTTTGCCTGAGCGCCGGCTGAGGGCGGAGTACAGTCAGCGCCCATGACCGAACGCCCCTACACCGACGTTGCCGTGATCATGCGCTGCGAGCGCATCGACAACCGCTGGCAGCCCTGGCGCTGGTCGCTGGCCGAGGTGGTGATCAACGAGCCCACCTTCGGCACCGCGCCGCGCCGCCTGCTCAGCGACGAGCGCGAGCAGCGCTGGCTGTTCCCCGGCTTCGTGGTGGAGCTGTTCCGCGACGATGCCGAGGGCTACCACCTCAACCTCACCTCGCCGGCCCCGTGCTGGTTCGTGCTGTGGCGCCGCGATGAGGACACCGGCACGGGCGAGATCCCGCTGGCGCGCCCCGTGGCCGTGAGCCTGAGCTACCACGACGCCGGCCGCTGGCTGGACGCGCAGGAAACCGTGGAGCAGGTGCCCGCCCCGCCCGAGGTGCTGGAGGTGCTGCGGGCCTTCGTGGCCGAGCACTACCAGCCCGAGCCCAAGCGCAGGAAGCGCCCCGACAGCTTCCGCCCCCTGCAGGACCGTTTTGGCAACCCTGCGGCCGTTTCCACCGAGAAACAGCGCGGCGGCGGCGGGCGTGGTGGTGGTGACGTCGTGGAGCAGGGAAGGGCAGACCGTGGCTGACGGATTCCTCGGGCGCTGGTCGCGCCGCAAGCAGGAGGTGCGCGAGGGCAAGCCGGTGGCAGACCCGCCGCCCGCCGCCGCACTGCCCCCCGTGCCGGCGCAGGGCCTGCCCGCCACGGCGGCGGCGACGGGGCCGGCCGCCCATCCCCCAGCGGCGGACAACCCGCCGCCCGTCGACCCGGCGCCACCGCCGCCCACGCTGGCCGATGCCCAAGCCCTCACGCCCGCGTCCGACTTCAAGCCCTTCGTGCAGCGCGCGGTTTCGCCCGAGGTGCGCAACCTGGCGATGAAGAAGCTGTTCGCCGACCCGCACTTCAACGTGATGGACGGCCTGGACATCTACATCGGCGACTACACGCAGCCCGATCCCTTGCCCGAGGGCATGCTGCGCAAAATGGCCAGCGCCCATGCCATGGGCTTTTTCGACCATGAAAAGCCCTCCCCGGACGCGGAGGGCGCTGCGGCAAAGCCCCCGGGTCCCGCTCAGCATCGGGATGATGCGGAGGCGCAAGAGGCTGCGGGCGTGGCACAGTCGGGGGTATGCACCGCTGTTCCTAGCGAGTCCTCCAGCGAGCCCGGCGCGCCCGCGCCGTCCCCCACCGGGACGGCCGACGCGCCAGCCAGCCAACCCGACCATGACCACGACGCTCATCTGCGACTGCAACCAGACGATGCCCCTCGACGCGAAGGCGTTGGGCGCGGCACTGCATGACGACCAGGGCCTGACCCTTCACTCCACGCTGTGCCGGCGCGAAGCCGGCGCTTTCCAGCAGGCCATCAAGACCGGCCAGGACGTGGTGGTGGCCTGCACGCAGGAGCAGCGCCTGTTCGCCGAACTGGGCCAGCAGACCGAGGGCGCCATCTCCCCCATCCGCTTCGTCAACATCCGCGAGACCGGCGGCTGGAGCCGCGATGCGAGCCAGGCCACCCCCAAGATCGCGGCGCTGCTGGCCGCCGCGCAGTTGCCCGAGCCCGCACCCGTGCCCACGGTCACGTTCAGGAGCGCAGGGCGCCTTCTGATCGTCGGGCCGCTGGATGCGGCCGAGCGTGCGGCGGCCATGGTGTCCGACGTGCTGGAGGTGACGGTGTTCACCCAGGGCCCGGGCGCTGCGGGCGGCGCGCAGGCGCGGCGCTTTCCCGTGCTGGGCGGGCGCATCACAGGCCTCACGGGCTGGCTGGGCGCGTTCGATCTGCAATGGACGGCCGACAACCCCATCGACCTGGACCTGTGCACCCGCTGCAATGCCTGCGTGGCCGCGTGCCCCGAAAACGCCATCGGGCTGGACTACCAGATCGACCTGTCGGCCTGCCAGTCGCACCGCACTTGCGTGAAGGTCTGCCAGGTGGCGGGTGCCATCGACTTCACCCGCGAAGCCGCGCCGCACACCGAGCGCTTCGACATCGTGCTCGACCTGCGCGCCGCCACGGCCACGCCCACCTTCGTGCAGCACGCGCTGCCGCAGGGGTACTTCCGCTGGGACGGCCGCGACATCGCCACGCTGCTGCGCCTGCGCGAACTGGTGGGCGAGTTCGAGAAACCCAAGTTCTTTGCCTACAAGCAAAAGCTGTGCGCCCACAGCCGCAATGAAACCGTGGGCTGCAATGCCTGCGTGGACATCTGCTCGGCCGAGGCCATTGCCAGCGACAAGAGCCGCCAACAAATCAAGGTGAACCCGCATTTGTGCGTGGGCTGCGGTGCCTGCACCACGGTGTGCCCCACGGGCGCGTTGACCTATGCCTACCCCGGCGCCACGGACCAGGGCACGAAGCTCAAGACGCTGCTGTCCACCTATGCCGCAGCCGGCGGCAAGGACGCCGTGGTGCTGCTGCACAGTCAGGAGCGCGGGCAGGCGCTGGTGGAGGAATTGGGCCGCGCGGCGCAGCTGAAGGTGGCGCACGGCGTGCCGGCGCGGGTGATTCCGGTGGCGGTGTGGCACACGGCCAGCCTGGGCGTGGACCTGTGGCTGAGCGCCGTGGCCTACGGCGCATCGCAGGTCGTGGTGCTGGTGACCGATGAAGAGGCCCCGCAGTACCTCGAAGGCCTGCAGGCGCAGATGGATGTGGCGCAGGCCATCTTGCGGGGGCTGGGCTACACGGGCAGCCACCTGCAGTTGGTGAAGGCCGTGCACCCCACGGCGCTCGATGCCGCGCTGCAGGCGCTGGGGCAGACCCGCCAGGCCACGCCCGCCGTGGCCGCGCGCTTCGCCGTGGCGCAGGAAAAGCGCAGCACGCTGGAGATGGCGCTGGACCATCTCATCGAACACGCGCCAGCCCCGGCCACGGTGCGGCCCGATGCCATTGCGCTGCCGGCCGCGGGCTCCCCGCTGGGCAGCATCACCGTGGACAAGGACCGCTGCACGCTGTGCCTGAGCTGCGTGAGCGCGTGCCCCGCCAGCGCCCTGCAGGACAACCCGCAACTGCCCCAGTTGCGCTTCATCGAGAAGAACTGCGTGCAGTGCGGCCTGTGCGCCACCACCTGTCCCGAGGACGCGATCACCCTGCAGCCGCGCCTGCTGCTCACGCCCGAGCGCGCGCAGCTGCGCGTGCTCAACGAAGCCAAGCCCTGGGCCTGTGTGCGCTGCAGCAAGCCGTTCGGCACGGTCAAGGCCATCGAGGCCATGCTGGGCAAGCTCTCGGGCCACCCCATGTTCCAGGGCGAGGCGCTGGAGCGCCTGAAGATGTGCAGCGACTGCCGCGTGATCGACCTGTATTCCTCCCAAAGCGAAGCGAAAGTGACGGACCTGTGAGCGCCCAACCTTCAATGACCACCCCCGGCAGCTCGGCGCTGGACGAAGAAACCGCGCGCGCCGAGCTGTATGGCCTGCTGTCGCAGCTGTACTACGCGGCGCCCGGCCCCGAACTGCTGTCCGCCCTGCGCGTGGCGGTGACGGAGGCGCCCACCGCTGGCGGCTTTCTGCAGGAGCCCTGGCAGCAACTGGTGGGCGCGGCGCGCGCGCTGGATGATGCGGCCGTGGCGCTGGAATTCGACCGCCTGTTCGGCGGCGTGGGCAAGCCCGAGGTCTACCTGTACGCATCGCACTACCTGAGCGGCTTCCTGAACGAAAAGCCCCTGGCCCGCCTGCGCGCCGACCTGGCCCGCCTGGGTTTGGCGCGTGATGAGGCGGCCATGCCCGAGACCGAAGACCACATCGCCTACCTGTGCGAGGTGATGCGCTACCTGATTGCCGGTGACGACGTGGCCGTGTGCAACCTGGCGTCCCAGCGCGACTTTTTTGCAACGCACCTGCAGCCCTGGACCGGGGCGCTGTGCGATGCGCTGGCGGCCCACCCCCAGGCCCGCCTGTATGCGGCGCTGGCCGCATTCACGCGGGCTTTCGTGGCCGTGGAGGCGCAGGGCTTCGACATGCTCGATTGAGCGGGGCGCGCTCGCGGCGTCTGGCCGGGCCGCTATAAAAGGTGAGTAACTTGGTGGGAGGTATTTGCCTCAATTGCAGTGTTGCACTCAGTGACATAGACTGTATGAACAGCCTTTCATAGCTGCCAGCCATTCTGGAGACAAGCATGCAGAACAGCCAACCCCCATCCTCGCGCCGCAGCTTCTTTGCCGGCGCCGCCACCGTCGGCGCCGCAGCGGCCGCCGTGATGGCCCTTCCCCAGGTGGCGCCGTCTTCCGATGCGGCAGTGTCCGCGCCCCCCCGCGTGGCGCCGGAGAAGGGCGGCGGGTACCACCTGTCCGCCCATGTGAAGCAGTACTACAAGACCACCCAACTCTGACGCGGGGCGCCCCATGTTGCTCACCAAGAAATCGCCGCACGCCGCGCCCGGCGCAGCCCCGGCATCTCCCTTTGTCCACAGCCTGCGCCGCGGTTTGTCGCAGGCCCTGCCCACCATGGACCGGCGCTCGTTCCTGCGCCGCTCGGGCCTGGGCGTCGGCGTCGGCATTGCCGCGTCGCAGCTGACCCTGGTCAAGAAGTCCAGTGCCGCCGAAGGCGCCAAGGTGGGCCTGGGCGACAGCAAGATCGAAGTGCGCCGCACCGTGTGCACCCACTGCTCGGTGGGCTGCGCGGTCGATGCGGTGGTCGAGAACGGCGTGTGGGTGCGCCAGGAGCCGGTGTTCGACTCGCCCATCAACCTGGGCGCGCACTGTGCCAAGGGTGCCGCGCTGCGCGAGCACGGCCACGGCGAGTACCGCCTGCGCTACCCCATGAAGCTGGTGAACGGCAAGTACGAGCGCATCAGCTGGGACACGGCGCTCAACGAGATCACCGCCAAGATGCAGGAGCTGCGCAAGGCCAGCGGCCCTGACAGCGTGTACTTCGTGGGCTCGTCCAAGCACAACAACGAGCAGGCCTACCTGCTGCGCAAGTTCGTGAGCTTCTGGGGCACCAACAACTGCGACCACCAGGCGCGCATCTGCCACTCGACCACGGTGGCCGGCGTGGCCAACACATGGGGCTACGGCGCCATGACCAATTCGTACAACGACATGCAGAACAGCAAGGTCGCCCTGTACATCGGATCCAACGCGGCCGAGGCCCACCCGGTGAGCATGCTGCACATGCTGCACGCCAAGGAAACCGGCTGCAAGATGATCGTGGTGGACCCGCGTTTCACCCGCACGGCCGCCAAGGCCGACGAATACGTGCGCATCCGTTCGGGCACCGACATCCCCTTCCTGTTCGGCCTGCTGTACCACATCTTCAAGAACGGCTGGGAAGACAAGAAGTACATCAACGACCGCGTCTACGGCATGGACAAGGTGCGCGAGGACGTGCTGGCCAAGTGGACGCCCGACAAGGTGCAGGATGCCTGCGGCGTGGGCGAGGCGCAGATGCTCAAGGTCGCCACCATGCTGCACGAGAACAACCCGGGCACCATCGTCTGGTGCATGGGCCAGACGCAGCACTCCATCGGCAATGCGATGGTGCGCGCATCGTGCATCCTGCAGCTGGCACTGGGCAATGTGGGCAAGACCGGCGGTGGCACCAACATCTTCCGGGGCCATGACAACGTGCAGGGCGCGACCGACGTGGGCCCCAACCCCGATTCGCTGCCCGGCTACTACGGCCTGGCCGAAGGCTCCTGGAAGCACTTCGCGGCGGTGTGGGGCGTGGATTTCGAATGGATCAAGAAGCAGTACGCCTCGCCCGCGATGATGACCAAGAGCGGCATCACGGTGTCGCGCTGGATTGATGGCGTGCTGGAGAACAACGAGCTCATCGACCAGGACTCCAACCTGCGCGGCGTGTTCTTCTGGGGCCACGCGCCCAACTCGCAGACGCGGGGCCTCGAGATGAAGCGGGCCATGGACAAGCTGGACCTGCTGGTGGTGGTGGACCCGTACCCCTCGGCCACGGCGGCCATGGCCGCGATGCCCGGCAAGGCCGAGGACCTCAACCCCAACCGCGCCGTGTACCTGCTGCCCGCGGCCACGCAGTTCGAGACCAGCGGCTCCTGCACGGCCTCGAACCGTTCGCTGCAGTGGCGCGAGAAAGTGATCGATCCGCTGTGGGAGAGCCGCTCCGACCACATGATCATGCACCAGTTCGCCGAGAAGCTGGGCTTTGCCACCGAGCTCTCCAAGAACTACAAGATGCAGAAGGTCAAGGGCATGGACGAGCCCGTGCCCGAGGACATCCTGCGCGAGATCAACAAGAGCGTGTGGACCATTGGCTACACCGGCCAGAGCCCCGAGCGCCTGAAGGCGCACATGAAGAACATGCACGTGTTCGACGTGAAGACCTTGAAGGCCAAGGGAGGCAAGGACAAGGACACCGGCTACGACTTCACGGGCGACTATTTCGGCCTGCCCTGGCCCTGCTACGGCACGCCCGAGCTCAAGCACCCCGGCTCGGCCAACCTGTACGACACCTCCAAGCACGTGATGGATGGCGGCGGCAACTTCCGCGCCAACTTCGGTGTGGAAAAGGACGGCCAGAACCTGCTGGCCGAGGACGGCTCGCACTCGCTGGGCAGCGAGATCACCACGGGCTACCCCGAGTTCGACCATGTGCTGCTCAAGAAGCTGGGCTGGTGGGACGACCTCACCGACGCCGAGAAAGCCAAGGCCGAGGGCAAGAACTGGAAGACCGACCCGACGGGCGCGATCATCCGCGTGGCGATGAAGCATGGCTGCCATCCCTTTGGCAATGCCAAGGCGCGCGCGGTGGTGTGGAACTTCCCCGATGCCATTCCGCAGCACCGCGAGCCGCTGTACGGCACCCGCCCGGACCTTGTCGCCAAATACCCCACCCATGACGACAAGAAGGCTTTCTGGCGCATGCCCACGCTCTACAAGAGCCTTCAGGACAAGAACGTGGCCGACAAGGTGCACGAGAAATTCCCGCTCATCCTGAGCTCGGGCCGACTCGTGGAATACGAAGGCGGCGGCGAGGAAACCCGCTCCAATCCCTGGCTGGCGGAGCTGCAGCAGGAATCGTTCGTCGAGATCAACCCCAAGACGGCGGCGGATCGCGGCATCCGCAACGGCGAGCGCGTGTGGCTCAGTTCCCCCACGGGTGCGCGGCTCAATGTGCAGGCGCTCGTCACCGAGCGCGTGGCGCCCGACACGGTATGGATGCCGTTTCACTTCTCGGGCCGCTGGCAGGGCGCCGACATGCTGGCGTACTACCCCAAGGGCGCGGCGCCCGTGGTGCGCGGCGAGGCCGTGAACACGGCCACCACCTATGGCTACGACAGCGTGACCATGATGCAGGAAACCAAGACCACGATCTGCAACGTGGAACGCGCCTGAAGACATGGCCCCCACGCTTGTCACTTTGTGTACTGCGCTGCCCCCCGAGGGGGCCGCGTTTTGCCTTGGGGCGGCCCGGCGGCAAAACCTGAATCGCTGATTGGAGACAGCAATGGCACGAATGAAATTCATCTGTGACGCAGAGCGCTGCATCGAATGCAACGGCTGCGTGACCGCCTGCAAGAACGAGCACGAGGTGCCGTGGGGCGTGAACCGCCGCCGCGTGGTCACGCTCAACGATGGAGTGCCCGGCGAGAAGTCCATCTCGGTGGCCTGCATGCACTGCAGCGACGCACCCTGCATGGCCGTGTGCCCCGTCAACTGCTTCTACCGCACCGAAGAAGGCGTGGTGCTGCACGACAAGGATGTGTGCATCGGCTGCGGCTACTGCAGCTACGCCTGCCCGTTCGGCGCGCCGCAGTTCCCGTCGCAGGGCACCTTCGGCGTGCGCGGCAAGATGGACAAGTGCACCTTCTGCGCCGGGGGGCCCGAGGACCACGGCAGCCAGGCCGAATTCGACAAGTACGGCCGCAACCGCCTGGCCGAGGGCAAGCTCCCGGCCTGCGCGGAGATGTGCTCCACCAAGGCCCTGCTGGCCGGCGACGGCGATGTGGTGGCCGACATCTTCCGCAACCGCGTGGTGCAGCGTGGCAAGGGCGCCGAAGTGTGGGGCTGGGGCACGGCCTACGGTTCGCAGCAGGCCGGCCAGCCTGCGGGGGGCAAGTCATGAAGCGGCTTCCCCTTCTTGTTGTTCTTGCAGCGGCAGGGGCTGTCGCGGCCCTCGCCGGTTGCGGCGAAAAACCCCAGACGGGCGCGGGCATCCGCACCGATGCGCCGCCATATGCCGGCACGGGCAGCAACTTCACCCAGCCTGGCTGGAAGGCCGGGGACAAGGCCGGCTGGGAAGCGCAGCTCAAGGCGCGCCAGCAGTACGGCCAGAACGAATACACCCGCACCAAGTGAAGCGAGGTTCACCATGAAACACATCGTGTGTGCCTTGGTCGTGGCGGCGGGTGTGGCCTGGGGACCCGCGGGTGCCCAGGCGCCAGCGGCGCCCGATGCGGGCACGGCCGCAGCGCCGGCCACGGCCGCAGCGGTGGCGCCGCAAGCACCCGGCGGCATCCAGGGCCAGAACATTTTCGAGGTCAAGCCGGATGCCAGCGCGGACCCCAAGTACGCCGGGCAGACCAACGGCGAGCGTGCCAAGGTGCAGCCTGGCAACAATGCGCCCATGTGGCGCCAGGTGGGGCAGGGCGTGACGGGCTACAGCAGCCTGCCCAAAACGCAGGCGCCCGAGGCCGGCAACCTGATCCAGCCCTTCGTGCAGTATCCCGGCTCGCGTTTCACCAATGCGGGTGAGGCCTGGCGGCAGGTGCGCAACCACTGGATCATTCCCTATGGCGCGGCGCTGTTCGCCATCGTGCTGCTGGCGCTGGGCATCTTCTACTTCGTCAAGGGCCCGCTGGGGCATGACCATCCCGAGGGCGCCGGCACCCGCCGCATCGAGCGTTTCACGCCGTTCGAACGGGCGGCGCACTGGTCCAATGCGTTCGCCTTCTGCACGCTGGCCCTCTCCGGCATCGTGATGGCCTTTGGCAAGTTCTTCCTCCTGCCGGTCCTGGGTGCCTCGCTGTTCGGATGGATCACCTATGCGCTCAAGAATGTGCACAACTTCATGGGCCCGTTGTTCGCCGTGTCGCTGCTCGTGATCATCCTCACCTTCGTCAAGGACAACATTGCCAACCGCGCGGACTTCGTGTGGCTGTCCAAGGGCGGCGGCATGCTGGGCGGTGACCACCAGGTTCCCTCCCACCGCTTCAACGCGGGCGAGAAGGGCCTGTTCTGGTGGGGCATCACCATCCCTGGCATCCTTGTGGTGGCCACGGGCCTGGTGCTCGACAAGCTCATCCCCGGCTTTGGCGACGTGCGCGGCGACATGCAGATCGCCCACATGGTCCATGCCTCGCTGGCCATCTGGATGATGGCGCTGATCTGCGGACACATCTACATGGGCACGGTGGGCATGCGCGGCGCCTACAAGGCCATGAAGACGGGCTACGTGAGCGAGGCCTGGGCCCGGGAGCACCATGAGCTCTGGTATGACGACGTCCAGGCGGGCAAGATTCCCCGCCAGCGCAGTGCCAGCACCCCGGGGGGCGATGCTGCCGCAGCGCCATCGGCAGGCCAACCCGCACAGGTATGAGGTACCGCACCATGACGCATTTTTTCCGTTCCTCGCTCCTGGCCGTGTGCGCGGCCAGTTCCTGCATGCTGGCGGTGGCCAAGCTTCCCGCGCCATCGCCCGAGGCCGCGGCCAAGGCCGCCGAAGCCGCCGCCAAGACGGCCTGGGCGGGCAAGGTGGACAACTACAAGCTGTGCCTGGCCCAGGACCGCGTGGCGGCCCACTATCGCAAGACCAGCCCAGCCGCCAAGCCCGCCACGGCCACCAGTGCCGCCGCATGCACCGACCCCGGACCGTTCGCGTACACGCCGCCGGAGGCCAAGCCCCTGGAGGCCTCTGGCGCCCATTCGCCGCCTGGCACGGCGAGCAGCCCGCCCAGCACGTCGACGCCCGCGGCGGCGGCATCGGCCCCCAAGTCCTGAACGCGGGCCCGGCGGCTGGCGCCCAGCCTCTTCCCAGGGGGCTCCGCGCCCCTGCCCCGGGCAGGACACACCATGAGGCATTGCGGCCCCGGGCTGCGGCGCGCACGGAGCCTGCGTATAGTCCGGCCATGACTTCCCGCACCGCCACGGACCTCGCCACCCCGCCATTGCCGCGCCTCACGCAGGCCCAGGCACCGCTCACCCATGGGGTCGAGGTGGTCAATGAACTGGGTGAACGGGAGCAGGTGTCCATTCCCGCCGAGCGGCCGCTCACCGTGTATGTGGACAAGCGCGAGCTGGTCACGCTGATGACGCTGGGCGCCCAGCCCGAGCTCCTGGTGCTGGGCTACCTGCGCAACCAGCGGTTGGTGGAGTCCGTCTTCGACATCGAATCCGTCACCGTCGACTGGGAGGTCCACGCCGCCGCCGTGCGCACGCGCCACGGCATCGCGCGCATCGAGGAGCGGACGGCCAGCAAGGTGGTGACCACCGGCTGCGGGCAGGGCAGCGTGTTTGGCGGGCTGATGGATGAGGTGGACCGGATCGCGCTGCCCGAGGCGTGCCTCACCCAGGCCCAGCTGTATGGCATCGTGAACGCCATCCGCATCAAGGAGACCACGTACAAGTCCGCGGGCTCCGTGCATGGCTGCGCGCTGTTCCAGGGGGAGGAACTGCTCACTTTCGTGGAAGACGTGGGGCGCCACAATGCCATCGATACCATCGCGGGCTGGATGTGGATGAACCCCGAGGCGCCGGCCCGCACCGGAGGCGGGTCCTCCGCGGGGGGGCATGTGCCGATGTCGGGCTCGGACAAGGTGTTCTACACCACAGGCCGCCTCACGAGCGAGATGGTCATCAAGTCGGCCCAGATGGGCGTGCCCATCGTGGTGTCGCGCAGCGGCATGACGCAGATGGGCCATGCCGTGGCCCAGCAGCTGGGCCTGTGCGCCATCGGGCGCGCCACCAACCGCCGCTTCGTCTGCTACAGCGGGGTGCACCGGCTGGTGCTGCAGCCTGAACTGGCGCGGGTGCCTGCCATGGCGCCGGCGGCGTCCGCCAGCGCGGCCTGAGAGGCACTTTCGGGGGTATCCCGCGGCGGTCCGCCCCGGTTCCCCTGCGCATGTTCCCCGGCCCCCGGGCCGTCATCCCGCGGTGGCATGATGCGCGCATGCAAGACCTGAACGCCAAGGGCGCCTGGGCCGATACCCAACCGAGCCAGTGGGCCCCCGAACCCGCCAAGATCGAAATCCCGCTGGATGAGGGGCTGCCCCCCGGTGCGCCCGCCACTGCGCCGGCGGCGGCCTCGGCCGGGGCGCCTGCCCCTCTTCGCCTGCCCCTGGGAGCCTGGGTCCGCGAGGGCCTGCGGGCCACGCTGTTCCTGCCGCCCCGCACGGGGGCCGCGGTTCCCACCCCGTGGCAATTGATCGTTCTGGTGCTGCTCGGCGGCGCGCTGCTGGTGGGGGCGGCGCGGTTCCAGGTGGCAGGGCCCGCCCAGTTCAGCCTGCGGGGCTGGCTCGCGCCGATGTGGAGCGGCCTGGCGCTTCTGTGGCTGGCCTGGTGGGCCATGGCACCCGCGCAGCGCCTTGCGGCCGGCGCGCCGACCCCGGAGGGTGCGCCATCGGGCGGGCTCGCCGCCTGGTATGTGTTGTCGGCGTGGGCTCCGCTGGTGCCCCTGCTCCTGCTGTATGCCCTGCTGGGCGCCACCGTCCACCGGCCCGCGCTGTGGGTCGGGAACACGGCCGGAATCGTTTTCTGGACTGCCTACGGCGTGCTGACGGCGTGGGTTCTGGCGGCGCTGGTCGTGGTGAGCGCGCGCTTCATCCGCTCGCGCCTGCGCACCGCGGTGTTCGCGGTGTCGATGGCGGCGGTCATCGGGGTGGGCATGTGGCAGTTCCAGGACCAGCCCTGGGAGCTGGACGGTGCGGCCCTGGCGGCGGCGCAGGCCGCCGAGGAGGGCCCCGAACCCGCGCAGCTGACCTTGTCGCAGCCGGTGTTCGAGGCGCAGCAGGCGCTGTGGGAGCGCCAGGTGCAAGCGCTGGCGGCCCAGCGGGACGGGGTGGTGGATGTCTACGGCCTCGTGTTCGCTCCCTATGCCGAAGAGAACGTGTTCCGGCGCGAAAGCACCATGGTCAGCACGCTGCTGCAGGAACGGTTCGACGCGCACGGCCGCGTGATCCACCTGCTCAACCATGCCGAGACCGCCGACACCCACGCCTGGGCGACGCCGCAGAACCTGCAGCGCGCCATTTCGGCCCTGGGTGCGCGCATGGACCGCGACCATGACCTGCTGGTGATCTACATGACCTCGCACGGCGCGCGCAACCACGAGCTGGCGGCATCGCACGGACCGCTGCAGGTGCAGCCCGTCACGCCGGAAATGCTGCGCGCCGCGCTGGATGAAGCCGGCATCCGCCACCGCGTGATCGCGGTGTCGGCCTGCTACTCCGGCGGCTGGATCGGTCCCCTGGCCACCGATGGCACGCTCATCATGACGGCCGCCGACGCCACCCACACATCGTATGGCTGCGGCACGCGGTCCGAGCTCACGTTCTTCGGCCGCGCGGTGTTCAACGAGCAACTGCGCCAGACCCATTCATTCACCGAGGCCTTTGCCAAGGCCGTGCCGCTGATCGCGCAGCGCGAGGTGGAGGCCGGCAAGACCGACGGATTCTCCAACCCCCAGATCCACGTGGGCACACAGATCCAGCCCGTGCTGGAGGCGCTGCAAGCGCGCCTGGATGCGGGGGTGCCCGGTGGCGCGGCGCCGGCGGCCGGCGACGCAAAGCCCTGAACAGCGCCAGAGCGCTCCGTTTGCGCTAAGGTTCCGTGCCATGAACCTGTCTTTTCTGCGCCTTGGCTGGCGTACCCTGGCCCGCGACCTGCGCGCGGGCGAACTGCGCCTGCTCATCGTGGCGGTCACGCTGGCGGTGGCGGCGCTCACGTCCGTGGGGTTTTTCGCCGACCGCCTTCAGGGCGGCCTGCAGCGCGATGCGCTGCAGCTGCTGGGCGGCGATGCCGTGGTGGCCAGCGACAACCCCACGCCAGCGGCGTTCGTCGAGCGGGCCGCGGCCCTGGGCTTGCAGGCGGTCACCACGGTGGGCTTTCCCACCATGGGCCGGGCCAGCGATGCGCAGGGTGGTGCCAGCAAGCTGGTGGCCCTCAAGAGCGTGCCGCCGGGCTACCCGTTGCGCGGCAGCCTCAAGGTGGCTGACGCGCCGGGGGCGCTCGACCAGCCCACCCGCGACATCCCTGCCCGGGGCGAGGCGTGGGTGGATGCTCCCCTGCTCGAATCGCTGAACCTGGCCATGGGCGACATGCTGTTGCTGGGCGATGCGCAGCTGCGCATCGCGCGCATCATCGTGATCGAGCCCGACCGGGGCGCGGGCTTCATGAGCTTTGCCCCGCGCGTGATGGTGAACGATGCCGACCTGCCCGCCACCGGCCTGGTGCAGCCGGCCAGCCGCCTCACCTACCGCTTCGCCGTCATCGGGCCGGGCCCCGCGGTCAAGGCCTTCAGCGAATGGGCCGTGGCGGAGGCCAAGAAGCCCGAGGTGCACGGGGTGCGGGTGGAATCCCTCGAAAGCGGCCGCCCCGAGATGCGCCAGACGCTGGACCGGGCGCAAAAGTTCCTGAGCCTCGTGGCGCTGCTCGCGGCGCTGCTGTCGGCCGTGGCCGTGGCGCTGGCCGCGCGCGGTTTCGCGGCAGAGCACCTGGATGCCTCGGCCATGCTGCGGGTGCTGGGGCAGAGCCAGCGCACCATCGCGGGCGCCTACACGGCCGAATTCGCTCTTGTGGGCCTGTTCGCCAGTTCGCTGGGCGTGGCGCTGGGCTATCTGGTGCACTATGCCTTCGTGCTGCTGCTCGCGGGGCTGGTCGAGTCAGCCCTGCCGCCGCCCAGCCTGTGGCCCGTGGCATTTGGCCTGGGCATGGGGCTCACGCTGCTGTTCGCCTTCGGCCTGCCGCCCGTGCTGCAGCTGGCCCAGGTGCCGCCCCTGCGCGTGATCCGGCGCGACGTGGGCGGGCTCAAGCCCGCGTCGCTGGCGGTGCTGGGCATCGGCATCGCCGGTTTCGCGGCCTTGCTGCTGACGGTCAGCAGCGACATCAAGCTGGGGCTGATTGCCGTGGGCGGCTTTGCCGGCGCGGTGGCCCTGTTTGCGGGGCTGTCGTGGGTGGCGGTGAAGCTGCTGCGCAAGAGCGTGAACGAGGCCACCGCCCCGCGCTGGCTGGTGCTGGCCACGCGGCAGATCTCCGCGCGCCCCGCCTACGCCGTGGTGCAGGTGAGCAGCCTGGCCGTGGGCCTGCTGGCGCTGGTGCTGCTGGTGCTGCTGCGCACCGACCTAGTGGACAGCTGGCGCAAGGCCACGCCCCCCGATGCGCCCAACCGCTTCGTCATCAACGTGATGCCCGACCAGTCCGATGCGTTCCAGCAGGCCCTCAAGGACGGCGGCGTGGCCCGGTACGACTGGTATCCCATGATCCGTGGCCGCCTGCTGGCCGTGAACGGCAAGCCCGTGGGCCCCGACAGCTATACCGACGACCGCGCCAAGCGCCTCGTCGACCGGGAGTTCAACCTTTCCAACGCCACCGAACCACCCCCCCACAACCAGATCGTGGCCGGCCAGTGGCGCCAGGGCGAGGAAGGTGCCATCAGCGTCGAGGAGGGCATTGCCGAGACCCTGGGCCTGCAGATGGGCGACCGGCTGCTGTTCGACATGGGCGGCGTGCAGAACGAAGCGCGCATCACCAGCCTGCGCAAGGTGGACTGGGGGTCGATGCGGGCCAACTTCTTCGTGATGTACCCCGTGGCCAGCGTCAAGGACGTGCCGGTCACCTACCTGGCGGCGTACCGCGCCCCCGAGACCAACGGCTTCGACAACGCCCTGGTGCGCCAGTTTCCCAACATCACCAACGTGGACATGGGCGCCACCATCACCCAGGTGCAGCGCGTGCTGGACCAGGTGATCCGCGCGGTGGAATTCCTGTTTGCCTTCACGCTGGCCGCCGGGCTGGTGGTGCTGTTCGCGGCCGTCACCGCCACGCGCGAGGAGCGCGCCCGCGAGTACGCCATCATGCGCGCCGTGGGCGCGCGCGCCAGCCTGCTGCGGCAGGTGCAGCGCGCCGAGCTGGTGGGCGTGGGCCTGCTCGCGGGCTTCCTGGCCAGCGCCGTGGCCGTGGGCGTGGGCTGGGCGCTGGCGCGCTTCGTGTTCGACTTCACCTGGACGGCCGCGCCCTGGGTGCCCCTGGCGGGCGCCGTGGCGGGTGCGGTGCTGGCGCTGGCCGCGGGCTGGTGGGGCCTGCGCGAGGTGCTGGTGCGCCCCGTGGTGGACACGCTGCGCCGTTCGGCGGAATAGGCTGCGTGTCGATTGCTACTCATTTGATAGCTTCCAGCGCTTTATAGGAAAGCGCTGGGGCCAGTTTTTTATATGAATTCCGACGTTCCCAAAGACACCGGCGCCGGCGCAGAAGCCGCCACCGCAACCACCCCCTTCGACTGGATCGGTGGCGAAGAGCGCGTGCGCGCCCTCACCGAGCGCTTCTACGACCTGATGGACCTGGAGCCGGGCTACGCCGAGCTGCGCGCAGCCCATGGCAGCGACCTGGCCAGCGCGCGGCAAAAGCTGTTTTGGTTCCTGTGCGGCTGGCTGGGCGGCCCCGACCACTACCAGAGCCGTTTCGGCCACCCGCGCCTGCGCATGCGGCACATGCCGTTTTCCATCGGCATCCAGGAGCGCGACCAATGGGTGGCCTGCATGGACCAGGCCATGGGCGAGACGGGCGTGCCCGAGGCGCTGCGCGCGCGCTTGAAGGAGAGCTTCATGGGCACGGCCGACTGGATGAGGAATCGGGGCACCCCCTGAGCGGCTACGCCGCCTCCCCCTCAAGGGGGGCGCACCCGGTGGACTGGCAAGGCCAGATCCACGGGTGCACTGGCGGGGCTGCTGTCTTTGCAGGCTGTGGGGTGGGGTGGCAACCCCTGAGCGGCTGGGCCGTGTCCCTCGCAGCCTGTGGATGGGCCCGGTGTGCGCCCATAGCATCGATTGCTATGTTGTTAATAGCTGATAGCGCTTGATGGGTAGGCGCTGCAGGCGGTTTGAACGCTTAAATCCCTACCCGCTGAAATGTATGGCCCCTTTGGGAAAGGCGCGCTACTAAGATGCGCCCAGCATCCATTCATTCAATTCACAACAAGGAGGGTGGGACATGTCAGCTACTGCTTGGATCGTTCTGGGCCTGGTCGCCGTGCTGGCGGTGTGGGCCGTTAGTGTCTACAACCGGCTGGTGCAGCTGCGCAACCGCATTGCCAACGCGTTCGGCCAGATCGACGTGCAGCTCAAGCGCCGCCACGACCTGGTGCCCAACCTGGTCGAAGTCGCCAAGGGCTACCTCAGCCACGAGGCCGCCACGCTTGAAGCCGTCATCCAGGCCCGCGGCCAAGCCCAGGGCGCTGCCGCCGCTGTACGGGCAGAGCCTGGCAGCGCCAACGCCATGGGCGCGCTGGCTGCCGCCGAGGGCGTGCTGGGCAGCAGCCTGGGCCGCCTGATGGTGGTGGCCGAGGCGTATCCCGAACTCAAGGCCGACGCCACCATGCAGTCGCTGTCCGAAGAGCTGACCAGCACCGAAAACCGCCTGGGCTTTGCGCGCCAGGCGTACAACGACCAGGCGCTGGAATTCAACGACGCTGCAGCGCAGTTTCCTGACCTGGTCGTGGCGCGCCTGCTGGGCTTTCCCACCGTGCCGATGCTCGAATCCACACGCAGCGAAGAAGAGCGCGCCGCGCCGCAGGTGCGGTTCTCGTAAGCCATATCGATGGGCCTCTGGGCCGCTGGCGGCGCTGTTCCCTCCGCGGGACGCACGTGGCGGCACGGCCCGTCCGCATCCACGCATGCGCCGGCAGGGCTGCGGCCAGTTCTGCCCGCAGTGGATATCTCACCAACTGGAGAGGGTGCCATGAAGTTCTGGGACCATCAGGACAGCGCGCGCAGCGAGACGCGGCGCCTGCTGCTGGGCTTTGCACTCGCTGTGGCCGTGCTGGTCGTCGCGGTGCACGCGGCCCTGGCGCTGGCCTGGGTATTGATGGCCGCGGTGCTGCCGGGGCGGTTGCCGTTTCCGCAGGGCTTTCTGGCGGCCAACGTGGGCGTGTCGCTGATGCTGGTGCTGGGCGGCTGGTGGGTGGAAACCTCGAACCTGCGCGCGGGCGGCGTCAAGCTGGCCCGGCGGGTGGGTGCGCGCGAGCTGAGGCCGTCGCTCTCGCATGCCGAGCAGCGGCTTTCCAACATCGTGGACGAGCTGTGCATCGCGGCCCACATGCCGCGCCCCGAGATCATGGTGATGCCGCGCACCGACGCGATCAATGCCTTTGCCGCCGGCTGGGACCAGAGCGATGCCGTGATCGCCGTGACGCAGGGCGCGCTCGACTACCTGAACCGCGAGGAGATGCAGGGCATGGTCGCCCACGAGCTCTCGCACCTGCACGAAGGCGACACCCGTCTGAAGATGCAGCTGGCGGGCATGGTGTTCGGGCTGGAGCTGGTCTACAACTTCGGCGACACGCTGCGCGAGCGCCGGGGCCTGTCGTGGTGGTTCGGCTCGGCCATCATGCTGGCGGGCTTCGCGGGCTGGATCACCGGCCGCATGCTCAAGGCGGCCGTGTCGCGCCAGCGCGAGTACCTGGCCGACGCGCGCGCCGTGCAATGGACGCGCAGCAAGGACGGCCTGGGCGGCGTGCTGCGCAAGGTCATGGCCCAGCGCCGGGATACCCCGCGCGGCTATGAACAGCACAGCCACAGCGGCCTGAACCATCCTTCGGTGCAGCACATGCTGCTGGTGGACGTGGAAGGCGGCGGCAGGATGGAGCACTGGCTCGATTCCCACCCCACGCTGCAAGAGCGCGTGCAGCGCGTCTACGGCCGGCGCATGTCGCCGCTGAAGGTGGCGCCGGTCACCGCAGCCCCCGAGCCGGCAGGGCGCCCGCAGGGCGTGGGCCAGCCGGCCGGCGTGACGATCGCCTCGCTGGTGGACCCGTTCGCGCGGCATATATGAAGCATCTGTGCCGCCTTCCCCCGGAGGGCGGCGCGCCCGCTGGCCTGGCAACGCCAGGGGCTGCCTGCCGGGTGGCATAGTGGAGGCATTTCACCCGGCGAGGTTTTTTTCATGTCCCGTGACGCCCGTTTTCAGGAACAAGCCCAGGCCCTCGGCTACAGCTTTGACGGCGAGATCAAGATCGGGGGCAACTACGTGCCCCTGGTGCGCGACGGCCACCACGTCTACCTGAGCGGGCAGATCCCGCGCGTGGGCGATACCGTGGTGGCCACGGGGGCGGCCGGCGCCGGCGCCACCCTGGCCCAGGCGCAGGCGGGGGCCAAGGTGTGCGCCCTGCGCGCCCTGGCCTTGCTGCAGCGTGCGCTGGGCTCTCTGGACGCCGTGCAGTCGGTGCTGCGCATCACCGTGTATGTGCAGTCGGCGCCCGGGTTCACGCAGCAAAGCGAGGTGGCCGACGGCGCCTCTGAAATCCTGTTCGCCGTGCTGGGCGAGGCGGGCGCCCACACCCGCACCTCGGTGGGGGTGCTGCAACTGCCCAAGAATGCGACGGTGGAGGTGGACCTGATCGCCTCCGTGGCCACGCCGGCGCCGCCGCGCGCCTGACCCGGCCGCGTGCTCCACCCAGGCACCCCGTCGAAGGAGAACCCAGGCCATGACCGAATCCGTCGTGCACCACCGGGGCAGCTGCCTGTGCGGCGGCGTGCGCTACGAAACCACGGCGCCGCTGCGCAGCGCATCGCACTGCCACTGCTCGATGTGCCGCAAGGCCCATGGCGCGGCGTTCGCCAGCTACGGCTCGGTGCACCGCGAGCACCACCGCTTCGTGCAGGGGCAGGCGCTGCTGCGCGCCTACCGCTCGTCGCCGCGGGTCACGCGGCAGTTCTGCTTGGCCTGCGGCTCGCCGTTGCTCTGGCACAGCGAAGGCGTGCATGCGGACAGCGTGGCCGTGCCCCTGGGCACGCTCGACACCCCTTTTGACGCGCCGCCGCAAAGGCACATCCACGTGGCCTCCAAGGCCGCGTGGGTGGTGATCTGCGACGGCTACCCGCAGATCGCCGGAGAATAGGCGCGAGACCCGGCACGAGGCAGTCCATGGAAAACACACCACCCCCCGCCCATCCCCGTTTCAATGTCTTTGGCCGCATCGTTGAAGTGCGGCGTGAGGGCCCGCTGTGGCAGGTCTACCGCGTGGGCGGCGACGGCAAGCGCACCCCCGCGGGCTTCGTGGTCCCCGACTTCGTGGAAGAGCACGAACTGGCCCAGTTTCTCGAAGACCTGTTCCATGAGAGCGCTTCACCGCACAACGGCGACGTGCGCCGCATCGCCTGACGCGAACCCTGCGGCTCCTTCCCTTGTGCCGGGTGCTGCGGCGCAGGAGGTCGTAAGGCTTTGTCGGCAAACGACTACATACAGCGCGCGCCCAACGGCGCACGCTGGGGCTGCACAGAAGACCACTGGGCAGGGCCTCCTCGCCGCAGGCACCGGCAGCCCCGCCACAGCGGCGCATTGCGGCGCGTGGTGCAAGAGCGCGGTGCAAGAGCGTGGGCGGTCCGGCCTGTGCGCGCTGGCGTCCTCGCACGACCAGGGGCCACGGACCAGGCAGGGTTGCGCACGAACGCGCGGGCTGACAGGCAAGTTATGTGAGGGTTCCCATGGGCAGCACCATCACCGTTGCGCACACGGTCTCGGCAGATGATTTCGAACAGGTCGAACTCCTGGCGCGCCACCTGCAGGGAAGCGACTACAACTTCAGCGGCCGCGCCATCTGGGTGCTGCGAGGCCCCCATACCACCGTGACCGACACCCACGACGAGTTGCGCGCAGCGCTGCTGCTGCTGATGGTGGAAGGCCTGCTGAGCCGACGGCGCCCCCCGCGCTGACTGACACCCCCGTGGGACGCGCGGCGGCCGCGTGCCGTCATACCGTTGTCAAACCACCGCCAGACACTCGGTCCTTTGTTTCATCCTGGGCCTTGTTCATGTCTGAACGCATTCGCAGCCAATCCGATTCCTTTCCGTTTTCTTGCTATTCGCGCCGCACCGCCACGCTGAGCGTGCTGGCCCTGGCCGCGTCCCTCTCCGCCTGTGGCGGCGGCGATGGCGGCGGCAGCAACAACAACGCGGGCGCCACCGCCACGCTGGCCGTGCTGGAGACCACCGACCTGCACTTCAATGTGCGCAGCTACGACTACTTCAAGCTGGCCGAAGATAAGAGCTACGGCTTCGAGCGCACCGCCACGCTGGTGCGTGCGGCGCGCAAGGAGTTTGCCAACACGCTGCTGGTGGACAACGGCGACACCATCCAGGGCACGGCGCTGGCCGACTACGAAGCCACCATCAACCCCATCCCTTGCACGCAGCAGCTGTCCATGTACAAGGCCATGGGCGCGTTAGGCTTTGACGCCGGCACGCTGGGCAACCACGAGTTCAACTACGGCCTGCCGTTCCTGAACCAGGTGCTGGGCGGCGGGCTGGAGGTGGACGGCGTGGACGCCGCCAAGAAGTGCGCGGGCGCGGGCTTTCCGATGGTGCTGGCCAACGTGACCAGCAACAAGACCCAGAAGCCGCTGGTGCAGCCCTACACCGTGCTCGAGCGCACGCTGGTGGCCAAGGGCGCGGACGGCAAGGAGGTGAAGCTGCCCATCAAGGTGGGCGTGATCGGCTTCACCACGCCGGGCATCATGAACTGGGACAAGCGCTACCTCGAAGGCAAGGTCACCACGCAAGGCGCGGTCGAGGCTGCGACGAAGTACGTGCCCGAGCTGCGCGCCAAGGGCGCCGACATCGTGATCGCGCTGCTGCACGGCGGCATGGACAGCGCGGCGTATTCGCCCACCATGGAGAACCCGGGCCTGTACCTCTCCAAGGTGGCCGGCATCGACGCGATGGTGATGGGCCACCAGCACGGCGTGTTCCCCGACACCGCGGCCACGCCCGGCTTCACCATGGCCGGTGTCGACCACAAGGCCGGCACCGTCAACGGCGTGCCCGCCGTGATGGCCAGCTCGTGGGGCAAGGCCCTGGGTGTGGTGCAGCTCGCGCTGCAGTGGGACGGCGCCAAGTGGGTCGTCAACAAGACGGCCAGCAAGTCCGAGTTGCGCAACATCCAGAACAAGAACGCCGCGGGCGCCACAGTGACCGTGGATGCGGACGCCAGCGTGGCGCCGCTCGTCGAGACCCAGCACCAGGCCGCCATCCAGTACGTGAAGACACCCATCGGCCAGACCGACTTCCGCATGAGCACGCTGTTCGCCGACGTGGGCGACCCCGGCGCGATCCAGATCGTGAACCAGGCGCAGCAGGCCTATGTGGCCGCTTACATCAAGGCCAGCCTGCCGCAGTATGCACAGCTGCCCGTGCTGTCGGTGAGCGCGCCGTTCAAGAGCGGCTTCCAGGGCGGTGCCGACTACACCGACGTGGCCGTGGGCCCGCTGGCCATCAACAACGCGGCCGACCTGTACCTGTACCCCAACACGGTGTACGCGGTGAAGGTCAACGGCGGCGACATCAAGAACTGGCTGGAGGCGGCTGCCAAGCGCTTCAACCAGATCGACCCCGCCAAGACCGGCGAGCAGCAGCTCATCAGCACCTTCCCGGGCTACAACTTCGACATGTTCACCACGGCCGATGTGCAGTACGAGATCGACGTGACGAAGCCCGTGGGCAGCCGCATCAGGAACCTGACCTACCTGGGCAAGGCCATCGACGTGGCGCAGGAGTTCGTGATCGCCACCAACAACTACCGCGCCACCAGCGGCAAGAGCTTCATCGACAAGCTCGATGGCTCGGGCACCATCTGGGCCTCGCCCGACGCCAACCGGGACGTGGTGATCGACTACATCCGCAAGAACCCGGCGGTGACGCGCAGTGCCAACGGCGCGGCCAAGAGCTGGCGCTTTGCCAAGGCCAGCGTGGCGGGGCCGGTGGTGTTCAGCTCGGGCGGCAATGCGCTCGCCGTGGCGCAGGCGGCAGGCCTGACCAATGTGTCGCTGCTGGCAGCGGATGACGGTTCGGGCAAGGGCACGTCGAAGTACGCGGTCGATTTGTCCAAGTAAAGCCGGTGCGCGGCACGCTCGGCGTGCCCGCCGCCAACGGCCCTGAAAAGATACCTGGACCGGCTGCTTGGGCATGCCGGGGCCCGGTGTCTTTTTTTGTGGGTTGCTTCAGCACCCTGGCGCAGGGCAGCCGCCGGCCGCTCAATCGTCCAGCTGTTCGCGCAGCACGGCCCCGGTCACGGCGTCCACCCGCAGCTCCACCGCAAGGTTGGCTGTGTTGGTCGCCTCGGCTTCCCAGTAGCCATCGTCGTATTCGACACCGCGCACGCGGGTGTAGCCGGCCTGCTGCAGGGCTGTCACGACCTGGTCGGCGCTGAGCACGGGCTGGCCGTTCACGGTGCCGCCGCTGCGGCCCACCTGGCTCAGCACCTCCAGCGTCACGGGGTGCAGCACGAACTCGACCTTCTCGCGGTTGGTCACGGACTGGCGGGCCTTGGCCTGCCAGAAGCCGTCGTCCAGCTCCACGCCGTACACGAAGCTGTAGCCGGCGGCGCGCACCTGCTGCGCCACCCGTTCCACGCTGGGCAGGGCGGTGCCGATGTCGCCCTTGCGCACGGCGGTGAAGCTGCCGTTGGCATCGTTGACCAGCACGGTGGCGCGCACCCCGTCGTTGGAGACGGCCTCGGCGGTCCAGTAGCCGTATTGTTTTTGCAGGTCGTGCGGCGCCACGAAGTGGTTCTTGGCCATCACGTTGACGGCCTCCTGGGCGCCCATGGCCCAGGCCATGGAGGGCAGGGCGGAGGCCGCGGCGGCGGTTGCGAAGGCCAGGGTCAGAACGGTCTTTTTCATGGTGCTTCCTTTCGGTGTGGCAGTGGTTGTGAAGAACTGGGAGGCAGTGTGCGCAACCGTTCCTAAACCCACCGTGAAGCGTCCGTTCATGGACCGTTTAATGGCCTCCGCAATAATCGCGCGATGAGAGATATGGCCCCCACGTTCCCCACTTCGTGTGGTCACTGCCCCCCGAGGGAGCGCTCTTCATCTTGGGGCGGCCCGGCGATGAAGAATGGAATTTTGCGGACCTGGACGCAGGCCGCGGCCTGCGCCGCGGTGGCGCTGGCCTGCGCGCAGGCCCCCGCCGCCGAGCAGGACGTGGCGCGGCGCGGCGTGCAGAGCGGGCAGCTCAAGCCGCTCAACAGCATCATTGCGGACATGAGCCGCCAGTACGGCGGGCGCGTCATCGACGTGGAGACCAAGCACGGCCGCAAGGGCGAGCTGCGCTACGAGATCAAGATCATCGACGCCCGCGGCACCAAGCACGAGGTGCTGGTGGATGCGGCCACGGGCAGTGTCGTGGCGCAGGAGCGCGACTGGCCCATGCAGCCTGTGGGCCTGGCGCAGATGGCCCGCTACATCCAGCAGCTGGAGCAGCGCTACGGATCGCGCGTGGTGAACGCCGAGTTCGAGCGCGACGCGCAAGGCAAGGCGGTGTACGAGGTCAAGCTCTCGGACCGGCCCGCCGGCGAGATGAAGCTGCTGGTGGATGTGAACACGGGCGAGGTGCTGACCCCGCCGCAAACGGCGGGCACGCCCGCGGCGCCCAAGTCCATGGCCGTGATGCTCGAATCCTTGCGGCCGCGCTTTTCGGGCCTGGTGCTGGAGGTGGAGCTGGAAACGGACCACCGCCGACGCCCCTACTACAGCGTGGAGCTGCAGCAACCCAACGGTTTCAAGCTGGAGCTCGAAGTGGACGCCGTGAGCCTGGAAGTCACGCGGCAGAAGGTGGACGACTGATGCGCATCCTGGTGGTGGAAGACGATGTGGCGCTGGCGCAACAACTGCGCGTGGCGCTGGAGGCGGCGGGATTCGCGGTGGATGTGGAGCACGACGGCGAGGCCGCGTCCTTTGCCGGCAGTGCCGAGGCCTACAGCGCCGCCGTGCTGGACCTGGGCCTGCCGCTCAAGGACGGCCTGAGCGTGCTGCGCGACTGGCGCGACGCGGGCCGCGGCTGGCCGGTGCTGGTGCTCACGGCGCGCAACCGCTGGAGCGACAAGGTGGCGGGCTTCAATGCCGGGGCCGACGACTATTTGACCAAGCCCTTCCTGATGGACGAGGTGGTGCTGCGCCTGCGGGCCATGCTGCGCCGCACGGCCGGGTCGGCCGCCGCCGTGCTGGCTGCCGGCCCGCTGGAGTACGACGTGGTGCAGGGCCGCTTTTCGCTGCAGGGCCAGAGCCTGCAGCTCACGGCGCAGGAGCACAAGATCCTGGCGTATTTCATGCACCACCCGGGCAAGCTGCTCACGCGCGCCGACATCAGCGAGCATGTGTATGCGCGCGACCTCGACCCGGACTCCAACACGCTGGACGTGCTGATCGGCCGCATCCGCCGCAAGTTGAACGGCGCGCCGCAGCTGGTGACCGAGCGCGGCCAGGGCTTTCGCCTCGTGGCGTCCGACGTGGCGGGCTGATGCGGATCGACCCCGCCACGCCGCCTGGGCAGCCCGCACCGCCTGGGCCGCCTGCACCGGCCCGGGCACACAGCGGCGCCGCGTGGGCGCTGGCGCTGGCCCAGTGGCCCATGGCCACGCGCATTGCGCTGCTGGCGCTGGTCCCCATGCTGCTGCTGGTGGGCGCCGGGGGGCTGTGGCTGCGCGTGCAGATGCACCAGAGCCTGCTGGCCAGCTTCGAGCAGGTGCTGCGCGACAAGGCCCAGCGCGTGGGCGCGCGGCTGCACCTGGGGCCCGAGGGCGGCTTGCGGGAGTCCACCGGCGGTGCCGATGAGTTCAGCGCCATCTACGCCGGGTGGTACTGGCGCGCGCAGGCGGGCAGCGATGTGCTGCGTTCGCGTTCGCTGTGGGACATGGACAGCCTGCCGACCGAGGCCCTGCCCACCACCGGCTCGGCCACGCTGCACCGGGCCACGGGGCCGCTGCAAGAACCCTTGCTGTCGCTGACCCAGCCGGTCACCCTGGGCCAGCCTCCCGTGCAGGTCACGCTGACGGTCTACGGCCCGGCCGCGCAGTTGCACAGCAGCATGCGGCAGATCGACCGCACGCTGGTGGTGGCCGGGCTGGTGCTGATGCTGCTCACCGGGGGGCTGGCGTGGCTGCAGGTGCGGGTGGGGCTGGCGCCGCTGCGCCGGCTGGAGGCCATGCTGGCTGCCCTGCGCGCGCCGCAGGGCGCGGGGCCCGATGTGGCGCTGCACCTGGCCGCCCCCACGGGGCGCGACCTGCAGCCCCTGCAGAACGAGCTGGCAGGCCTGCTGGCGCACAACGCGCACGTGGTGGCCCGCGCGCGGGCCCATGCGGTGGACCTGAACCACGCGCTCAAGAAGCCTCTGGCCCTGCTGAGCGCACAGGCCAGCGCGCAGCCGCAGGTGCCCAGCAGCGAGGTGCAGCGCCAGGTCGAGGCCATGGCCCAGCTGGTGGACCGCTACCAGGCCCGCACCTTGAGCGATGCGCTGCACGCCCACCCCGGCAGCACCGGCCAGGCCGTGGACGTGCGCGACTGCGTGGCCCAGGTGCTGCGCATGATGGAACGCCTGCACGCCGCGCAGGGGTTGGACTGGATGCTGGCAGACGATACCCAAGGCCCGCTGCACTGGCGCGGAGAACGCGCCGACCTGGAGGAGGTGCTGGGCAACCTGCTGGACAACGCGGGCAAGTGGGCCGCCTCGCGGGTGCGGCTGACACTGTCGGTGTCTGTGTCGGTGCAAGGTGGCGCAGAACATGCCAGCCTGTGCCTGGACATCGAAGACGATGGCCCCGGCATGACGCCCGCACAACTGCAGGCGGCGGGCCAGCGCGGTGTGCGTTTTGACGAGTCCGTGCAGGGCAGCGGGCTGGGCCTGGCGATTGCCAGCCAGATCGCGCAGGCCTATGGGGGCCACTTGCAGTTGCGCAAAAGCGAGGAGCTCAAGGGCTTGGGCGTGCGGCTGGAGATGCGGGGGCTGGCGCCCGCGGGACGCACCAAGACGGCGTGAGGCAGGGTGCATCGCCACAACCGTTGCAGCGGCTGTGGTAGCGGCCGTCGCGGCGGGCGTCGGCAACACGGCAGGCTGCCCGGCTCTCCAGGTGCGCAGGGCGGAGCGGGGCGATCTGCGCTGCGCGTGCCTAGCGCTGGCGTAGATGCACGGGCTGCAGCAGCACCACCAGCGCGCCCGCGCCGCCGTCGATGGGCCGGGCCTGCACGAAGGCCAGCACTTCGCTTTTTTGCACCAGCCAGCGCTGCACGCGGCTCTTGAGCACCGGACTCTTGCCCGGAGAGCCCAGGCCCTTGCCATGCACCACGCGCACGCAGCGCAGGCCGGTCTTGTGGGCGTGGCGGATGAATTCGCCCAGTGCCTCGCGCGCCTCGTCCACTCGCAGGCCGTGCAGGTCCAGCTGGCGCTGGATGCTCCAGTGGCCCGAGCGCAGGCGGCGCGTGATTTCCACGCCGATGCCGGGGCGGCGAAAACTCAGCTGGTCGTCGGTGTCGAGCAGGGTGCTCACGTCGAAGTCGTCGCTGATGGATTCGACCAGCACGCGCTCTTCGTCCAGCCAGTGCTGCACGGGCAGCGGTGGCGGCTTGTGGCGGCGCAGGCGTGCCACGTTGGGGCTGCGCAGCGGCGTGACGGGGCCTACGCTGCGGCTGAAGAGGTGGCGCTCGGCCTCCAGGCGCGCGGCGGCCTCGCGGCGGACCTTTTCGTCGGCCTCGGCGCGCGCGTGCTCCTCGCGCAGGCGGCGGGCGATGCTGGCCAGGTCCTGCAGGTGCGCGATGCGCTCGCTGGCCCGCCGGGGCGGCGGGGGCGCCCGGCGGCGGGCCGGCGCCGCCGGCGCGTGGGAGCCGGGTGCAGGCGGAGGGGGGGTGGGGCGCTGCGGCCGCAGCGCCGCCTGGGCTGCGGCCTTGCGCTCGGCCGTGGCGGCGCGTCGGGTGGCCCGGGGCGCGGCTTGCGGCGGGGCGGGTGCGCCGGGCGGGGGCGCCACGGCCGTGGCGCGGGCCAGCGCGGCGTGCAGGGCCGTGGGCGCGGCGGGCGCGGGCGCCGTCACAGCAAGCCCTGTTCCGCCATCGACAGCGCCTTGCCGGGGGCGACGATGACATGGTCGAGCACGCGCACGTCCACCAGGGCCAGCGTGGCCTTCAGCGTCTTGGTGAGGGCCTCGTCGGCGCGGCTGGGCTCCACGCTGCCGCTGGGGTGGTTGTGGGCCAGCACCACGGCGGCGGCCTGGTGGTGCAGGGCGCGCAGCACCACCTCGCGCGGGTACACGCTGGTCTGCGTGAGCGTGCCGCGAAACAACTCCTCCATGGCCAGCAGGCGGTTCTGGCTGTCGAAGAAGAGCACCGCGAACACCTCGTGGCCCTTGGCCGCCAGGTGAAGTTGAAGGTAGTGCTTGACGGCGTTGGGCGAGTCGAACGTCTCGCGCTCGCGCAGTTGCTGGGCCAGGGCGCGGCGCGCCAGTTCCAGCACGGCCACCAGCTCAGCGCGCTTGGCGGGGCCCAGGCCCTTGATGCGCGTGAGGTCGGCGGCGCTGGTGTGCAGCAGTCCGGCGATGCCGCCAAAACCGCCGGTGACGCGCCCCGTGGCCGCGTCCACGCCGGGCGTGTCCAGCAGTTCCTGCGCCATCTGCAGCACGCCCTTGCCCACGGTGCCGGTTCGCAGCAGGATGGCCAGCAGCTCGGCATCGGCCAGGGCGGCGGGGCCGCGTGCCAGCAGCTTTTCGCGCGGCTGGGCGTCGGAGGGCAGGTCTTTGAGGGGCATGGCGCAGGGTCTTTGACACCCGTCAGGGGCCGACGGGCGTAGGGCTTTGCCCGATTTTCTACAATGCAGGCCAGTTTATCGGGACTTTCATGACCTCTATCGACACCCCCCTTCCCACCGTCCAGCCGGGCTCCTTCCTGACGCTGCACTACCGCCTGGCGGGCCCGGCGGGGGATGTGATCAACACTTTCTCCGACAAGCCCGCCACCCTGTCGCTGGGCGCAGGCCAGCTGTCGCCCGCCGTGGAGCAGCGCCTGCTGGGCCTGCCCGAGGGCACGCGCGCCACGTTCGAGCTGGCGGCGGGCGAGGCCTTTGGCGAGCGCAACACCGAGATGCAGCAGTGGGTGGCCAGGAAGCTGCTCAACGAACTGGGCGACCCGGCAGAGCGCTATAGCGTGGGCGATGTGGTGCAGTTCCCCACGCCGGACGGCCAGGGCAGCTACGCGGGCGCCGTGGTGCAGGTGCGCGATGACGGCGCCGTGCTGTTCGACTTCAACCACCCGCTGGCGGGCCAGCCGGTGACGTTCGAAGTGCAACTGATCGGGGTGCTATGAGCAGCGAGATTTCTGGCCGCAGCATGAGCGATGCCGGGCCGCTGCCCGGCGCGCCACACGCGGGCGAGGGCGGGGACGTCGAGGTCCTGCTGGCCGAGCCGCGCGGCTTTTGCGCGGGCGTGGACCGCGCCATCGAGATCGTCGAGCGCGCCATTCAGAAATTCGGCGCGCCGATCTACGTGCGCCACGAGATCGTGCACAACACCTATGTGGTGAATGACCTCAAGGCCAAGGGCGCGATCTTCATCGAGGAGCTGTCGGATGTGCCCCCGGGCGCCACCCTGGTCTTCAGCGCCCATGGCGTGAGCAAGGCCGTGCAGCAGGAGGCGGTGGCGCGCGGCTTCAGCATTTTTGACGCCACCTGCCCGCTGGTGACCAAGGTGCACGTGGAAGTGGCCAAGCTCGCCAAGGAAGGCTACGAGTTCATCATGATCGGCCACAAGGGCCACCCCGAGGTGGAGGGCACGATGGGCCAGCTCGACCACGGCATCCACCTGGTGGAAGACGTGGCCGACGTGGCCCGCGTGCAGCCCGCGCAGACCGGCAAGCTCGCCGTGGTCACGCAGACCACGCTGAGCGTGGACGACGCCGCTGAAATCTCGGCCGCCGTGCGCGCGCGCTTCCCCAGCGTGCGCGAGCCCAAGCAGCAGGACATCTGCTACGCCACGCAGAACCGGCAGGACGCCGTCAAGGTGCTCAGCCCGCAGGTGGACGTGGTGATCGTGGTGGGCAGCCCCACCAGCTCCAACAGCAACCGCCTGCGCGAGCTGGCGGCGCGGCTGGGCACGCCGGCCTACATGGTGGACAGCGCCGACGAACTGCAGCCGGGCTGGTTCGCGGGCGTGGCGCGCGTGGGCCTCACCGCCGGCGCCTCGGCCCCGGAGATCCTGGTCCAGCAGGTCATCGACCGCATCAAGGCGCTGGGGGCCGTGTCGGTGCGCACCATGGCGGGCATCGAGGAAACCATCAAGTTTCCGCTGCCCAAGGGGCTCAAGATCGATGGCGCCACGGGCCTGGCCCTCACCGAGCGCACGCCGGAGACCGGGCCCGCCAGGCACTAGCCCGGCACGCGCGGGCCGCGGCATCCGCAGGGGCCGCCGCGCCGCTGCGGATGCTCCTGAATTGATGGCTGTTTGCGCTTGATGGGCAAGCGCTGGGGCCGTTTTTTAGTCAATCCCGCCGTGGCCGAGGCCCACGGCGGTGCCTACAGCGAGACCGCAGGCCCGCTCCACAGGTCCAGCGGCGGGTCGGCCGCCACCGCGCGCAGGATGTCGGTGCGCGAGATGAAGCCGGACAGCACCCCCGCATCGTCCGTCACTGGCAGGCCCGGCAGGCCCGTATCGAGCAGCACGGCGGCCACCCGGCGCAGCTCGGTGTCGGCCGCCACGGTGGGCACGGGGCTCACCATGACCTCGGAGACGGGGCGGCGTGCCAGCTCGATCGCCTGTTTCACGGCGCCCGGCTCGGGCAGCAGGTCCAGGGGCGCCATGTCGGCCCGCAGCAGCAGGCCGACCACCCGCCCCAGCGGGTCCACCACGGGGGCCTGGGCCACCTTGTGCTCGGCCAGGGTCTGCCAGGCATCGTTCACGCGCGCCCCGGGCTCCACGCTCAGGGCGCCCGTGGTCATGACATCGCTGACCTTGGTCAGAGGCTGGCGTGCCTGCTGGGGGCCCTGCTCGGTCTGCGCATAGGCGCTCACGGCGTCCTGCAGGCGCAGGTTGGCGGGCGGCGAGAACGCGGGGTGGAGCGGGGCCGGGGACTGAAACGGCTCGGCGGGCACATCCAGCGCGCGCGTGCGCAGTGCCTGGGGCCGCTGCACGCGCCGCACGGCAGAGATCTGCGAGAGGTTTTCCGGCCCTCCCCGGTACATCTGCCCCGATGGGCCGAACACAAAGAACATGCTTGCCTCCTGCTGGCGTGTCCGCCCAAGGCGGCGGACCCTGTCCATGTTATCGGCACTTGCACGGCGCCATTGGAGGGCAGCGTGTATCCGTGTGTTGCCGCGGGGCGGGCGGGCAGACCCTACACTGCCTGCCTTTGTCCGATTTCCCCTGGAGTCTCCCCGCATGATCGATCGCGCCGCCATCGCCGAAGCCCGCCGCCACATTTCCACCGCCCAGCCTGACTTTCTGCGCACCACCCCGCTGATGCGCGTGCCGGGCCGATCCCTGGGCGTGGATTGCGGCGAGGTCTGGCTCAAGCTGGAGCACCTGCAGGTGGGCGGCAGCTTCAAGGCGCGCGGCATGCTGTACCGCCTGCTGGCCAACCCCGTGCCCGAGAGCGGGGTCATCATCGCCTCCGGCGGCAACGCCGGCATTGCCGTGGCCGCCGCCGCCAAGGCCCTGGGCGTGCGCTGCGAGGTCTTCGTGCCCGAAGTCTCGCCCGAGGCCAAGCGCGCCCGGCTGCGTTCGCTGGGCGCCGACGTGGTCGTCACCGGCGCGGCGTATTCCCAAGCCTTCGAGGCGTGCGTGGCCCGCCAGAAGGCCACGGGCGCCCTGCAGGCCCACGCCTACGACCAGCCCGAAGTGGTGGCCGGCGCGGGCACCCTGGCGCTGGAGATGGAAGAGCAGGGCGGCCGCCTGCCCGACACGGTGCTGGTCAGCGTGGGCGGTGGCGGCCTCATCGGCGGTGTGGCCGCGTGGGTGGAGAGCCGCGCCCACGTGGTCGCGCTGGAACCCGAGCGCGCGCCCACCCTGCATGCCGCGCGCGCCGCAGGCCAGCCGGTGGATGTGGAGGTGGGTGGCGTGGCTGCTGATTCCTTGGGCGCCCGCCGCATCGGCGCCATTGGCTGGGAGGTCAGCCAGCGCCATGTGCACGATGCCCTGCTGCTGCCGGATGACGCCATCCGCGCCGCCCAGCTGTGGCTGTGGAAAGAGCTGAAGCTGGCCGTGGAACCCGCCGCCGCGCTGGGCCTGGCGGCCCTGCAGACGGGTGCCTACCGGCCCCAGCCGCAGGAAACCGTGGCCCTCATTCTCTGCGGCGCCAACTTCGACCCCGCCAGCCTCGCCTGAGCCGGGGCCGACCACCCCTTTAAAATCCAGCCATGCTTGACATCCTTCTCCTCCGCAAAGACCTCGACACCGCCATCGCGCGCCTGGAAACCCGCAAAAAGCCCCAGGCTTTCCTGGACGTCTCCGCGTTCCAGGCCCTGGAGTCCGAGCGCAAGACGCTGCAGACCCGCACCGAAGAGCTGCAGGCCCAGCGCACCCAGCTGTCCAAGCAGGTCGGCATGCTCATGAGCCGGGGCGACAAGGACGGCGCCGAAGCCGTCAAGGCCCAGGTGGCCGCAGGCAAGGTGGAGCTGGAGCAATCGGCCGCCCGCCTGGAACAGGTCCAGGCCGAGCTGCTTGCCATGCTGGTCGCCGTGCCCAACATGCCGCACGAATCCGTGCCCGTGGGTCCGGACGAGTCGGGCAATGTCGAAGTGCGCCAGTGGGGCACGCCCGCCAGCTTCGCCTTCGAGGTCAAGGACCACGTCGACGTGGGCACGCCGCTGGGCCTGGATTTCGACATGGGCGTCAAGCTCTCGGGCTCGCGCTTCACGGTGATGAAGGGGCAGATCGCCCGCCTGCACCGGGCCCTGGCCCAGTTCATGCTGGACGTGCAGACCCAGGAGCATGGCTACACCGAGTGCTACGTGCCCTATGCCGTCAACGCCGACTCGCTCAAGGGCACGGGCCAGCTGCCCAAGTTCGAGGGCGACTTGTTCGCGGCCAAGAAGGGCGGCCAGGACGGCGAGCCCGTGCCCGACAACGCGGCGCTGTACCTCATTCCCACCAGCGAAGTGCCGCTGACCAACTTCGTGCGCGACGTGGTCGTGGCCGAGTCCGAGCTGCCCATCAAGCTCACGGCCCACACGCCATGCTTCCGCTCGGAAGCGGGCAGCTACGGCCGCGACACGCGCGGCATGATCCGCCAGCACCAGTTCGACAAGGTCGAGATGGTGCAGATCGTGCACCCGGACAAAAGCTACGAAGCGCTGGAAGAAATGACGCGCCACGCCGAAACCGTGCTGCAAAAGCTCGGCTTGCCCTACCGCGTGATGAGCCTGTGCACGGGTGACATGGGCTTTGGCGCCGCCAAGACCTATGACCTGGAAGTGTGGCTGCCCGCGCAGAACACCTACCGCGAGATCAGCTCGGTGAGCAACTGCGAGGCCTTCCAGGCCCGCCGCCTGCAGGCCCGCTTCAAGAACGCCCAGGGCAAGAACGAGTTGCTGCACACCCTCAATGGCTCCGGCCTGGCCGTGGGCCGCACGCTGGTGGCCGTGCTCGAGAACTACCAGCGCGCCGACGGTTCCGTGGAGGTGCCAGAGGTGCTGCGCCCGTACATGGGCGGCGTGGCGGTGCTCGCACCCGCCGCCTGATGGGGCGGGCCATGGGGACGGCGCGCCGGGGGAGAATCCAGCATGACTTCCTCTGACAACACCATGGCCAGCCCCCCCATCCGCCTCACGCAGTACAGCCATGGGGCGGGCTGCGGCTGCAAGATCAGCCCCAAGGTCCTGGACGTGATCCTTGCGGGCAGCGGGGCCCAGAACCTGGACCCGCGGCTGTGGGTGGGCAATGCCTCCCGCGATGACGCCGCCGTCTATGCGCTGGATGGCGAACGCGGCGTGGTCTCCACCACCGACTTCTTCATGCCCATCGTGGACGACCCCTATGATTTCGGGCGGATCGCGGCGACCAACGCCATCAGCGACATCTACGCCATGGGCGCGGACCCGCTGATGGCCATCGCCATCCTGGGCTGGCCGGTGAATGTGCTGCCGCCCGAGGTGGCGCGCGACGTGGTGCGCGGCGGGCGTGCGGTCTGCGATGCCGCAGGCATCCCGCTGGCCGGCGGGCATTCCATCGATGCGCCGGAGCCCATCTTCGGGCTGGCCGTGACCGGCGTGGTGGAAAAACGCCACCTCAAGCGCAATGACACCGCCACTGCGGGCTGCCGCCTGTACCTCACCAAGCCGCTGGGCATCGGAATCCTCACCACCGCCGAAAAGAAGGCCCGGCTGCGCCCGCAGGACGTGGGCCGCGCGCGCGACCTGATGTGCACGCTGAACAAGCCGGGCAGCCGGTTTGGCAAATTGCCGGGTGTCATGGCCATGACCGATGTCACGGGCTTTGGCCTGCTGGGCCACCTGGTCGAGATGGCCGAGGGCAGTGGCCTGAGCGCCGTGATCGACTACGACGCCGTGCCGCGCATCCGTGGCGTGGAGCACTACCTGGCAGAGGGCTGCGTGCCGGGCGGTACCCTGCGGAACTTCGACAGCTATGGCGCCAGGATCGGTCCGCTGGACGAAGTGCAAAAGCAGCTGCTGTGCGATCCGCAGACCAGCGGAGGCCTGCTGATCGCGGTGGCGCCGCAGGGCGAGCGTGAATTCCTCGCGGTGGCCGCCGAGTGCGGGCTGCCGCAGATGGAGCCCATAGGCCATCTCACTTCCCGGCAGGCCTTCGCTGTCACGCTGCGCTGATGCTGGACACCCTGGCCGACTACCGGCACATCTTCCTGAACGATGTGCCCATGATGGACGTGCGTGCGCCGGTGGAGTTCGTCCAGGGCGCATTTCCGGGCGTGGCCAACCTGCCCCTGATGGACGATGGCGAGCGCCAGAAGGTGGGCACCTGCTACAAGCACCAGGGCCAGCAGGCGGCCATCGCGCTGGGGCATGCGCTGGTGTCCGGCGAGATCAGGCGCGCACGCACCCAGGCCTGGGCGGAGTTCGCGGCGGCCCATCCGCAGGGCGTGCTGTATTGCTTTCGCGGGGGCTTGCGTTCCCAGATCGTCCAGCAGTGGCTGCAGGCCGATGCCGGGATCGCCTACCCCCGCGTGGCCGGCGGCTACAAGGCCCTGCGTACCTTTTTGCTGCAGACCACCCAGGCGGCGGCGCGCGAATGCCCGTTGGTCGTGCTGGGCGGGCTGACAGGCACCGGAAAGACCGAGCTCATCTCGCAGCTGCCCAACGGCCTGGATCTGGAAGGGCACGCCAACCACCGGGGGTCCAGCTTTGGGCAGCGTGTCAGCGGCCAGCCGGCCCAGATCGATTTCGAGAACCGCCTGGCGATCGATATCCTCAAGAAGCGGGCCGCGGGGCAGCGGCTGTTCGTGGTCGAGGACGAAGGCCGGCATGTGGGCCGCTGCGCCGTGCCGCTGGAGCTGCGCCTGCGCCTGGAACAGGCGCCGATGGTCCATGTCGAGGATGCCTTCGACGCCCGGGTCGAGCGCATCCTGCGGGACTACGTGGTCGGGCAGTGCGCCGAGTTCTGCGCCGCGCAGGGCCCGGCGGCGGGGTTTGAATCGTTCTCTGCCCGATTGCTGGAAAGCCTGGACAAGCTGGCCCGGCGCCTGGGCGGCGACCGCCACCAGATGCTGCGCGCAACGATGCTCCACGCGCTGGCGCGGCAAAAGGCGCATGGCGATGTTTCGCAGCACCGTGGCTGGATCGCGGCATTGCTGCGCGACTACTACGACCCCATGTACGCCTACCAGCGTGAAAGCCGGGCGGGGCGCATCGAGTTTCAGGGGGAGTTCGGCGCGGTGCTGGCCTACCTGCGCGATCGCTCCGTGGCCTCGGGCCCCCAGCCGTAGGCCGGCGGCACCGAAAAATCCACCTGGGCCTGCGCCAGGCGCTGCATCGCGGGTATCAACGCCCGCGCATCGCCGCGCCGCCACTGGAACGCGTACTGCAGGGGCGCAAGCGCCGTGCGCCCGCCCAGCGCGCGCAAGCCCGGCGTGCCGACCCAGGCCGCGGGCAGAAAGCCCACGCCCACCCCCGCGCGCAACATGCCGGCCACGGCCCCCCAGCTGTTGCACAGGATGCGCTCGCGCACCGCAACGCGGTGCGCGAGCAGCCAGTCATCGAGCAGCCGCGTGGTGCCCGCACCCGGGGGGAGGGTGACCAGCGGATGCTGCTGCAGCAGCGCTTTCGCCCCCAGGCGGCCGGCGCCGGGCAGATCGGCGGCCACAGCCCAGGTGAAGCGCGCAGCCCCCACGGGCTGCGAGCGCAGCGTGCTGCGCGACGAGCGCCCCGCGATCACCGCGAAGTCGAGTTCGCCGTCGTCCAGGCGGCGCTCGAGCACGCCACCCACGTCCACGCAGGGCTCCAGGGACAGGCGGGGATGCGCGCGGCGCGCCGCTGCCACGAACGCGGGCAGCCAGGTGAGGGCCGAGAGGTCGCCCACGCCAAAACGGCAGTGGCCCGCGAGATCTGCGCGCGCATCCAGTGCCTGGTCCAGTGCCGCGACGGCGTTGAGCACATCCAGCGCGGCGGGCAGCAGCCGCGTGCCGGCCTCGGTGAGCACGGCGCGGTGTCCGCTGCGGTCAAACAGCGGCTGCCCCAGCGCGGCCTCCAGTTCCGTGATGCGCTTGGACAGCGAGGACACGGACAGGTGCACGCGGCCGGCGGCGGTGGCGAAGTTGGCGCAGGTGGCCGCCCACCAGAAAGCCTCGAGCTGCTTGACCGACGGATTGGGCATGGCGGGGTCCTTGTTGGCAGAAAGAGAATTAATCCATTCTAAATATTTCGCTTTCATTCATTGAATGGCAAACCTACAGTGGCGCGGTTCCTGAACGCAATGAAAGCCCCGTGCCCATGGCCTCCCTCCCCCATCTGGCCCCCGCCGCCCTGGCGCCCGCCCCCTTGCCCCCCGCGCGCCCCGCGCCGGCCGTGCTGCGCCGCATGCTGTCGCTGCAGGATTTCGAGGAGGCCGCGCGCCGCCGCCTGCCCCGGCCCATCTTCGGCTACATCGCTGGCGCGGCCGAGGACAGTGCCTCGCTGCGCGACAACCGTGGCGTGTTCGGCGAGCACGCCTTCGTCACGCGCGTGCTGCGCGACGTGTCGGGGCGCTCGCAGGCGGTGGAGCTGTTTGGCGAACGCTACAGCAGCCCGTTCGGCATCGCGCCCATGGGCATCAACGCGCTTTCCACTTACCGGGGCGACCTCGTGCTGGCACGCGCGGCGCGGCGCGCGGGCATTGTTTCGGTGATGAGCGGCACCTCGCTGATCCCGATGGAGGACGTGGCCCGCGACAGCCCGGGCACCTGGTTCCAGGCCTACCTGCCCGGCGACCAGGTGCGCATCGACGCACTGGTCGACCGGGTGGAGCGCGCGGGCTTTCGCACGCTGGTCGTCACGGTCGACATACCGATCTCGGCGAACCGCGAGAACAACATCCGCACGGGCTTCTCGACGCCGCTCAAGCCCAGCCTGCGCCTGGCCTGGGATGGCCTCGTGCGGCCGCGCTGGGTGGCGGGCACCTTCCTGCGCACGCTGCTGCGCCATGGCATGCCGCATTTCGAGAACTCGTTCGCCACGCGCGGCGCTCCCATCGTCTCGTCCACGGTGCTGCGCGATTTCTCGGCGCGCGACCACCTTGGCTGGCGGCACCTCGAAGCCATCCGTCGCCGCTGGAAGGGCCCGCTGGTCGTGAAGGGCCTGCTGAGCGTGGAGGATGCCCTGCAGGCGCAGCGCATCGGGGCCGACGCCGTGGTGCTGTCCAACCACGGCGGCCGCCAGCTCGATGGCGCCGCATCGCCCATGCGCGTGCTGGAAGCGGTGGTGGCCGCCGTGGGCCCTGCTTACCCCGTGCTCATCGACGGCGGCTTCCGGCGTGGCTCCGACGTGCTCAAGGCCATCGCGCTGGGCGCGCGCATGGTCCTGGTGGGGCGCCCGTTCAACTATGCAGCCGCCGTCGCCGGCGAGGCGGGGGTGCACCACGCCATCACGCTGCTGCGCGACGAGGTGGACCGCAACCTTGCCATGCTGGGCGCCACCAGCTGCGGAGAGCTGGGCCCTCGGCACCTGGTGCGGCGGCGGGGGCCTGGGGAGGAGTGTTCGCCAGGGCTGGCGTCCTGACGGGTGCCTGCGGCCTGGCGCAACGATGTCAGTGCGGCTGCGGTGCGTTGTGGTGGGGGAGCTGCAGTCTGGCCCGCCTCCGCCCGCGACTTGATCGCAGCGGATCGGGTGTCCAGGGCGCGGGTCCTGCATGCCCCAAAGGCTGCCTGGCTGCCGGGGGGGCCGGCAAACCAAAAGAAAAAGGCCCTGCGCTATTGATTAAATAGCATCAGGGCCTTATCAGTGGCGGAGAGGGTGGGATTCGAACCCACGGTAGTGTTGCCACTACGCCTGATTTCGAGTCAGGTACATTCGACCACTCTGCCACCTCTCCTGTGTGTCGAAGCCTGCGATTATAGCAAGGTTTTCAGGGCCTTCGCGCGGCAGTGCTACCCAGGGGGGCGGTACCTCGGGCACCGTTGCGCTGCCGTCCGCCTGCTGGTAGTTTTCCAGCACCGCCACCAGCGTGCGGCCCACGGCCAGACGGGAGCCTCTGAACTCTGGAGCGATGGGTAGGCTGCTGGGTAGGTGCTGGAGCGAAGCGGCTATCAGGCAGTGCGGCGCCGCATCCTCGCTAGCCCAAACATGGCCAGCAGTGCGGACAGGCCAACCAAGGCCCACTCGGTTAGGGTGGGGATGGAGGCTGGCGACACGGGTACAACAGCAACAGCCGTCACCACTGTGGCAAGGTTGTTGGCGGTATTCGTCTCCCCACCACCAGAAACCTGGGCGCCATTGGTGACCGAAGCGGGTGCATTGGCCGCGATATCCACAGTCAATGTGATGGAGGGATAGCTCGCGCCCGCACTCAGCGGATCGCTTCGGGTGCAGGTCAGCGTCGCGAGCGTGCAGGTCCAGCCAGCGCCCGCCAAGGCTGTTGCACTCAGCCCAGGAGGAAGGACATCGGTCACGGTGACTGCGCCGCTCGTCGGGCCCACTCCGCCATTGGATGCAGTGATCGTGTAGGTGGCGCCTGTCTGCCCCTGGCTGAACGGGCCATTGGCCGGCATGGCCACGGTCAGATCCGGTAGCAACGGAATGACTGTCGCAGGATCGGTAGCCGTGTTGTTGGCTGCATTCACATCGCTGCCTCCTGTCACCGTAGCAGTGTTGGTCACGCTCGCTGGCGCATTGGCCGCGACATTCACGGTCAAGGTGACGACGGGATAACTCGCGCCTGATGCCAAGGGATCTGACCGAGTGCATGTGGCAGTTTGGCCCGCAATGTTGCAAGTCCAGCCGGTTCCTGAAGCGGTAGTCGGTGTCAATCCTGCAGGCACAGTATCGGTCAGCGTCACGAGGCCTGAGGTGGGCGAGCCGCCAGTATTGGATACCGTCAATGTATATGCGGCGCCAATCTGGCCTTGCGTGAAATTGCCTGTATGGCCTTTGGTGAGCACAAGATCGGGGCCCGCCCCGATGGTTGTCACATCCAATGCGGAATTGTTCGAGGAGTTGATATCCCCGCCCCCTGCAACCGTCACGGTGTTCGTCAGGGACGGGGGCGCTGCCGGCGACACATTCACGGTCAAGGTGATCGGTGGATAGCTTGCGCCAGCGGCGAGCGGATCGCTGCGGGTGCATGAGACAGATTGGGCCACGATGCTGCAGACCCAGCCAGCACCCGCTGCCGCTGTGGGAGTGAGTCCGGCAGGCACCGTGTCCGAGACGGTGACTGCACCCGCACTGGGCGCACCCCCGGTATTGGACACCGACACGGTATAGGTGGCCCCCACCTGGCCTTGCAAGAAGCTCCCGGCATGGCTCTTCGAGACAGTCAGATCCTGAGCGTAGGCCGAGGACAGAAAAGCTCCGGCGGCCAGAACGAGGAGAGCTGCGATGCGGCGGCGAAAGAGCATCATGGTTTTGATCCCGTACAGTCCAAGAAGCGTTTCATTTGACACAGCGCATCCACGCTGCCTGCGTACCTGTGGCGACACGCCTGCGATTGCAGTTGCATCGCCCCCACGGCCAGTGAGTCTCGCATGTGCCCGGCCTCATCGGTGATCAGAAGGGCAGGCTCACCCGTCCGGAAGCGCTGGTGTACCGGTATGACCCGGCCTGGCCGGAGAACAAGGGCGCCGTGTTGCTGGCCTCGATGCCGACAAACCACTGGACCGGGCTGCTGCGCCGTGATGCGAGGCCGATGGCGCCCCGCCATATCGGCTCCGACGCGCCATCGACGCGCTGCTGGCCGGCATCGATGCTGGCGCTCAGCACCACCACCTGCGCCACCTCGAACCGCGACGACAGGCCCGCCGATGCCTCATGCAGCCGCTCTGGTGAGAAGTACTCTGGCCGGTAGGCGTTGGTGTTGTGGTAGCTGCGCGTTTTTATGTAGGCATTGAGCCCATAGCGTTCGTCCAGCGAGTAGTTCCAGCGGGTGCGCAGTATCGGGCGGTTGTTGTCGTTGGAGAACAGCGCCGTGCCTGCCGCTACCCCGACGTTGAATCGCTCGGTGAAGGCGTGGTCGAGAACCAGTGCCAGGGCTGTGAAATGCGTGCCGTTCTCGATGCCTCGGATGGAGTTCACCAGGTCTCTTTCCACGCTCACCCCCAGCGCCGTGGAAGGGGTCAGCCGCTCCATGTAGTCGAGCCCCCCCACGAGGTAGCTGGTGCCCGCCACGCGGGCGGCGCCCAGACTGGCGTCGATGGTGCGTTCCTTGCTGGTTTGCTTGTAGGTGCCTGCCGCGAGGCTGCCGCTGGCCGCCCAACCCGGCGCCGTGTAGCGCAGGGCTCCGGCGCGCAGGCCCCAGCCAGCCGCATTCGCATAGCCCAGCGTCTGCCTGCTTTCATGGAAGTCGTCTGAGTCGCGGCTGGCGAAGAACGAGCCCGAAACCGACTGTGCCTGCACGCCGCAGGCACAGAGCACCGCCAGCGCGCCAATGAAACGCCCCTTCATTTCGTACCCCAATTCTTTGACCGGCTGACCAGTTCCTTGATGTAGCCCAGCACGCATGCGGGCTGCAGAACCACGCTGTAAAACAAGGCGTAGAAGATAAACCCCAGCACGTTGCGGCGGACCTTGAGCCCCTGTTCGGTGAACATCTTGGCCTGGACGGTGAACATGAGGTAGTTGACGATCATAGCGAGCGGCAGCACCAGCAGCGTCATGGGCCCCGCGATCCAGTACACGCCAAACAGCGCCAGCACGAGGCCTGGAACGAAGGCGAACGTATAGACCAGATCCATGTAGGGGAACAGCAGGTTCCACCAGATGAACAAGGTGGTCATGCGCGGCTTGAACAGCAGGCGCCAGTGCGATTTGAAGGCTTCGATGAGCCCTCGCGACCAGCGCTGGCGCTGGCGGATGAACTGCAGCCAGGTATCGGGTGCGTTCGTGAAAAGGCAGGCGTTCTCCGCGAAGCCGACGCGATGTCCGCGCTCCAGGATCGCCCATGTGAGCACGATGTCTTCACCCACCGTATGGGCCCATCCGCCGAGTTCGCGAAGGATGGCCGTGTCGTACACGGAAAACGCGCCTTGGGCCACGAGGGTGCCCTGGTACAGGCTCTGCAGGCGCTTGATGGCGGCAATGCCATGGAAGTAGTCCCATTCCTGAATGGCCGTGACCATGTTCTTGCGGGAATTGCGCACGAGTACCGCGCCTGCCACGGCACGGGTGTTGGGCGGATCGCTCATGTAGCGGCGCACCAGGTTGTGCAGCGCGCTGTGGTGAAGGTAGGAGTCCCCGTCGACGGTGATGGTCAGGTGGTGGCGGACAAGGGCCAGGCCGGCGTTGAGCGCGTTGGCCTTGCCCACGTTGTGTTCAAGGTTGAGCACCTGCAGCCACGGATAGTCCAGGCCCGCGAGCTTTTCGGCGGTGGAATCCTTCGAGCCATCATTGATCACCACGACCTGCAACGGCCCCTCGTATTCCTGGCGCGAGATGCTCTCGATCGTGGAGACGATGCTTTCCTCCTCGTTGTAGGCCGCCACGAGGATGGTGATTCCCGGCAGGCGCGCGCTGGAGTGTCTTGCCGCGGGGCGCCGGTCCAGCAACAGGCTGACCACCAGGAATGCGTTCATGAAGCCCGGCACCACCGCGATGCCGTAGATCACCGGGTAGGCCGCCCACGGGCTGATGACCCGCGCCAGATCGTGCACCCAGGCATCCGCGGCATAGATGGAAAAAGCCATCCACACCACCCCGGCGAACAATGCGAACGCAAATTTCCACCGCACCGACAGGTACGGCCGCGCCCACTTCGTGGCTGCTGGGGCTGGCGGCGATGTGCTGGCGGGGCTGGCCGCGCGCTGCGGTTCGAGCGTGGGCAGGGCCGCAGGGCTTGTCTGGAGGTTGCGCGTCATCGGGAAACTCGCCTTGTGGGCTGTAGTCGGGGGCAGGCGGGTGGGGCGCGGCCCAGGTCACAAGCAGGTGCGTATTTGTAAAAAATTGAAACTGTGGTGTGCGAATTTTGCTGCTGGCGTGGATGCGCGTCAACCGCAATGGCCCTGCAGGCCGCCCAGCGGGCGCAAAAGCAACTGTGCGGGCCCGCCGCCGGGCGCGTGCCCGCGCGGTGCATGGCCTTGCGCGGAACCCCGGGTCCGTACAGAGCGCTTTTTCTTTGCACTCTGGGCGCCTTGGGCCATGATGGACCTTGTCCGGGCATGGGGCGCCGCGCCGCCGGGCAGGGATTTTCCTGGCGTTTCTGCGGCATTCGACGTGTGCAAAAACCACCATGGGCACCGAGGCAACCACTCCAGAGCGACCGATTTTCTTGGCAATGGCACCCGCGGGCCCCGTGGGACGGCGCTGGGCCCTGGGCGCCGTTGTCGTGTCGGCCGTGCTGTTTCTGGCGGCCATGCCCTTCGCCAAGCTGCCCCTGCCAAAGATGGGCGCGTTCATCCCCGCCTATCAATCCGCCCTGGTGCTGAGCGATCTGATCACCGCGGTCATGCTGTGGGGCCAGTACCGCATCCTGGGGCATGCTGGCCTGCGCGTTCTGGCCTGCGGGTACCTGTTCACGGCCCTGGTGGCGATCACGCACGCGCTCACGTTTCCGGGCCTGGTCGCCGAGGGCGGCTGGCTGGGCGCGGGGCCGCAGAGCACTGCCTGGCTGTACATGTTCTGGCACGCCGGGTTCCCGGCGGCGGTGATTGGGTACGCGCTGAGCAAGCCGGCGGCGGCCAGCCAGCCCGAAGCCGCGCCCGCGCAAGCGGGTTTTCTTTTTTCCACCGCGATCAGCGTGGCCGCCGTGCTGGCGGCCGTGGCAGCCCTCACTGCGCTGGCGACCGTGGGGCAGTCGCTGCTGCCACCGATCATGCAGGGCAGCCGGTACACGCCGACCATGCTGGCCGTCGTCACCACCGTCTGGGGCGTCAGCGTGGTCGCGCTGCTGCTGCTCCTGCGGCGCAGGCCGCTGGTGGTGCTGGACCTCTTGCTCGTGGTCACCATGTGCGCGTGGCTGTTTGACATCGCGCTCTCCGCCGTGCTCAACGGCGGACGCTTCGACCTGGGTTTCTACGCCGGACGCCTGTACGGGCTGATGGCCTCCACGGCGCTGCTGGCGGTGCTTCTGGTGGAGAACACGATGCTCCACGCAAGGCTGGCGGCGGCCTACCAGGCGGAGCGAGAAAAGCGGCGGCAGATCCAGACCCAGGCGGCGGAACTCGTGGAGAAAAACCGGGAGCTGGACGCCTTCTCCTATTCCATATCGCACGATCTGCAGGCGCCCGTCCGCGTGATTCAGGGGTTCGCGGGCATGCTGCTCGAGCGTTCCGACAGCCACCAGGATGCGGAAACGCGGCGGATGCTCAAGGTGATCGACGACAGCGCGCGAAAGATGGGGCAGTTGATCCGCGACCTGCTGGATTTCGCGCGCCTGGGGCGCCAGCCCATGCACCCTGCCCGCGTCGACATGAATGCCCTGGTCGAGCAGGTCATCGCGGACGTGCGGCACACCGGACCGGGGCGCGATGCCGCGTTCGCGGTGGCGTCGCTGCCGGAAGGCTGGGGCGACCGGGCCCTGCTCCGGCAGGTGTGGGTGAACCTGATCTCCAATGCGGTCAAGTACAGCGGCCCGCAGGGCGCGCACATCCAGATTTCCGGCAGCGGGGACGGCGGTGAATGTGTCTACCAGGTGGCCGACCAGGGCATCGGGTTCGACATGGCCAGGGTGGACCGGCTGTTTGAACTGTTCCAGCGGCTGCACACCGCCGAGGAGTTCCCTGGCACGGGGGTGGGCCTGGCTTTTGTGCAGCGGATCGTGGTGCGGCATGGGGGGCGCGTGTGGGCTCTCGGCGCATTGAACGCGGGCGCCACCTTCAGCTTTGCGCTGCCCCAGGCGCCGACACCGCAGGATGCGGGGGGCACGGGCTGAAGAAAGCCCCTCCCGCGGCCCCGCATGCGCGGCGCGGCGTGCCCAGCCCAGAAACTGGCAGGTGGCGGATGCGCCGGGGAAGAGGCTGGCAAGCAGGAGCAAAAAGTGCCGATGGCGCTTGATGCACAAGCGCGACATGCTATTGAATGTGCAGCAAATTGGAGCTTGGCAACCTGCGGGTTGCCGGCCTGCATCGGTCATCATGCCCGCAGCGGCAGCACCAGCCTGAACTCCGCCCCGCGCCCCGCATCGCTGTCCACTTCCAGTGTCCCCCCGTGGCGCTGGATCACCGTGTGCACCAGCGCCAGCCCGAGCCCCACGCCTCCGATGGCGGGGTGGCTGCGGTCATGCAGCCGGCGAAACGGCGCGAACAGCTGGCCCTGCAGTTCCGGGGCGATGCCGGGGCCTTCGTCGCGCACCGACACGACCCAATGGCGGCCCCGCTGCACGATGGAGCACTGCACCACGCCTTCTTCGGGGCTGAACTTGACGGCGTTGTGCAGAACGTTGGCCAGCGCGCGGCACAGCATGGCGCGGTCGCCCACGGCGGGGGCGGTCTCCGGCGCGGCGGCGATGGTGACCTCCACGCCGCGGTCGCGGGCCAGGGCCCAGATGTCGTCGACCGTTTCGGCCAGCGCCGCCACCAGGTCCAGGGGGGCCATCCGGTATTCCTGCGTCTCGGCGCTGGCCAGCTTCACGAAGTTTTCCGCCATGCCCAGGGACGCGCGCGCATAGCGCTCGATGCGCAGCATCAGCTCGTCGCCCGGCATGCGGCCGGGGTAGGCACGCTGCATTTCCAGCAGCGTCAGGATGGAGGCATTGGGGGTGCGGATGTCGTGCGAGATGAAATTCATCGCCTGGTCGCGCTGCAGCTGTGCGCGCCGCATCTCGGTGAGGTCCACCAGCGTCATCAACCAGCCCGCCTTGGCCAGGTCGGTGAAGGGCCTGCACTGCACCAGCAGGCTGCGGCCCTGGGCGTCGCTGCCTTCGCTTTGTTCGGGCATGCACTGGTTGAGCAGCTTGTCCTGCGTGATGAGCGGCTGTCCGGTGCCGGTCTGCACCAGGTCGTGAAGCAGGTCGACCACGGACTGCCCCTGCAGCGGCACCAGCGGGTCTCCGCCCACATGGCGGCGCGCTGCCACGTTGGTGAGCAGGATCCGCCCCTGGGGGTCGCAGACGATGGTGGGCGAGGGCAGCTGCTGCAGGCTCTCGCTCACGAAGTGGTGCAGGTCGCGCAGCTGGCGGGATGCGCGCTCCACGGCGTTGATGCGTTTTTCCAGGAAATCGCCCGAATCGCCCGTGCGGGGCTGCAGCCGCATCGACAGGCCGTCGCGCTGCAGGCGCTCCATTTCCAGCCGCAGGAAGTGGGCGGCCGCGCTCAGGCGGCGCCAGCTCCACAGGGGGTAGGCCAGCACGAGCCCGGTCAGTGCCGCGGCGGGCGCGAACTGCAGGCCCACCCACCAGGGCAGGGCCACGCTCAGCAGCAGGGTGGCCACCCCCAGCCCCGCGCTGGTGAGCAGCGCGATGAACGGCCCCACCAGCAGCAGGGCCAGCAGCGCGCCCGCCACCGGGGCCAGGTTGAACAAGGTGTTGAGGGCGGGGGCGGCTGGCTGGATCCGCACGCCCGAGAGGCGGCCGTCCAGCACCTGGGCCACCACCTCCACGCCGGGCATGAGCCGCGACTGCTGGCTCATGGGGGTGGCAAACATGTCGCCCAGGCCGGCGGCGGCCGCGCCCACGAGCACGTACTTGCCGCGAAACGCATCCGCGGGGACCTGGCCGCGCAAGACGGCGATGTACGAGTAGGTGGTGAAGTGGCCCGGTCCGCCAGCGTAGGCAATCAGGGTGCGGTCGGCGCGCTGCCATGGGCCGGGGGCCGCCATGCGCGCGGGCTCGGCGTTCCCCGGCCCGGCGCGCGGGGCGGCGCAGTGCGCCAGGGCGGGGTCCGCCACGCACTGCAGCGCCATGCTGAAGTGGGGCCAGGGCGCCGCGGCCGGCCCTTCCTGCAGGTACAGGCTGCGCACCACGCCGTCGTTGTCCGGCACCACGTGCACGTGGCCCAGGCGGGCCGCGGCATCCGCGAACGCGGGCCAGGGCAGGTCTGCCGTGTCGGCGGCCGGGCCATGGCCGCGCCGCAGCACCGGCAGCACCACGCGCCCGCTGCGCTGCATGGCGTCGGCCAGCAGCACGTCGTCGCCGGGGTAGTCCAGGTCCTCCTCGTTGAAGAGCACGTCCATGCCGATGGCGCGGGGCTGCTGGGCCGACACCCGTGCGATCAGTTCCGCGTGCAACGCCCGCCGCCAGGGCCAGCGGCCGATCGCAGCGATGCTGGGGTCGTCGATGGCCACGATCACGATGTCGGGGTGCGCGGGGCGGGAGATCAGGCGCAGGCCGGCGTCCTGCACCAGGTGGTTCACCCGGCTCAGGCTGTCGGCGGTGCTGAGCCACGCCACCAGCCCCAGCAGGGCGATGGACAGGAGGCTCCATTCCAGGCGCCGCTGCTGGCCCCGGGTCCGTCCGGCGGTCCGCATCGGCTCAGCCTCTCCGTGCCCTGGGCTGCGGGCGCGGTGCCGGGCTGGGGCGCGGGCGGGCTCTCAAGGCCGCCCCACGGGCTGGCCGTTCGATGTGGAGACCGGCAGGCCGGTGCCCGTGCTGACCCCTGAACCCACCCGGATCTGGCGTGGCGGCGAGAAGTCGCTTTGCAGGCCCGTGGAATCCTGCACCTGGATGCGCACCAGGTAGCTGCCCGCGGGCAGGTTGCCGGCCCGCCATTCGGGAGCATCGAGCAGGGTGTCGAGCACGAGCTTGTCGAATGCGAGGTCGCCGGCACCGGCCAGCTGCAGGCGGAATCGCTGGCCGGGCAGCGCAGGCCAGTGCAGGCGCACGTCGGTGTCGCCTTCCTGTGCCTGCACCGACTGCAGGGACAGGGTGGCGGGGCGGTCCGCCACCATGAAGGGCTGGGGCGGTGCAAACGGCCCCTGGTCGGCCTGGCCATCGGGCAGTTCCAGCAGGCTGGCCACGCGCCAGAAGTAGCTGCCCGCGGGCAGGGCACCCAGGGGCAGGCGGCACTCGCCCAGCCGCTGCGCATCGAGCAGCGGCTGGGCGAACTGGGCGCTGCCGGCCACCTGCACGCGGTACCAGCGCGCGCCGGGCACGTGGGTGCACAGCAGCTCGCCCGTGCCGCTGACCACCACGGCGCCGGGCGCGGGCTGCTGGTACAGCGGCGCCACGGGGCGCGTCTTGATCGCGAAGGGCAGCACGGCGGGCAGCCCCGGGATGCCCGCATCGTCCAGTGCGCGCACGGACAGGTAGTACTTGCCGTCTTCCAGGGCTTTCCAGCGCAGCTGGCCGTCCGCGAAGCGGCCGTGGCGCAGCACCTGGGTGAAATCCGGGTCCCGGGCCACCTGGGCCTCGTAGCGGACCGCGCCGGGCAGCGCGGGCACGTCGATGGCCAGCAGGCCCGCATCCCCCAGCGTGGCCGGCACGCCCGACGTGTCGGGCGCCGCCAGCAGGGGCCGGGGGGCGCCGACGGTGCCATCGGCCGCCACGGCCAGGCCCTGGCCCGGCGCGAGCATGGCGCCGGTGGGCGCGGGGGCGGCGGTGGCACCGTCCGGGCGCGGCTGCACCGCCACGGAGCCGCTTTGCACCGAGGCGGTGGTCTGGCCGGCGTCGCCCATCGCCACGCTGAAATGGGTACCGCGCACGCTGGTCACGGCCAGCGGCGTGCGCAGCTCGAAGCGGCGGAACGCCTCGGCGCTGGGCGGCACCGAGGACTCCACCGCGCCGCTGCGCATCTCCAGCACCGATTGCAGGCTGCCCGCGCGCCCTCGCCGGCGCAGCTGCCGCAGCTGCAGCTCGGAATGGGCCTGGACCCGCACCACCGTGCCATCCGCGAGCTTGACGGCCACGAAGGCATCGGGGCCGACCTGCACCACGGCGCCTTCATCGAGCCGGCCGCCCTTCACAAGGGGCTCCGGCGCGGCATCCGCGCGCGCCTGCCCGGTGGCCATGCCGTGCACGAACTCCACGGTGGCCGGCTCCGAAGGCTGCAGGTGCACCGGAATCCACACCACCGAGCCCGGCTGCAGGCGCCGGGGGTTGGCCACCTTGTTGCGGGCCTGCAGCAGCGGCCATTGGTGGGGGGCGGCCAGATAGGATCTGGCCAGGCCTTCGAGCGTGTCCCCTGCCTGCACGGTGTGGGGAATCTCGTCGCCCTGGGGCGTGGCGGAGCGGGCCTCGGCGCGGGGGGGCACCAGGCTCGCCAGGAAGCCGAGGGTGAGTGCCGCGGTGGCGCCCAGGGTCCAGCGGACGCGCCCTTTCATCGTTGCCAAGTCAGATCTCCTTTGTGCCGCCTCGGGCGGCTGGGCAGGCCACGGCGCCCTCTGGGGGCCGTGGAAGGTGGTTCGGGTCAGGCCCTTCGCTGGGCCTCCACGGCTTCAAAACGGTAGCCCACGCCGTAGACCGCCGAGACGATGAAACCGTTGGAAGGCCGCAGGTCCAGCAGGGTGCGCAGGCGCGAGATGTGGGTGTCCAGCGAGCGCGACATCACATCCGCCACCTGGCCCCAGATGATGTCCTTGAGGTGGTCGCGCGACAGCAGCCGGCCCATGTTCTGAAACAGGAACAGGGCGAGATCGTACTCGCGGTTCTTCAGCTCCACCGGCACGCCGTCGATTTCGATGGAGCGGGTCTCGCACAGGAAGCGGTAGCGCCCGAACTCCACCACGCCGCCCGCATTGTCCGGATAGGCGCGGCGCAGCAAGGCCGAGACGCGGGCATTGAGCTCGCCGATGCGCACGGGCTTGACCATGAAGTCGTCCGCGCCGCTGCCCAGGCCTTCGACGATGTCGCGCTCTTCCTGGCGGTGCGTCACGAACAGGATGGGCAACTGGGTGCCCACGTTCTTGCGCACCCAGCGCACCACTTCCGGCCCAGTGGTGTCTGGCAGGTGCCAGTCCACGATCAGCAGGTCAAAGGTTTCGCGGCGCATTTCACGCAGCAGGTCCGCGCCATTGAGATGGGTGTGGCAGACATGGCCCATTGCCTCCGTGGCCTGTTTGATCAGATCCAGCTGGAGCGCATCGTCGTCCAACGCGGCTATGCGCATGGTTTCCCCCGTCGAGAATGCAATTGCGGATTATTTGCGAGAACCACCGCCTCCGAGGGGGCGGGCACGCGGTGCCGTCAGCAAGTTGACATTTGTTGACGGTTTGTGGCGCGCCGGGGACGGGGAGGGGCGGGCGCCGTTCAGCGGTCGGGGGCCAAGGGGCGGGACTCTGGAGCAATCTCGCGCACCAGCCGCATGCCGACCAGGGTGTAGCGGGTCTGCGGGCTGTTCCAGTTGCGGTAGCCGCAGCGCGCGTAGAACGACCATGTGTGCCACGAGCCTCCCCTGCGCACGCGCACCGAGCCTTCGTCGGGCCCCTGCGGGTCGTCGTGCGGAGACTGTGCGTAGTACGTGTCCCCGTGCCAGTCCGACACCCATTCCCAGGCATTGCCCAGCATGTCGTGCAGCCCGAAGGCATTGGGCGCATAGCTGCCCACGGGCGCGGTGAAGGCGTGGCCGTCGCTGCCCTCCAGCGCGTGCTGCCGCCAGCGGGGCCACAGGGGGGCGGCCTCCTGGTCGAAGGTATTGGCGGTGCGCAGCAGCCCCTGCGGGTCATCGCCGTGGGGGTAGCGGGTGCGGGTGCCCGCGCGGCAGGCGTACTCCCATTCGGCCTCGGTCGGCAGGCGGTAGCGGTGGCCTTCGGTGCGGCTCAGCCACCGGGCCAGGGCCTGGGCGTCGTTCCAGGTCACGTTGACGACCGGGTGGTCCGGGCCTTGCGCGAAGCCGGGGTTGCGCCACGAATAGCGCGGGTCGCGGCCCTCAAACGCATCGCCGCGCCGCGTGGTGGCCGGGTCGTAGGCAGGGTTGTAGCCATAGCCGCCGGTGCCGTCCGCCTCGGACTCGGGCTGGTACCCGGATGCTTGGACAAAGCGCCGGAACTGCCCCACCGTGACCTCGTGCTGGCCCAGGTAGAAGGCGCGGGTGATGTGCACCTCGTGGGCCGGGGACTCGTCTGCCAGGTCGGTCAAGCGCTGGCGCTCCAGCAGCGGGAAGGCTTTTTCCAGGGTCTCGAGCGGCGGGACGCCACCCATCCAGAAGCTGCCCGCCGGCACCCGGACAAAGGCCATGCCCAGGCTGTTGATCCAGGGGGCCGTGGCGGGGCGCGCGTCCTGCGCTGCCGGTGGGTGCTGGCAGCCGGCCAGCAGCGCAGTCAACACCACTATCAGCGGCCCACGGCGAACTGCCGGCAATGGGGCGGCGCGGGCGCGTGGCCTCAAGGCTTGTCCTGCAACTCACTCACGCATTCGAACACCAGGCGCGAGCCGTCGTTGCGCAGCAGTTTGGCGTGCAGGGCCATGCGCTGGCATTCGCGGCTGGCCGCGGCGTAGGCCTGGGAGGTGTCTGGGCCATAGACCGGCACACTGAAAGTGCGGTCGCGGCCCGAGGCCATGGGGCCCGAGGGGCCATGGGGGTTGGTCGCATTGCAGCCGGCGAGCAAGGCCAGCACTGACACCGAGGCACACAGCAGTTTCATGGAAGTCTCCCGAGCAGATCAGGGAACCCAGTTTACGCACATGCCCGCATGCCAGGCATGCTCGCAGCCGTCAAGACACGGCGCACGGCGCCATTTTTTACCTATTCAGGCCCCGGGCGCAATCACCATGTCCCTTGATTGCTATAAAAAAAGAGCATTTCTGTGCAATGCCCAGGCGCGGCCAGAGTGCCCGGCTTACGCCGCAGCGGCTGCCTCGGCCAGGGCCTGCAGGGCGGCAGCCACCTCGGCGGCCTGCACGCCGTCCACTGGTGCCAGGCGCGGGGCCAGGGTTTGCAGCGCCGTGCTGTCCTTTTGCAGCTGGGCAATGGCCTGGCCGGCTTCCTTGGGCGCATCGAAGCCGGTGCTCTGCAGCAGCAGGCGGCCGTCTGCATCCACGAGCTTGAAGTAGAACTTGCCGTCGGCTTCGCGGTATTGCTTGAACGAAGGCAGCGCTGTCTTCGCGGCCTTGGCGGGCTTGGGCGCTGCCGTGGCCTGGGCCAGACTGCGCAGGCCCACAGCGGCGCGCAGCTCGCGGATGAACGGCGTGGCCAGCGCGCGGGCGCGTTCGGCACCGGCCAGCAAGGTCTGCTCGATGCGCGCGGGGTTGTGGATGAGTTCCTCGTACTGCGCGCGCATGGGGGCGATCACCTGGTCCACGCGCTCGAACAGGGTGTTCTTGGCATCACCCCAGGCGATGCCGTCGGCGTAGGCCTTGCGCAGGGTCTCGGTCTCCGCGGGCGTGGCGAAGGCCTGGTAGATCTGGAACAGCGCGGAGCCTTCGACCTCCTTGGGCTCGCCGGGCGCGCGCGAATCGGTCAGGATGCCGCCGATGAGCTTCTTGAGCTGCTCGCGCGAGCTGAACAGCGGGATGGTGTTGTCGTAGCTCTTGCTCATCTTGCGGCCGTCCAGCCCCGGCAGGGTGGCCACATGGTCGTCGATGGCCGCCTCGGGCAGCACGAAATGCTCGCCATACAGGTGGTTGAAGCTCGCGGCCATGTCGCGCGCCATCTCGATGTGCTGGATCTGGTCGCGGCCCACGGGCACCTTGTGGGCCTTGAACATCAGGATGTCGGCGCCCATGAGCACGGGGTACATGAACAGCCCGGCCGTCACGCCGTCGTCCTGTTCGCGCCCGGCGGCGGTGTTCTTGTCCACGCTGGCCTTGTAGGCGTGGGCGCGGTTGAGCACTCCCTTGCCGGTCACGCAGGTCAGCAGCCATGTCAGCTCGGGAATTTCGGGGATGTCGGACTGGCGGTAGAACGTGACCTTCTCGGGGTTCAGCCCTGCGGCCAGCCAGCTCGCCGCGATCTCCAGCGTGGAGCGCTGGATGCGCGCCGGGTCTTCGCACTTGATGAGCGCGTGGTAGTCGGCCAGGAAGTAGAAGCTCTGCACGCCGGGCGTGAGGCTGGCGGCCACGGACGGGCGGATGGAACCCACGAAGTTGCCCAGGTGGGGCGTGCCCGTGGTGGTGATGCCGGTGAGAAAGCGCGTGGTGCTCATGGAGACGGTGTCAGCAAAAAGGGGGAGAAAAGGCGATCAGCGCAGCAAGGCGGTGAGCGGCGTGAGCAGCAGGTTGATGGCGCCGTAGCCCAGCGACATCAGCGGGCGCAGCCACAGCGTGCCCACCACGCCCGCGATCACGAGGCCCATCACGATGAAGAAGCCCCAGGGCTCGATGCGCGAGACCATGTGGGCCTGTTTCCAGGGCAGCAGGCCCACCAGGATGCGCCCGCCGTCGAGCGGAGGCAGCGGAAACAGGTTGAACGCCCACATCACCAGGTTGACCAGCACCCCGGCGCGGGCCATTTCGATGAAGAAGCGCTCGTCCACGCCAAAGCCCACCAGGGACACCAGCAGCACGGCCCAGACGATGGCCTGGATGAAGTTGGAGGCGGGCCCTGCCAGCGCCACCCACACCATGTGCTTCTTGGGGTTGCGCAGATTGCCGAAGTTGACCGGCACGGGCTTGGCATAGCCGAACAGGAAGGCCCCCGAGGTCGCGAAGTACAGCAGCAGCGGCATCAGGATGGTGCCGACCGGATCGATGTGCTTGAGCGGGTTGAGGGTGATCCGGCCCATCATGTACGCGGTGTTGTCGCCAAAGTGGCGCGCGGCGTAGCCATGGGCTGCCTCGTGCACGGTGATGGCGAACAGCACCGGCAGGGCGTAGATCAGAACGGTTTGGATGAGATTGGAGATGTCCACCTGTCGATTGTCTCAGACGCGTGGCATGGGTCCCGGGCCGCGCGGGAGGAGGGGCCGGCCGGGCAGCGTGGCGGCCAGTGGTACGACAAGATCGGGAGTGGCGGACAAATCGTTGATAGCATGTGGCACGGCGTAACGAATTGCATCTGTTGGGCTCGCGTCCAGCCCTTTTCTTGCGCTCTGGCCCACACTCATACTACGCAGACCCCTTTCGGAGACATTCCCGTGCCCTTGGATCACCTCAAAATCGGAACCCGCCTCATTCTTGCGTTCGGGGGCATCGCCCTGCTGGTGGCGCTGACCATGGGCATGGCGATGTCCAGGATCGGCCGGGCCGAAGACGCCTACCGCGGCGCGGTGTCCACGGCCAGCAACGCCGCCGCGGACGGTGAGCGCACGGCCAAGGCCACGCAGGCGCAGGAGCACCTGCAAGGCGCGCGCGGCTGGATCGTGGGCGGCGGGCTGGCGGTGTTCGCGCTCTCGCTGGTGGCTTTTCTCACGCTGCGCAGCGGCATTGTCAGCCCGCTCAACCAGGCCATCCTGATCGCCGAAACCGTGGCCTCGGGCGACCTGAGCCAGGAATTCAGTTCGGACCTGGAAGGGGACTTCGGCCGGCTGCTGGGGGCGCTGGGCACCATGGAAGACACGCTGACCGACCTGGTGTCGCGCATCAAGCAGGATGCGGATGCCATCAGCGCCTCCGCGGTGAACATCGACCATGGGAACACCGACCTGTCCCGCCGTGCGGAGGACCAGGTGTCCTCCCTGACCGAAACGGCGGCCAGCATGGAGCAACTGACCGCCACCGTGCGCCAGAACGCCGAGCGCGCCCATTCCGCCAGCGGCCTGGCCGTCAAGGCCTCGGCCATCGCCGAGCACGGCGGCACCGTGGTGGGCGAGGTGGTGCAGACCATGCAGGCCATCAGCGGCAGCTCGCGCAAGATCGTGGACATCATCCAGGTCATCGAAGGCATTGCCTTCCAGACCAACATCCTGGCGCTGAACGCCGCCGTGGAGGCCGCCCGCGCGGGCGAGCAGGGCCGGGGCTTCGCGGTGGTGGCCAGCGAGGTGCGCAACCTGGCCCAGCGCAGCGCGGTCGCCGCGCGCGAGATCAAGGCGCTCATCAGCGCGTCGGTGGAGCAGGTGGAGAGCGGCGCCGGCCAGGTGGGCAAGGCTGGCAAGACCATGGCCGAAATCGTGACCGCCGTGGGCCAGGTGAGCGCGCTGCTGGGGGAAATCTCCATCGCCCTGCGCGAGCAGAGCGAGGCCATCAGCCACGTGAATGTGGCGGTGTCGCACATGGATGGCTCCACGCAGGAAACGGCCGCGCTGGTTCAGAGCGCCGTGTCCACCGCGACCTCGCTCACCGCGCAGGCCCGGGACCTGGAGCAGGCCGTGGGTGCGTTCAAGCTGTAGCCCCTGAGCGGCTGCGCCGCTTCCCCCTCCGGGGGACGCCACCGGTGGCCTGGCGGAGCCAGTTCCACGGTGGCGCTGGTTTTGGCAGCGCCGGTTTTTGGGCGCGGTAGCCTGAAATGTGCTTTTACCGATCCTCAAGACCGCTCTGCGCGGGCGCCGGGCGGGCCCCCGGGCCTGCAGTTTTACAGCCCCAGAGCCTTCAAGCTGCCCCGGCCTTCGCGCATCACTTCGGGTTCGCCGCCGGTGCCCATGGGGGTCAGGTCCACCACCGTGGTGGGCTCCAGCGGGCAGGCGCCCGCATCCACCACGGCATCCACCAGCTTTTCATAGCGCTCGCGGATTTCCTGCGGGTCGTTCAGCGGTTCCGTCTCGCCAGCGGGTATCAGCGTGGTGGCCAGCAAGGGGGCGCCGTGCAGTTCCAGCAGCAGCTGCAGGCCCTTGCGGTCGGGCACGCGCAGGCCGATGGTCTTGCGCGAGGGGTGGCTCACGCGGCGCGGCACTTCCTTGGTGGCTTCGAGGATGAAGGTGTAGGGGCCGGGCGTGCCCAGCTTCAGCAGGCGGTACTGCCGGTTGTCCACGCGCGCATAGTTGGCCAGCTCCGACAGGTCGCGGCACAGCAGCGTGAGGTGGTGCCTGTCGTCCACCTGGCGGATGCGGCGCAGGCGGTCCACGGCGTCCTTGTCGTCCAGATGGCAGACGAGGGCATAGCTGGAGTCGGTGGGCACGGCCACGATGCCGCCCTTTTGCAGCAGCGCCGCCGCCTGCTTGAGCAGGCGGGGCTGCGGGTTGTCGGGATGGACTTCGAAATACTGGGCCATGAACGGGTGCGCCTCAGGCGTTGGCCGGATGGAGGATGCGGTCGGACAGCAGCTCCCACACGGGTGTCAGCGCGCCGGGCAACAGCGGCAGGGTGCCCAGGTCGGTGTGCGATTCATCGGGGCTGTGGAAGTCGCTGCCGCGCGACGCGGCCAGGCCGAATTCCTGCGCCATGCCGGCGTAGGTGACGTATTCGGCAGCGCTGTGGCTGCCGGTGACGACCTCCACCCCGCGCCCGCCGTGGGTCTTGAACTCGGAAAACAGCGCGAATTCCTCATTGGCGCTGAACTTGTAGCGCGCCGGATGGGCAATGATCGCCATGCCGCCCGCGTCCGTGATCCAGCGCACGGCGTCGCCCAGCGACGCCCAGCGGTGCGGCACGTAGCCGGGCTTGCCTTCGGTGAGGAACTTGCGGAATACCTCGGAGGTGTCCTTGCAGACCCCGGTTTCCACCAGGAAGCGAGCGAAATGCGTGCGCGAGATCAGCGCCGGGTTGCCCACGAACTGCAGGGCGCCTTCATACGCGCCCTGGATGCCCACCTGGGCCAGCTGCTGCGCCATGTCCTTGGCGCGTTCGCCGCGCCCGCCCCGGGTCGCGGCCAGGCCCTGGGCCAACTGCGCGTCGTCGGGGTCGAACCCCAGGCCGACGATGTGGACGGTGGTGTCGGCGAAGGTGACGGAAATCTCGGTACCCGTGAGATAGGCCATGCCCTGTGCGTGGGCGGCTGCGCGGGCGCGGTGCTGGCCGCCGATTTCGTCATGGTCGGTCAACGCCCACAGCTCGACACCGTTTGCCCTGGCCCGCGCGGCCAGGTCCTCGGGGGTCATGGTTCCGTCGGATACCACGGAATGGCAGTGCAGGTCGGCGTTGAGTATGGTTGTCACGAGGCCATTTTAGGGCTTGTACCGATAACGTGCCTTGCCGAACCCAGCAACACTGCAGTCAGGGGCATTGCGTCCGGCGGCCCGGCAACCTCGGCCGGGGCCATGTGCCGGGCAGTCCTTTCAGACCATCGTAGGCGTTCCAAGGAGCAACCATGAAATTCAACGACCTGCGCGTGTCCCACAAGATGTGGAGCGTCATCCTGGGCCTTCTGGCGCTCATGCTGGTCTCGGCCATCTGGACCCAGTGGTACGGCCGGCAGGTGACGGCGTCCACCGAAGAGGCCGTGGAAAAATACGAAGCCGCCATCACCACCGCCGTGACCTGGCGCGGCCTGGCCGAGGTGGCCGTGACGATGTCGATGGCGAGTTTCGTCACCACCGACCAGGCGCTCAAGGCCGACTTCGACACCCGGGTGGCCGCGCTCACCGCGCGCATCACGCCGGTGCAGGAAAAGATCAACAAGACCTCCGTCTCGCCAGAGGACAAGGCGGCGCTCGCGCAGGTGGCGGCCACGCGTGCGGATATCCGGGGCCAGACCGACAAGCTCAAGGAGTTGACGGATGCGGGCGATGCGGCGGCCAAGCAGGCGTACCTGGCGAACGTCTACCGCCCCAAGGCCGTGGCCTACCTGGAGGCCATCGACAAGTTCGTGGCCGCGCAGCAAAGCCAGCGCGACGAAGCCGTCCGTGCGGCGCACGACACGCGCGGCAACCTGGTGCTGATCGGTGCCGTGGCAGCCGTCGCCGTGGTGCTGCTGGGCATGCTGCTGGCCGCGATGCTGGTGCGCTCCATCACGGCGCCGCTGGACCGCGCGGTGGCCCTGGCCGAGGCCATCTCGGCGGGCGACCTCACGCAGAACATCCACGACGACCGCAAGGACGAGCTGGGCATGCTCACGCGGGCCCTGTCGGCCATGTCAGACCGCCTTCGCGGCGTGGTGAGCGAGGTGCGCTCGGGGGTGGACTCGGTGTCGTCGGCGTCGATCCAGATCGCCAACGGCAACCATGACCTGTCGGCGCGCACGGAGCAGACGGCCTCCAACCTGGAAGAGACGGCGGCGAGCATGGAAGAGCTGACGGCCAC